>NZ_CALGNQ010000282.1 GCF_937958535.1 uncultured Georgenia sp. | reverse complement strand
GAGCGTCGGCGCCGACCGTAGACCGGCCGCCGACCGCCCCGCCGGCCCGGCCGCCCCGCCGGCCCGGCCGCCGACCGCCCCGCTGACCGCCGACTGACCGGCCACCTGGGTCGCCCTTCTCGATCACCGCTCGCCCTGGCGAACAGGCCAGGCTGAGCCGAAGGGACGAACCACCGGAGGTGGGGGAGGGGCCCGGCGCCGCGTCGGCGGAGCCGGGGCGCCGGGGCGTCAGCGGCGCCGGGGTACCGAGGCCTCAGCGGCGGGGCTGGGGGCCGTCCTCGTCGGAGGGGCTGCTCGCCTCGTCGCCGGTGGGACCCTCGCCCTCGGCGGGGCCGGCCTCCGGCTCGGGCTCCGGCGGCTCGGGCTGCCGCAGCCGCCTGCTCAGGTCGGCGAGGAACTCGGGGTCGTCGTCCGGCGCGATCGGGCGGGAGGGATGCCGGGTCGCGGGGCCGGCGGACGGTGCCCCGTAGGCCGCGCCGCCCCGGCCCCCCGCGTGCTGCGCCTTGCGGCTCACCCGGCTCACCACGAGCCACGCCGCGGCACCCGCGGCCGGGAAGACGATGATGAGGATCACCCAGATGGCCTTGGGCAGGCCCACGGGCATGTCCTCGTCGTCGGAGCGCACGCAGTCCACCAGCGCGTAGATGACCAGCGCCAGCAGCAGGACAAGGGGGAGGTATCGCATATCCCCTCCAGCCTATGCCGTCCGCGCGCAGGTCCCCACCCGCTCGCAGCAGGCCCACCCGCAGGTGGTACCCCCGAGCGCTGGGACTAGGCTGCTGGCGTGCCCATCGTGCGCTACACGCTGCTCCGCCTCGCGGTGCTCGCCGTCGTCCTCGGTCTGCTCTGGCTGGTCGGCGTCCGCGGCTGGCTGCTCCCGCTCCTCGCCGTCGTCGTCGCCGCCCTGGTGTCCTTCCTCGTCCTGCCGAAGCAGGCGGGCGAGGCGGCCCAGGTGCTGGCCCGCAAGCGGGAGCGGAAGCCGGTGGAGGACGCCATCGCGCAGGACGCCGCCGAGGAGGACGCCCTCCTCGACGGCGAGGACGACACCCCCGGGCGGCGCGAGGGTTAGAGCGCCAGCCCCAGCCCGAGCAGCACACCGTAGCCGAGCTCGAGCAGCCCGGTGTCCCGCAGCACCCGGATGAGGTCACGCCCCGTGGCACCCCCCAGGACGGTGCGGGCCTGCCGGACGGCGAGCGGCACGAGCAGGAGGGTGAGCAGGGCCCACGGGTGGGCCGGTGCGACGGCGAGCGCGAGCAGGAACGGCACGACCGTCATGGCGACGTACCCCCACCGTGCGTGCCGGTCCCCGAGCCGGACCGCCAGGGTGTGCTTGCCGGACACCCGGTCGGTGGGGATGTCGCGGATGTTGTTGACCATGAGCAGGCCGCAGGCGATGGAGCCGATACCCACCGCACCTGCCACGGCCGGCCCCGACACCCGCAACGCCTGGGTGTAGGTGGTCCCGAGCGTCGCCACCAGGCCGAAGAAGACGAAGACGCCCACCTCGCCCAGTCCCCGGTAGCCGTAGGGGTTGCGGCCGCCGGTGTACCCCCAGGCCGCCAGCACACACAGCGCCCCGACGGCCACCAGCCACCACGTCCCGGCGAGCGCGCACAGCACGAGGCCCAGGACCGCTGCGACACCGAAGGAGGCGAAGGCGGCGAGCTTGACGGTCCCCGGGTGGGCGGCGCCGGAGCCGGTGAGCCGCGGCGGGCCGGTGCGGTGGTCGTCGGTGCCGCGCACACCGTCGGAGTAGTCGTTGGCGTAGTTCACCCCGATCTGCAGGGCGAGCGCGAGCCCGGCGGCGAGCAGCGCGCGGGGCACGGAGCCGGCCTCCAGTGCGTAGGCGGCGCCGGTGCCGACGAGGACGGGGGCGGCAGCGGCGGGCAGGGTACGGATCCGGGCGCCTTCCACCCAGTCGGCGAACGTGGCCATGAAGCTCCTTGCGGCGGGGACGGCGTCCAGCGTAACGGCGCGCCCCGCCCCGGTCAGGGCAGGCGCTCGGTGCGGGGGTCGCCGGCGGCGAGCAGCTCCCGCGCCCGGGCCGCCGCGCCGAGCCGGTCGACCTTGCCCGGCCCGCGCAGCGGCAGCTCGGGGAGCCGGACCAGCGCCCGGGGGGCGTGGGGCCGGCCGAGCCGCGCTCCCACGTGCGCCCGCACCGTCGCCAGGTCCGCAGCCGTCTCCCCGGCCACCACCGCGGTCACCAGCGCCCCCCAGTGGTCGTCCGGCACCCCCACGACGACGGCCTCGCCCAGCCCGGGCAGTTCGCCCAGGGCCTGCTCGACGGCCGCCGCGGACACGTTGAGCCCGCCGCTGAGGATGACGTCGTCCAGCCGGCCGAGGACGGTGAGCACACCGCCGGCGAGCGAGCCGCGGTCCGCGGTGCGCAGCCAGCGTCGTCCAGCACGCACGTGGAACGTGTCCCGGTCCGCCGCGGGGTCGTCGAGGTAGCCGCGGGCGAGGACCGGGCCGGTGACCCACACCCGGGAGTCGGTGTCCACGTCCACCTCGACGCCGGGCAGCGGGACGCCGTCGTAGACGCAGCCGCCGCCCGTCTCGGTCATGCCGTAGGTGGTGACGACGCGCAGGCCGGCGTCGCGGGCGGTGGCGAGCAGCGCCCCTGCCGTCCGTGCGCCGCCGACGAGGACGGCGGAGAGCCGGCGGAGCGCGGCGACGGCGTCGTCGTCGGCCATGACCCGGGCCAGCTGGGTGGGCACGAGGGAGAGGTACCCGGGCACGTCGTCGCGGAGCCGTCCGACCGCCGCGGCGAGGTCCGCCGCCCGGAAGCCGTCCGTGGTGTCGAGCACCACCGGCTCGGTCCCGGCGACGACGGAGCGGACGAGTACCTGCAGGCCGGCGATGTGATGGCTGGGCAGGCAGGCGAGCCACTGGCCCGGCCCGGCGAGACGCTCGTAGGTCGCACGCGCCGAGGCCACGAGCGCCGCACCGTCGAGGGCGACGAGGTGGCCGGTGCCCGACGTCGAGCCGGACGTCGCGACCACGGCTGCGACCCCCTCCGGCACCTCCGGCGGTGCGGGCGCGGGCAGGGCCGGGTCGGCCGGACGCAGCGCCGGACCGCTGCCGTCGAGCGCCGCCGGAAGGGCCGCGAGCAGCCCGCGCACGGCGTCCGGGGCGGTGCCGCCCGGGAGCACCGCGGCGCGCCGGAGGTCGTGTGACGTCATGTCCGCCAGGGTAGGTGCCAGCGCCGGTACCGTGGCCCCGCAGGCCGACACAGGAGGCGCCAGATGGCCGGACGACGATGGGCCGCGACCGTGGCCGTGACGCTCTGCGCCCTGACGGCGTGCAGTGGGGCGGGACCGAAGACCGTGGGGGAGGCGGTCACCGCGACCCCGACACCGGAGCCGACCGTGACCGCCGAGCCCACCGGACCCGGGCCGACCTGGCCGCTCACCGGCCTGCCGATGGAGGACGGCGCGGACCGCCCCGCCGTCGCGGTCAAGATCGAGAATACCGCCATGGCGCGCCCCCAGACCGGCCTGGACGAGGCCGACGTCGTGTGGGAGGAGATGGTCGAGGGCGGCATCACCCGCTTCAACGCCGTCTTCCACTCCCGGCTGCCCGAGGTCGTCGGCCCGATCCGCTCGCTGCGCCCGATGGACGCCGGCATCGTCGCGCCCCTCCACGGGCCCCAGGTCATCTCCGGCGGCCAGGCGCTCTTCCTCGCCTCGGTGCGCGACGCCGGCGTCCAGCTCATCTCCCACGACGGTGGCCACGCGGGCTTCTTCCGCAGCCCCGACCGGCAGGCGCCGCACAACCTCTACGGCCGGCTCACCGACTTCCTCGCCCAGGCGGAGGCCACCGACCCGCCGCCGGAGCAGTTCGCCTTCGCCACCGACCCCGACGACGCGACAGCGGTCCGGGCCGGGGAGCCCGCCACCTCCGTGCGGCTGCGCTTCCCGCAGACCTCCCCGGGCTGGACCTGGGACGCGCAGGAGGCGCGCTGGGAGCGGGACGAGGCCGGGACCGCCGCCACCACCCCGGACGGGGCGGTGCTCGGCGCCCAGAACGTCGTCGTGCTGCGCGTCCAGGTCGTCGCCTCCGCCGGCCGCGACCAGTCCGGCAACGCGGTGCCCGAGACCGTGATGACCGGCACCGGGGAGGCGCTCGTCGCCTCCGGCGGGCACACCGTGGCGGCCACGTGGTCCAAGCCCGCGGTCGCGGACCCGGTGACGCTGACGACCGGCGACGGCACCGTCGTGGAGCTCGCGCCGGGGACCACGTGGGTGGAGCTCGTCCCTGTGGACAGGGGCGGGGTCGACGTCCAGCGGTGAGGTCGGGCACGGGCCGGACCCGCGCGGTCCTCCCTTAGCAGGATGGAGGGCGCCCGAAATAGGTGCTGCCGACGGATTCCCCGGGATTGTGAGGTTGGGCATGCTTGATGCGTGACCGCGCTCCACGAGCTTCTTCGACAGGGGGTGTGGCAGGCACGGTAACGGGGGGCGTGCCCGCTGGAGCAGGAGTGGAGGCCTGCGCGAGGCGGGCACGTACGGGCCGTGTCCGCAGCGGCTGACAGGGATGGAGGGCCCGGGCGCTGCGGACACGGCCTCTTCTTACCGTGCGGCGCGGTCACAGTCGTGCGGGCGGTGGCCACAGCGTCGCGGCCGACCGATCCCCGGCGCCCGTGCTCAGTAGTAGTACGGGAAGCGCGACCAGTCCGGCTCGCGTCGCTCGAGGAAGGCGTCGCGCCCCTCGGCGGCCTCGTCCGTCATGTACGCCAGGCGGGTCGCCTCGCCGGCGAACACCTGCTGCCCGACGAGCCCGTCGTCGACCATGTTGAACGCGAACTTCAGCATCCGGATCGCCTGCGGCGACTTGCCCGCGATGATGCGCGCGTACTCCAGGGCCGTGGTCTCCAGCTCCGCGTGGTCGACCACCTCGTTGACCACGCCCCAGCGCTCGGCGTCCTCCGCCGAGTACTCCCGGGCGAGGAAGAAGATCTCCCGGGCCCGCTTGTCCCCCGCCTGCCGCGCGAGCAGGCCCGAGCCGTAGCCGGCGTCGAAGGACCCGACGTTCGCGTCGGTCTGCATGAAGCGCGCGTGCTGGCGCGAGGCGATGGACAGGTCGCACACGACGTTGAGGGAGTGCCCACCCCCGGCGGCCCAGCCGCTCACCGCGGCGATGACGACCTTGGGCATGGTCCGGATGAGCCGCTGGACCTCGAGGATGTGCAGCCGGCCCGCGCGCGCGGGGTCGATCTGCTCCCGGCGCTGCGCCGTACCGGCGCGCGGGTCGGCGTCCTCGGTCTCGTAGCGGTAGCCGTCCCGGCCCCGGATGCGCTGGTCGCCGCCCGAGCAGAAGGCCCAGCCGCCGTCCTTCGGGCTCGGGCCGTTGCCGGTGAGGATGACCGCGGCGACGTCCGAGCTCATCCGGGCGTGGTCGAGGGCGCGGTAGAGCTCGTCGACGGTGTGCGGCCGGAAGGCGTTGCGGACCTCCGGGCGGTCGAAGGCGATCCGCACCGCGGGCAGGTCGCGGGTGCCGCCGTCGGGGGTGCGCTCGACGGCGCGGTGGTAGGTGATGTCGGTGAGGTCGAAGCCCTCGACCGGCCGCCAGAGGCGCGGGTCGAAGGGCTGGGCGGTCTGCTCGGTCATGCGGGCAACCCTATGGCTCCCCCGTCCACCCGCCGGGTGCGCCCCGCCTATCCTCGGGACGTGCCCACCGTGTCCGCGCGTCCCCTGCCCACGCCCGCCGCCGTCTGGTCCACCCCGATGACCACCCGGTTCCGCGGCATCACCACCCGCGACGGCGTGCTGCTGCGCGGTGACGCCGGCTGGGGGGAGTTCTCCCCCTTCTGGGACTACGACGCCGCGGAGTGCGCGCCCTGGCTCGCCGCCGCCCGGGAGGCGACGGACGAGGGCTGGCCGGCGCCGGTGCGCGACCGGGTCCCGGTCAACGTCACCGTCCCCGCCGTCGGGCCCGAGCAGGCCGCCGCGATCGTCGCGGCGAGCGACGGCTGCCGCACCGCCAAGGTCAAGGTCGCCGAGCCCGGACAGGACCTGGCCGCGGAGCAGGCCCGCCTCGAGGCCGTCCGGGACGCCCTGGGCCCGGGCGGCAAGGTCCGCATCGACGCCAACGCGGCCTGGGACCTGGAGACCGCGCTGGCCCGGCTGCCGCTGCTCGACCGCGCCGCCGGCGGGCTGGAGTACGCCGAGCAGCCCTGCGCCGACGTCGCCGACCTCGCGGCGCTGCGCCGGCGCACCGAGGTCCCGATCGCCGCCGACGAGTCGATCCGGCGCGCCGCCGACCCGCTCGCCGTGCGTCGGGCCGAGGCCGCCGACGTCGTCGTCCTCAAGGTGCAGCCGCTCGGCGGGGTGCGCGCCTGCCTGCGCCTGGCCGAGGAGGTGGGGCTGCCGGTCGTCGTCTCCTCCGCGCTGGAGTCCTCGGTGGGGATCGCCGCCGGGGTGGCCCTGGCCGCGGCGCTGCCCGAGCTGCACCACGCGTGCGGCCTGGGCACCGTGCGCCTGCTCGAGCGCGACACCGTCCCCGACCCGCTCGTGCCGCGCGGCGGGTACCTGCCCGTCACCGTCCCGGAGCCGACGGCGCAGAGCCTCGCCGCGGTCGCCGCCCCACCGCAGGTGCGCGAGCGGTGGCGTGACCGACTCCGCGACGTCGCCGGGGCTGCCCGGTGACCGCCGAGGCGCCGGCGGCGCTGCTCGCCCGCGAGGTCGTCACCGCCCTGGTCCGGGGCGGGGTGGGCCACGTCGTGCTCGCGCCGGGCTCGCGCAGCGCCCCGCTCGCCTACGCCCTGCTCGCCGCGCACGACGCCGGCTGGCTGCGGCTGCACGTCCACGTCGACGAGCGGGTCGCCGGCTTCGTCGCGCTCGGCCTGGCCCGCACCGCCGGCGAGCCCGCCGCCGTCGTCACCACGTCCGGCACTGCGGTGGCGAACCTCCACCCCGCGGTGCTCGAGGCAGCGCACGGCGGGGTGCCGCTCGTCGTCCTCAGCGCCGACCGGCCGCACGAGATGCGCCGCACCGGGGCCAACCAGACCACCGACCAGGTCGGCCTCTTCGCCGGGGCGCCGCGCTGGCACTCCGACCTGCCCGCCGACACCCCGCCCGCGGCCGCCCGGCAGGTCGTCGTCCGGGCGCTCGCGGCCGCCACCGGGGCGCGCTCGGGCGACCCCGGCCCGGTGCACCTCAACCTGGCCTTCCGTGACCCGCTCGTGCCCGCCCGGGCGTGGGAGCCCGGCCCCCCGCCCGCGCCGCGGCAGGTCGTCGTGCCGCAGGAGCGCGGCGGGGCGCTGGACGTCCCGGCCGGTGGGCGGGTGGTCGTCGTCGCCGGGGACGGCGCCGGACCCGCGGCCGCCCGGGTGGCCGAGGCCGGGGGCTGGCCGCTCCTGGCCGAGCCCACCTCGGGTGCACGCACCGGGCCCAACGCCGTGCCCGCCTACCGGCTGCTCCTCGCCGAGCTCGACGAGGAGGTGGAGCGCGTCGTCGTGTACGGCCGGCCCACCCTGTCCCGGCCGGTCGGCCGGCTGCTGGCGAGGCCCGGGCGCGCCGTCGTCGTCGTGGCGCCGACCGGGGCGGTGTGGCCCGACGTCGCCGGTACGGCCGAGCACGTGACCCCGGCCGTGCGGGTGGTCCCCGGCCCCGTGGACGAGGAGTGGCTGGGCCGCTGGCGGCGCGCGGGCGTCGCCGCGGCGGCCGTGCTCGACGGACCGGCGGGGCTCGACGGGCTCGCCGTCGCCCGCGAGGTCGTCGCCGCGTCGGCGCACGGGGGACCGGACGTGCTCGTCCTCGGCTCGTCGATGACGGTACGTGACCTCGACCTCGCCGCACCCACGGTGCCGGCCACGTTGCGGCTGGTCGCCAACCGCGGCCTCGCCGGGATCGACGGCACGCTCGCCACGGCCACCGGCCTGGCCCTGGGCACCGGCCGCCCGGTGCGCGCCGTCGTCGGGGACCTGACCTTCCTCCACGACGCCGCCGCGCTGCTCCGCGGCCGGCTGGAGGAGGAGGTCGACCTCCAGGTCGTCGTCCTCAACGACGGGGGAGGTGCCATCTTCGCCACGCTCGAGCACGGCGCGCCGGAGCGGGCGGCGAGCTTCGAGCGGGTCTTCGGCACACCGCAGGACGTCGACCTCGCCGGGCTGTGCGCCGGCTACCGGGCGCGGCACACGGCCGTGCGCAGCACCGAGGAGCTCCGGGCGGTGCTGGCCGAACCGGTCCGCGGCCGGTCCGTGGTCGAGGTCGTGCTCGACCGCTCGCGGCTGCGCGACCAGCGCGCCGAGCTGGCCGAGCGGGTGACCCGGGCGGTGCGCCGGGCGCTCGCGGGCTGAGGGCCGCCTCGTCGCCGAGCGGACGGTGCGCCGGGGGCCGACCGTCCCGAGGCGGCGTCGCACTGCCCCGGTAGGACGTAGGCTCGGCCGCATGCCCCGGATCATCGCGCCCACCGTCGCGGAGCACCGCGCCGCTCGTGAGCGTGCCCTCCTCGACGCCGCCCACGCGATCCTGCTGGAGACCGGTGAGGCCCCCGGGCTGGCGGCCGTGGCGGAGCGCGTGGGGCTCGCGCGCACCAGCGTCTACCAGTACTTCCGCTCCCGGCGGGAGCTGCTCCAGGCGATGGTGCGGGACGTCTACCCGCGGTGGGTGGAACGGGTGGCTGCCGCGATGGGCGCCGCGCCGACCACGGCCGACCAGGTGCTCGCCTACGCCGCGGCGAACGTCGAGCTCGTCGCGGAGGGGGCCCACGCCGTCGGCAGCGCGCTGGCCGCGCTCGACCCGGGTGAGGCGCTGGACGCCCAGGCGATGCAGATGCACCGCGAGCTGCAGGAGCCGCTCGTCGCCGCGCTGGAGTCCCTCGACGTCGAGTCGCCGGAGGAGGTGGCCGGGCTGGTCAACGCCGTCGTCCACGCCGCCACCGTGCTGCTGGAGTCCGGTCGCTCGCCGGCGGAGGTGCTCGACCGGATGGTCGTGGTGCTGGGCCCCATGGTGCGGGAGCTGGGCGGCCGTGGTGTGCTGCCCCCACCCGCGAAGTAGCGCACGTCACCCGCGCGGGGGTTCCGGTCCGGCGGCACGTCGTGACACACTGTCGACATCTTCTCGACAGCATGTCGGTAACCGTCGGCGCGCCCACCGCGTCCCGGCCCGGCACCCCCCACGCCCCGAAAGGGTCTTCGTGTTCCTCGCACTGCGCGAACTGGCCTACGCCCGCGGCCGATTCAGCCTCATGGGCGTGGTCATCGCCCTCATCGCCATCCTCATGGTCATGCTCTCCGGCCTGTCCGCCGGGCTCGTCAACGACGGTGTCTCCGGGCTCAAGGGCCTGCCCGTCTCCGCCGTCGCGTTCGACGCAGGGACCCGGCAGGACAACGCGTTCTCCCGGTCCGTCGTCGACGCCGAACAGCTGTCGGCGTGGCAGGAGCACCCGGACGTCGCCCAGGCGACGCCCATGGGGGTGTCCATCGTCAACGCCGAGACCGACAGCGGCGCCCAGGTCGACCTCACCCTCTTCGGGGTGGAGCCCGACTCGTTCCTCGCCCCCTCCCTCTCCGCCGGGAGCCCCCTGGGGGACCCGGCGGGGATCGTCGTCTCCGAGACGATGCGCGAGGAGGGCGTGGAGATCGGCACCGTCCTCACCCTCGAGCGGGTGGGGACCGAGCTCGAGGTGGTCGGCTTCACCGAGGGCCAGGCGACGTTCGGCCACGTCGACGTCGCCTGGACCCCGCTCGCGACGTGGCAGCTCATCACCCTGGGCGAGGCACCGGCGGCGGCACCCACCGCGGAGGACCTCGCGGCGCTCGAGGCCGACCACGCCTCGGTGATCGCCCTGCAGGGCGTCCCCGGCTCCCCGCTGGCCGCGGGAGACCCCGCGGCGCTGGCGGACGGCGACGCCGCCGCCGACACGACGACGATGACCCTCGAGCAGTCGTTCAACGCCTCGCCCGGCTACCAGGCGGAGACCCTGACGCTGAGCATGATCCAGTGGTTCCTCTACGCCATCGGAGCCCTCGTCGTCGGCGCCTTCTTCACGGTGTGGACGATCCAGCGCGGGCACGAGCTCGCCGTGCTGCGCGCCATGGGTGCCTCGGCCCGCTACCTGCTGCGCGACGGGCTCGCCCAGGCCGCCGTCCTGCTCGTCGCGTTCACCGCCGTCGGCGTCGCGGTCGGTGTCGGCCTCGGGGCGCTCATGCCCGCCGGCATGCCCTTCTCCCTCGAGGCACGCCCGATCGCCGTCGCCTCGGCCCTCACCGTCCTGCTCGGGCTCATCGGTGCGGCCGTCGCCGTGCTCCGCGTGACCCGCATCGAACCCGTCACCGCCCTCGGAGGAGCACGATGACCCGGCCCGTCCCGACCGCCACTGCCGACACCGCCACCCCCGACTCGCCGGTCGCGAGCCTCCGGCTGCGCGACGTCACCCTCGAGGTGGGCGACGGCGCCGGCCGCGTCCGCGCCCTCGACCACGTCGACCTCGAGGTCCACCCCGGCGAGCTGGTCGCCGTGATCGGTCCCTCCGGTGCGGGGAAGTCCTCGCTCCTCGCCGTCTCCGGGGCCCTGGCCGCGCCGACCTCGGGTGAGGTCACCGTCCTGGGGCAGGACCTCGGTGCGCTCCGCGGCCGGCGCGGGCGGGGCGCGCTGGCCCGGTTCCGCAGGGAGAACCTCGGCTTCGTCTTCCAGTCCGGCAACCTCATCCCTGCGCTGACCGCCGCGGACCAGCTCCGCCTCGCCCACCGGCTGGCCCACCGCCGCGGCAGGTCGCGGGCCTTCGACCCCCGCCCGCTCCTCGACGCCGTCGGGATGGGCCACCGCGCGCACAGCCGACCGGCGCAGCTCTCCGGCGGCGAGCGGCAGCGGGTGGGCATCGCGCGGGCGCTGGTCAACGACCCCGGGCTGCTCCTCGTCGACGAGCCGACCGCGGCCCTCGACCGCGCCCGCAGCCAGGACATCGTGGCGCTGCTCGCGGAGCAGTGCCGCACCCAGCGGATCGCCGCCGTCATGGTCACCCACGACCACGACGTCCTGCACCACTGCGACCGAGTCCTGGAGATGGTCGACGGCCGACTGTCGCCCGTGCGCTCCTGAGGCCGTGCCGCGGCCCTGAGCCCGTCCGGTGCGCCGCTGAGCGCGGCCGTGCGGTGCCCGGCCGATGAGTTCCGCGCCTCGCGCCGGTCTGTCCCTCCCTCACCACGACCCAGGAGGACGTCATGCAGGAGCTCATGGTCGACTTCATCGTCTCCCTCGACGGGTACGGCTCGGCGGAGGGCGGGCCCGGGTTCTGGGGGATGGAGGGTCCGGAGTGCCTCGGCTGGCTCGAGGAGCAGGCACCGGACGCCGCCCTGACCGTCATGGGCGCGAACACCTACCGGCTCATGTCCGAGTTGGCGGCCCACCCGCCGGAGTCGGGCTACTCGGAGGACGAGCAGGCGAGCCTCGACAGCCTCGCCACGATGCCCAAGGTCGTCTTCTCCTCGACCGTCACCGAGCCGCTCGCCTGGCCGAACACCCGGCTCGTCCGGGGCGACGCCGTCGCGGCGGTCCGGGCCCTGAAGGAGGAGAGCGACCTGCCGCTGCGCACGCTCGGCAGCGTGAGCCTGTGCCGCTCGCTCCTCGTCGCGGGCCTCGTGGACCGGTTCCGGCTCGTCGTCTTCCCGGTGATCAACGGGCAGACGGGGCAGGACCGGATCTACGACGGCTACCCGGAGGTGGCGCTCGAGCTGAAGGAGAGCCGGACCTTCGACGGCCGGCTGCAGCTGCTCGACTACGTCCCGACGGTGCTCGACGGCCCGCTCACCCGCTGACCCGCCGGGCACGGGCTCAGCGGCCGGTGACCCGCCTCCGGTCGTCCGGGAGCCGCCGCGTGCGGCCCGTGCGGTCCAGATGGGCGAGGAGCGCGAGCACCACCCGCCGGCTCGTGCCGAGGTGACGGCGGGCCTCGCTCACCGTGAACGGCTGCGGGAGCGCGGCCAGCCGCTCGGCGGCGAGGTCGTCCGCCCCGGCGAGGAGCACGACGCCGGGTGCCGGCCGCAGCACCAGTCCCGCGCGCACCGCCGCGGCCTGCGCCTTGGCGTCGAGGCCGAGTGCGGGCAGCTCGTCCGCGGCCGGCGCGGCGAAGGGGGCCTCCCCCAGCCGCTCGCGCAGCGCCGCC
>NZ_CALGNQ010000281.1 GCF_937958535.1 uncultured Georgenia sp. | reverse complement strand
CGCCACCACCGAGAGCCCACGTCCCACCGAGAGCTCACTTCTTGCCGAGAGCTCAGTTCTCACCGAGACCTCAGTTCCCACCGAGGGGTGAGTTCTCACCGAGAGCTCAGTTTCCACCGAGAGCCCGCTTCTCACCGAGAGCCCAGTTCCCACCGGGAGCGCACTGTCCACCGCGAGGTGAGGTCTCCCCGAGAGGCGGGTTGTCAGTGAGAGGTGCGCTCTCGCCGCAACCGCGGGTGCCGGCGGGTCACCCCCACTGCGGCGTCGCGCCGAGCACGTCCTCCAGCGGGGTGTGCGCCAGCCCGTGCGCCTCGGCGACCGGGGCGGAGACCAGCGCGCCGTCGTGTGTCGCCAGGCCCAGGGCAAGCGCCCGGTCGGCTCGCATGGCCGCGTGCCAGCCGAGGTCGGCGAGCGCGAGCGCGTAGGGCACGGTGACGTTCGTCAGCGCGTACGTCGAGGTGTGGGAGACCGCGCCGGGCATGTTGGTGACGCAGTAGAACAGCGTGTCGTGCACCCGGTAGGTCGGGTCGGAGTGGGTGGTGGGCCGCGAGTCCTCGAAGCAGCCGCCCTGGTCGACGGAGATGTCGACGACGACGGAGCCCGGCTTCATCCGCGAGACCTGCTCGTTGCTCACCAGCCGCGGCGTGCGCGCACCGGGCAGCAGGACCGAGCCGATGACGAGGTCCGCCTCGGTCACCGCCCGCTCGATCTCATAGCCGTTGGACATCACCGTCTTGCACCGGCCGCGGTAGAGCAGGTCGGCCTGGCGCAGCCGCGAGATGTCCCTGTCCATGAGGACGACGTCGGCGTGCATCCCGATGGCCATGGCGGCCGCGTTCATCCCGGCGACCCCGGCCCCGATGACGACGACGCGGGCCGAGTACACCCCCGACACCCCACCGAGCAGCACACCGCGCCCGCCCTGGGCGCTCATCAGCGTGTGCGCGCCCACCTGGGGCGCGAGGCGGCCGGCGATCTCGCTCATCGGCGCGAGCAGGGGCAGCGTGCGGTCGGGCAGCTCGACCGTCTCGTAGGCCACCGCGGTGACCTTGCGCCGGAGCAGCTCCTCGGTCAACCGCTTGTCCGCGGCGAGGTGGAGGTAGGTGAACAGGGTCTGGCCCTCGCGCAGCAGGGGGTACTCGGCCGGCACCGGCTCCTTGACCTTGAGCACGAGGTCACCGAACTCCCACGTGCCCGCGGCGTCCGGGACGACGGTGGCACCTGCGGCCGCGAAGTCCTCGTCGCGGATGGAGGCGGAGGCACCCGCCCCGCTCTGCACGGCCACCTCGTGACCGTGCCGGACGAGCTCGTGCACACCGGACGGCGTGATCGCCACCCGACCCTCGGAGTCGATGACCTCCCGCGGCACAGAA
Organism: uncultured Georgenia sp.; assembly: GCF_937958535.1. GTDB lineage: Bacteria > Actinomycetota > Actinomycetes > Actinomycetales > Actinomycetaceae > Oceanitalea. Next base: position 5,892 of record NZ_CALGNQ010000281.1, on the reverse strand, counting down.
ATTCTCATGCGGGGCATCCTCGCAGGTTTGAGAGGGGTGATGGATCTCGGTCCGGCCACCTGACGTCCGCTGTCCACAGACACGATCCACAGGGTTGTGCACATAATCACAGGGAGCGCCCGGAACCTGTGGACAAGGCTGTCCGGTTTGTCCGGTCAGTCCCCACGTCGGCGGGTGTGGCGGCGGCGCCACCACCTGTCGAGCCGGGAGGCGGGCTCCGCCTCGTCGCCCCGACGACGCGCCGGCGGCCACAGCCCGCCGAGGCTCACCGACTCGGCGTCGGGCAGCACCCACCGGCGCCACCGGGCGAGGACGCTCACGCCCGCGCCCACCACGATCGCCACGAGCATCCCGGCGGTCTCGTGCCCGAGCTGGTGCAGGGTGATCATCGAGACGGCGGCGAACACCGCCGAGGTCGCGTACAGCGTGTTGCCCCCGAAGATGGCCGGGACCTGGCCGACGACGACGTCACGGATCATGCCGCCGCCGGCCGCCGTCGTCACCCCGAGCAGGACCGCGGGCAGCACGCCGAGCCCGGCAGCCAGCGCCTTCGTCGCCCCGGTCGCGGCCCAGCAGCCGAGGACCACGCCGTCGGCGAGGACGAACGCCCGGTTCCACCACCGGCCGCGCAGCGGCAGCAGGAAGGCGACGACCGCCCCGACGAGGGCGGTGGCGAGGTAGTACGGGTCGGTGAGCGCGACCGGCGGACCGGCCTGAAGGAGGGTGTCGCGCAGCATCCCGCCGCCCAGCGCGGAGATGATCGCCAGCACCGCGAAGCCGACGAGGTCGAAGCGCTGCCGGCGGGCGATGGTGCCGCCGAGGATGCCGTTGAGCAGCACGCCGAGGAGGTCGATGCCCCGGAAGACCCCGGGGAGCACGTCGACCACCTGGGCTGCCACGTCGCCGGCCACACCCGATCCTGGCGCGGCCGGCCACCACCGGCAACCAGCCGTGCCCGGGCGGCGGTCTCCGGACGCACGGTCGACGTCGGCTCGCCTCGTGTGAGAAGGTTGGAGATACAACTGAAGAGCCATCGAACCGCGGCGGGAGAGTCCCGCTCCGCGCGGGCGCCGAAGGAGCAACCTCCCCGGAATCTCTCAGGCCCCCATACCGCCGCGACGAGGCAACTCTGGAAAGCAGCCACCAGGCTCACCGACGGTGAAATCCGGGCCACGGCCCGCGAAAGCTCTCAGGTCACATGACAGAGCGGGGAACGTCCCCCGACCCTGCGCCGGCACTGCCGGTGACCGTCCTGAGGAGCTCGCTTGGCTGCGCCCACCGACGTCCCCGCGAACACCTCCGCGCGGCCCGGGTCCCGCCACCCGCACCCCGCCGGTTCCACCACCGCATCCGCGACGCCTTCGCCCGGCCGTCGCGTCACCGGGCCCGACCCATCCGCGCCCCGGGCCCGCGCAGCCGTCCCCAGCGGGTACCGCGCCGGCCTGCGGATGCGCCACCGCCTCGGTGTCCTGGCGATCATCGCCTCCGCCACCGCCATGGGGCTGGCCGGCGTCTTCGGCCGGATGTCCACCCCGCCCGGGGCCGTCATCGGCGAGGCGCTCACCCTGGGGCGGATGACCGTCGGCGCCCTGGGCATGCTCGCGATCATCGTCGTCGGCCGGCGGCTGGGCGCGCTGCGGCACACCCGGCTCTCCTGGTCGGTGGTGCTCGGCGGCGTCTTCCTCGGGCTCTCCCTCGCCACCTACCTCTCCTCGACGGTGCTCACCGACCTCGCCCGCGCGGTCGCGCTGCACTACCTCGGACCGGTCGTGGCGACTGTGCTCGCCCGGGTGCTCCTCAAGGAGCGCCCCAACCGCACCGAGCTCACCTCGGTGCTCGTCAGCTTCGTCGGGATGGTGCTGGCCGCCGGGCTCATCGAGGCCGACCCGCTCGACGTCACCGAGCGGCAGCTGCTCGGTGACGTCCTGGCGGCTGTCTCCGGCGTCCTCTACGGCGCCGCCCTGCTGTGCTACCGCTACCGCACCGACATGTCCTCCGACGTCCGCAGCTTCTGGAACTTCACCTTCGGCGCGATCGGCACGGCCGGCATGGTGCTCCTCACCCGCCCCGACCTCTCCGGGATGACGGCGCAGCACTGGGCCTGGGCGGTCGGCTTCTTCCTCGTCTGCGGGCTGCTCGCGCTGGGGCTGCTCGTCCTGGCCGGCAAGCACCTGCGCGCCGTCGAGCTCTCCGCGCTGTCCTACTGGGAGGTGGTCGTGGCGATGCTCCTCGGGGCGCTCGTCTTCGGTGAGCTCGTCTCTCCGCTCGCCTGGGCCGGAGCCGTGCTCATCGTCGCCGGCGCGGCCGTCGCGGTCGGCTCCACCCGCCGCCGGATCGCCCGCATCCCGGCGAACCCGGCCGCGGTGCCGCCGGAGCCCGCCGGGTAGCACCGCCGCGGCCGCATTCGCACACTGGGACCCGTGGAGAGCAGGCACATCAGCCGGGTGGTCGCGGCGTCGCCCGCCGCCGTCTACGCCGTCGCCGCCGACCCCGACAACCTGCCCCGGTGGGCCTCCGGCCTCGCCCGGGGAGAGGTCCGCCGGGACGGCGACGCCCTGGTGGTCGACTCCCCGATGGGCCGGGTCACCGTCACCTTCGTCCCGCGCAACGCACTCGGCGTGCTCGACCACGAGGTGCGGCTCCCGTCGGGTGAGGTGGTGACCAACCCGATGCGGGTGGTGGCCCACCCGGAGGGCGCCGAGGTGGTCTTCACCCTGCGCCGGCGGGACCTCACCGACGAGGAGCTCGCGCGGGACGCGGCGATGGTGGAGCGGGACCTCGAGGCGCTGGGTCGGCTCGTCGAGGGCGGCGCGTAGGACGGGGCAGGCCGCTCAGGTGCGCGGGGTCACCGCCCCGGAGAGATGAAGCTTGCCGGACCTCGGGTGCCGCCCGGCGTACCGCACCGCGTCCCCACGGAGGTCGACCGAGAGCGCCACCCGGCCGGGCAGCAGCACCGGCCTGGCGAACTCCACCTCCCAGGTGAAGGCGTCGCCGCGCAGGCGGCGCAGCTGGGCCAGCGCCCGGGCAGCGGTGTACATCCCGTGGGCGATCGGCCGGGGGAAGCCGAAGACCCGCGCCCCCGCCCGGGAGACGTGGATCGGGTTGCGGTCCCCGGACACCTCGGCGTAGCGCCGGCCCGTGTCCGCGCCGAGGGACCACACGGCGACGACGTCGCCGGTGACCTCCGGCTCGGCAGGGGAGGTCGCCCCGGGCTCCTCCGGCGCGGCGCCCGCCGGGCGGGCGCCCTTGGCGAGGTAGGTCGAGGTCCCCTCCCACACCGTCTCGCCGCCGGCGCGGACGGCGACGACGAGGTCGACGAGGGTGCCGCGGCGGTGGGCCCGCAGCGACGTCGCGTGTGCCCGGGCGGAGAGCTCCTCACCGAGGTGCACCGGCCGGTGCTGCTCCACCCGGTTGGCCACGTGGACCATGCCGAGCACCGGCAGCGGGAAGTCCGGGCGCACCATGAGCGCCATCGCCAGCGGGAAGGTGAGCACGTGGACGTAGCCGGCGGGCAGCTCGTCGGTGCCCGGTTCGCCGAGGAGCTCCTGGTAGGCGGAGAGCGTGGCCGGGTCGGCCTGCAGGCCCTCGGCGGCGTAGGCCACCTCCGGCAGCCGGTCCCGGGCGGGCCCGCGCACCAGGGTGGTCCGGGCGGTGGCCGCCAGGGCCCGGCTGTGGAGGGAGCCGAGGCTCGGGACGGGGTCCAGCCGTTGGTCGCGCATCACTGCCCCACGAGGTTCTGGCCGCACACGCGCAGCGTCTGTCCGTTGATCCCGCCTGCCTGCGGAGAGGCGAGGAAGGCGATCGCCTCGGCGACGTCGACCGGCTTGCCGCCCTGCTGCAGCGTGTTCGCCCGCCGGGCCACCTGTCGCGGCACCGGCGGGATGGAGGCCGTCATCTCGGTCTCGATGAACCCGGGGGCGACCGCGTTGGCGGTCGCCCCGCGGCCCGCCAGCACCGGGGCCAGCGCCCGCGTCATGCCGATGATCCCGGCCTTGGCGGTGGCGTAGTTCGTCTGCCCGCGGTTGCCGGCGATCCCGGACGTCGAGGCCAGCGAGATGACGCGGCCGCCCTCCCCGAGCTCGCGGGCGAACGTCTCGTTCATCCGCAGCGGGGCGAGGATGTTGACGGCGAGGAGGTCGTCCCAGCGGTCCGGGGTCATGTTGGCGAGCAGTTTGTCGCGCAGGATCCCGGCGTTGTGGACGACGACGTCGAGCCGGCCGTGGCGCTCGCGGATGTGGGTGAGGATCCGGTCGGCGGCGTCGTGCGCGGTGATGTCCAGCTGGAGGGCGCTGCCGCGGACGGCGTTCATCACCCGGCTCAGCGACTCCCCGGCAGCCGGGACGTCGACGCCGACCACGCGGGCGCCGTCCCGGGCGAGCACCTCGACGACCGCCGCGCCGATGCCGCGGGCGGCCCCGGTGACGACGGCGACCTTCCCGGTCAGGGGACGGGTCCAGTCGGAGGGGACCGCGCCGTCGGCGGAGACGACGGGGAGCAGCTGCCCGGAGACGAAGGCGGAGCGGGCGGAGAGGAAGAAGCGCAGCGCGCCGAGCGCCGCCGGTGCGTCCACCGGGAGGTCGTCGGCCAGGACGAGCCCGTTGCCGGTGGCGCCCGCGCGCAGCTCCTTGGCCAGCGACCGCAGGAACCCGTCGACCCCGAGCCGGGCCGCGGCGACGGTCGGGTCGGTGGCGTCCTCGGCCCGCCGGGAGAGGGTGACGACCCGCCCGCCGGGTGCCAGCCGGCGCAGCACGCCGCCCAGGGCCAGGGCGGGGGCGCCGATGTGCGCCGGCGAGGCGATGTCGGTGAGCACGACGACGACGGCACCCCAGCGGCGGCCCTTGGCCAGCTCCTCGGGGTCGCGGCGCACGTCGAGCTCCCAGCCGAGGAGGGCCTCGGCCACGGTGTCCGCAGCACGGACGGAGGTGCCGCCGTCGAGCACGAGCACGGGGCCCGGGACGAGCGGGCGGTCGACGCTGTCCGGGTCGGTGCGGCGCAGCTCGACCGGTTGGGGCAGCCCGAGCTTCCCCGCGACGGTGCGGCCCCAGCCGCTGGAGACGAGGTCGAGGTAGGTGTCGCTCATCACGCCTCCAGGATCATCGCGGTGGCCTGGCCGCCGGCGGCGCACACGGAGATGAGGCCACGGGTGGGCTCACCCGTCTGCGCCTTCTTCTCCGCGAGGAGCTTGGCCAGGGTGCCGACGATCCGTCCGCCGGTGGCGCCGAAGGGGTGTCCCGCGGCGAGGGAGGAGCCGGTGACGTTGAGCCGGTCGGGGTCCACGGTGCCCAGCGGCTCGCGGCCGAGTCGCTCGCGGCAGAACTCGGCGTCGTCCCACGCGGCGAGGGTGGTGAGGACGGTGCTGGCGAAGGCCTCGTGGATCTCGACGAAGTCGAAGTCGGCGAGGGTGAGGCCGCGGCGGTCGAGCAGCCGCGGGACGGCGTAGCAGCCACCCATGAGCAGACCCTCCGCGCCGCCGGTGAAGTCGACGGCGGCGGTCTCGGCGTCGACGACGCGGGCCAGGGCGGGCAGGCCGCGCGCGGCGGCCCACTCCTCGGAGGCGAGCAGCACGGTGGAGGCGCCGTCCGTGAGCGGGGTGGAGTTGCCCGCGGTCATGGTGGCGTTGTCGCTGCCCGGTGCGCTGAACGCGGTGCGGAGCTTGCCGAGCTTCTCCAGCGAGGTGTCCGGACGGAGGAACTCGTCGCGCGTCACACCCCGGTAGGGGGTCATGAGGTCGTCGAAGAAGCCGCGCTCGTAGGCCGCGGCGAGGTTCTGGTGGGAGCGCAGCGCGAGCTCGTCCTGCGCCTCGCGGGTGATGCCCCACCGCTCGGTGGTGATCGCCTGGTGCTGGCCCATGCTCAGGCCGGTGCGCGGTTCGGCGGTGTCCGGGGCGACCGG
>NZ_CALGNQ010000280.1 GCF_937958535.1 uncultured Georgenia sp. | reverse complement strand
GGAGCTGCGGGCCGAGGTCGCCGACGCCGAGGAGCTGGGGCACGTGGACCGGGCCGCGCGTGCCCAGGAGGAGATCGACGCGCTCGCCCAGGAGCTGGCCCGAGCGGTCGGCCTCGGGGGACGCGACCGGACCACCGGCACGGCGGCCGAGCGGGCACGGGTCAACGTCTCCCGGGCCATCCGGGCCGCGATCGCGCGGATCGCCGAGGGGGCGCCGTCGCTCGGGCACCATCTGAGCACGTCGGTGCGCACAGGGGTCTACTGTGTCTACACCCCCGACCCGGCCGCGACCCCGGCCTGGCGGCTGACCACCACCGATGACCGCCGGTCGTCCCGAACGAACGCCCGAACCGTATGAGCACCACACAGGCCACTGTCGAGTCGTACTACGCCGCGCTGCGGTCCGGCGACGTCGAGTCCTGGCTCGCCCTCTTCGCGCCCGGTGCCCAGGTCCACAACCCCGCGGACAGCCCGCCGCTGTCCGGCCCGACCGCGCTGCGCGACCTCTGGGAGGAGCTCACCTGCCCCTTCCGCCGCCTCGGCGTCACCGAGGACCTCGTCGTGGTCACCGGGACCCGGGCGGCGGTGAAGTGGAGCGTCTCGGGCGAGGGCTGGACCGGTCGGCACGCGGAGGCCGAGGGCATCGACATCGTCGACACCGACGGCGCCGGGCGCATCGTCGAGCTGCGCTCCTACTGGCGGCCGGAGCGCGTGCGCTCCCAGCTCTGCGGGACCGGCTGACCGGCCGCCACCGTCGCGCGTCGGGGGGCCTCAGCGCTGCAGCACCCGTACGGGTCGGCTGCCGGCGACGGCCATGGGCCACCCCTGGCGGCGGCTCGGCACGCTCGGCCGCCACCCCAGGGCGTGGAACCGGCCGGCGTCGACCCGGTGCGAGCGGGCCAGCGAGCGCAGCGGTGCGGGTGCCGCCCGCACCAGGGCGTCCGGCAGGCCGCGCACCGTCGGTACGCCGACGGCGTCGGCCAGCACGGCGAGCAGCTCCCGCCGGGTGAGGGGCTCGTCGTCGGCGACGTTGTAGACCCCGCCGGGGGCCGTCAGGGCGGTGAGCACGGCCGCTCCTGCGTCGTCGGTGTGCAGCGCGCTCGTCCAGCCGTCGACCGGCCCGAGCAGGGGCACGCGACCTCGGCGGGCCCCCGCGACGACCCGGGCGCTGAGCTCGTCGTCCGGCCCGTAGAGCGGGGCCAGCCGCAGCGCGACGCCCGCACCGCCGGCGGCGGTGACCCGTCCGAGCTGGTGCTCGGTGACGAGGTTGGCGGCCAGCGCGCCGGGCGCGTCGACCGGTGCGTCCTCGGTCAGCGGGGTGGACCGGCCGTCGGCGTAGACCATGGTGACCGTGTCGTGCACGACCCGCGGCACATCCTCCAGCAGGGCCGCATCGACCAGCATCACGGCCGCCTCGCCCCGCAGCCGGGCGTACTCGCGCCACGCCCACGGGCGCATCGCCCGGCTCGTCGCCGGGACCGCGACCCGCAGGTCGACGACCGCGTCCGCCCCTCGGAACCACTCGCGCAGTGTCCGCAGGTGGTCGCTGTCCCCGAGCAGCGGGGTGGCTCCCAGCGCGGCCAGACGGGCAGCGCCGTCGGCGGACCGCGCATGGGCCAGCACGTCGTACCCCGCGGCCACCAGGTGCGGGACCGCGACGCGGCCGACCGTCCCCGTTGCTCCCAGCACGACAGCTCTCATCGACATCTCCGTTCCTCCGGTGGTACCCCTCCCGGCGGTCAGCCGGGGTGAACGACGGTCACCCCGGCGGCACGGACCGCGTCGACAGGCAGCCGGGCCCCTCGGCGAGCGGGGACGGACCCGTATCCTGACCTGATGACCCGCCGAGAGGTGGCGGCGGTGCTCGCCGTCATCGCCCTGGCCGCGTGCGGCACCGACGACCCCGGACCGACCACGCCGGAGCCCACGTCGGTCCCGACGACGAGCGCGCCGCCGACCACCGCGGAGCCGACATCCCCACCCACTGCGGGACCGACGCCCGAGGCGACCGAGCCGCGGGAGCCGGAGGTGCTGGCCACCGGGCTGGACGTGCCGTGGGGCGTGGACTTCCTGCCCGACGGCTCGGCCCTGCTGACCGAGCGGGACACCGCCCGCGTGCTCCACCTCGTCCCCGATGACGAGCCGCGCGTGCTGGCGACGGTCCCCGACGTCGCGGCGGACAACGAGAGCGGCCTCCTGGGCATCGCCGTCTCCCCCGGCTACGCGGAGAACCGCCGGGTCTTCGTCTACTTCACGAGCCCGCGGGACAACCGGGTGCTGCGCATGGTCCACGAGGGTGGCGAGCTGGTGCCCGACACCGTCGTCCTCGACGGGATCCCGCGCGAGACCTACCACTCCGGCGGCCGGATCGCCTTCGGCCCCGACGGCCACCTCTACGTCGCGACCGGGGACGCGGCCGTCCCTTCCCGCTCGCAGAACCCGGACTCGCTCGCCGGGAAGATCCTGCGGGTGGACGAGGACGGCGAGCCCCCGGCGGACAACCCGCGGGCGGGGTCGCCCGTGTGGTCCCTGGGGCACCGCAACGTCCAGGGCCTGGGCTGGGACGCCGAGGGCCGCATGTACGCCTCGGAGTTCGGCCAGGACACCTGGGACGAGCTCAACCGCATCGAGCCCGGCCGGAACTACGGCTGGCCGGTGGTGGAGGGCACCGGGGGCGGGGAGGAGTACACCGACCCGCTCCACCAGTGGCGCCCGGCCGACGCCTCCCCGAGCGGGATCGCGGTGACCGCGGAGGCGGTCTACCTGGCCGCGCTACGCGGACAGTCGCTGTGGCGCGTGCCGCTCGACGGCGGCGAGCCGCAGCGGCTGCTCCACGGCGAGTACGGGCGGCTGCGCGAGGTTGCCCTCGCCCCGGACGGGCGGCTGTGGCTGCTCACCTCCAACACCTTCCGCGGGGACCCGGCCCCCGACGACGACCGCGTCGTCGCCGTCGACGAGGCCTGGCTCGTGGCGCAGGCCGACCGGTGAGCACGGCCTATGGTGTCCCGGTGGACACGACGGCGGTACGCAGCGACCTGGCGGACCTCGTCGCCCGGGCGGCACGCGGCGAGCTGGGCGACGTCCCCGACGTCCATCGCTTCGACCCCCGCACCCAGGCGGACTACCGCGAGGCGGCGGTCCTCCTGCTCCTCACCCCGACGGCCGCGCCGGAGGCCGGGCCTCCCGGGGCGGACCTCTTCCTCGTCCAGCGCTCCCCGCTCCTGCGCCACCACCCCGGGCAGATCGCGCTCCCCGGCGGTCGGCGCGACCCGGAGGACCGCGACATCGTCCACACCGCGCTGCGGGAGACCCACGAGGAGATCGGGCTCCCCCCGGAGCGGGTCGAGGTCATCGGGACGCTGCCCCGACTCGCGGTCCCGATCAGCCGCTACGCCGTGACACCGGTGGTGGGCTGGGCGGAGGACGGCACCGACCTCGCCGAGGTGGACGACGGCGAGGTGCTCCACACGCTGCGGGTGCCGGTGGGCCACCTCCTCGACCCCGCCTCACGGGCCCGGGTGCGGCTGCTCACCCACACCAGCGCCGGGTTCCTCGTCCCCGGTGGGTGGGTGTGGGGGTTCACCGGCAACCTCCTGGACCACGTCCTCGACGAGCTCGGCTGGACCCGGCCGTGGGACCGCGACCGGGTGCACCGGATGTCGCTCGCCGAGGCGCACGGCGGTCCGCCGACCACCGCCGAGGGCTGAGGCGGCCCGGTAGCCTGCGGTCATGAGAGCCGTCCGCAGGACCCTGGCGACGACCGTCGCCGCCGCGGCGTTGGCCCTGGCCGCGTGCAGCAGCGACGACGGCGTCCCCACCGGCGACGACGGCGACCCCACCGCGGCCGAGGGCGGCGACGTCGCCACGGGCAGCGCAGAGCCGGACCGCCCGGACGGCGACCTCCCGGAGCCCACCGACCTCCCCGACCTCGTGGGCCGGCTGCCCACGCCGCGCACCGACCGGCTCGTCGTCCAAGCGGCGGACCTCGGGGTGGCGGCCGAGGTGGCGGGTGTCGAGCACCCGCCCACCGCCCGCCGGCAGTGGGCGCTGGACCTCACCACCGGCAGCCCGCAGACCGGTGTCCACGTCCCGCTGCCGCCCGGGTTCAGGCGCGAGCTGCAGGCGGGGGTCGACCCCGAGCTGGGCTGGTCCGTCGCGGACGCGACGGCGTTCGCGTACGTCGGCGCGCCGCCGGAGGAGTCGGTCCTCCTCACCGGGGTGGACGAGGACGCCGCGGCGGACACCGTGGAGCCGCTCGAGGGCGGGATCCTCACCGTCGGGAGGGGCGCGGACCACGAGTTCGACGGCACTGCGACGACCCCGCTGCGCCAGCTCGGCGCGCCGCTGCGGCTGGCGTTCCGCGACGACACGGCCCTCGTCACGACCACGACGTCCGCCGCCCGCACGTTCCTCACCGAGCAGGGGGCCACGCTGGCGCAGGACGAGGCGGTGACGGGCGTCGTCGCGGCCCTGGCCGACGCCTTCGCGCTGAGCGTGCTCGCCCCGCCGATGAGCGCCGACACCATCATCGGCCCGGTGCTCGACCCGGGTGCGCAGCGCCCGCCGCTCGTCACCGCGCCCCCGCTCGCCGTGGGTCTCGGGTCGGTGGCCACGGACGGTGGTGTCCGCCTCCTGGCCGTCTACCGCTTCACCGACCCCGCCACCGCCGGGTCCCAGGTGGAGCACGTCTCGCGTGTGTGGCAGGAGGGCACCGTGGACGGGCAGCGGCCGGTGACCGAGCTCGTCGAGCTGGAGGAGGTGGGCCAGGACGGCGCGACCGTCGTCGCCGTCCTGGCCCCGGTCCAGGGGCTCGCGGCACAGCACCTGGACCCGGCGAGCCCCCGCGGCGCCCTGCCCTTCGCATGGTGAGCCGGCCCTAGAAGAGTGCCGGCTGCGCCGGGGGAAGGACGCCGGCCGCCGGCGCCGCCTCCACCGTTCGCAGCGAGGAAGGCCGGTCGAGGCCGTGCGCGCGCAGGAGCGGCCCGACCCGCTCGGCGAGCCAGGTGCGGTACGCCGTCGGGGCGTAGGACCCGCGTCCGTAGAGACGCCGGTACTGCGCGACGAGCTCGGGGCGGTGCTCCGCCAGCCACTGCAGGTACCACTCGCGCACACCGGGGCGCAGGTGCGCGGCGAACACGGTGGCCGACGTCGCCCCGGCGCGGGCGACCTCGCCCAAGAGCGCGTCGAGGTGCTCGCGCGAGTCGGTGAGCCACGGCAGTACCGGCGCCACCATGACGTGGCAGTCGAGCCCGGCCTCGCGGATCGCCCGGACGAGGTCGAGCCGCGCCCGCGGCGTCGGGGTGCCCGGCTCGACCAGCTGCTGGAGCCCCTCGTCGAGCACGGCCAGCGAGACGCCGAGGGAGACCGGGACGTGTGCGGCGGCGTCCTGGAGCAGCGGCAGGTCGCGGCGCAGCAGCGTGCCCTTGGTCAGGACCGACAGCGGGGTGCCGGAGTCGGCCAGCGCCGCGATGATCCCCGGCATGAGCCGGTAGCGGCCCTCCGCCCGCTGGTAGGGGTCGGTGTTCGTGCCGAGCGCGACCAGCTCCCGCCCCCATGACGGGCGGGCCAGCTCGCGGCGCAGGACGTCCGGGGCGTTGACCTTGACGATGATCTGGGAGTCGAAGTCGCGGCCGGAGTCGAGGTCGAGGTAGCGGTGGGTGGCCCGGGCGTAGCAGTAGACGCAGGCGTGGCTGCAGCCGCGGAAGGGGTTGACGGTCCACCGGAAGGGCATCCGTGAGGCCGGCGGCACCCGGTTGAGCACCGACCGCGCCGCCACCTCGTGGAAGACGATGCCGGCGAAGTCCGGTGTGCGGACGGTGCGCAGCAGCCCGGCCATCCGCCCCAGCCCGGGCAGTGCGGCGGCGTCCTCCTCGGTGATCTCCTGCCCTTCCCACCTCACCCCGGCTATCGAACACCTGTACGAGACGAAGGTCAAGCGAACGCCCCGGGACCCCGACTTGATGACTTGATAGACTTCTCAAGTCATCAAACCACCCCCCACCCTCGGAGGCTCCGTGCATGAGCGCGCCATCGACACGCCCGTCTACGTCATGAAGGCGGAGCTGTTCAAGGCCCTCGGTCACCCGGTCCGCATCCGCACCCTGGAGCTCCTGCGCGAGGGTGACCAACCGGTCAGCGCGCTCCTCGAGGAGATCGGCGTGGAGGCCTCCCACCTCTCCCAGCACCTCGCCGTGCTGCGGCGGGCGGGTGTCGTCGCCAAGTCCCGGCAGGGCAACACGGTGACGTACACGCTGGTCGACAGCTCCCTGGCGACCATGCTCGACGCCGCCCGGGCCTTCCTCGTCGGGTCGCTCGGCCGCACGAGCGACGCGCTCACGGGGGAGAGCCGGTGAGCGGCCCCACCCCCCTCGCCCCCCGCCCCTCACTCGGCCTCGTCGCCCGCCGCGCGGCCGGCCTGCTCATGCCGCGCCGCTCCGACTACCAGGGACTGGGCCGCACGTGGCGCGCCGACCTGGCGGCCGGCGTCACCGTCGGCGTCGTCGCCCTGCCGCTGGCCCTCGGCTTCGGGGTGGCCTCGGGGGTCGGCCCCGCCGCGGGCCTGGTCACGGCGATCGTCGCCGGCTTCGTCGCGGCGGTCTTCGGCGGCTCGCACCTCCAGGTCTCCGGTCCCACCGGGGCGATGACCGTCGTCCTCGTCCCGGTCGTGGCCCGCTACGGGCCCGAGTCGGTCTTCGCGCTGTCCATCCTCGCCGGCATCCTCGTCGTGGGCATGGGGCTCATCGGCATGGGCCGGCTCGTCTCCGTCATCCCGTGGCCGGTGGTCGAGGGCTTCACGCTGGGGATCGGCGTCATCATCTTCCTGCAGCAGGTACCGCTGGCACTGGACACCGAGCGCCCGGAGGTGGAGAACGCCACGGCCGCCGCCGTCGAGACGCTGGGCGTCACGGACTGGGACCGGGCGGTCACCCCGCTCGCCGTCACGGTCGGCGTGGCGGTCCTCATGACGGTGCTCACCAAGGTGCGCCGCTCGCTGCCCTCCTCGCTCATCGCCGTCGCGGTCGCCACCGTGGTCGCCGAGCTGGCCGACCTGCAGATCGACCGGATCGGCTCCCTGCCCGACGCGCTGCCCTCCTTCCAGGTCCCCGCCTGGGACTCCGCGGCGCTGTCGGCGATGCTGCCCTCGGCGATGGCCATCGCCATGCTCGCGGCCCTGGAGAGCCTCCTGTCGGCCCGGGTGGCGGACGGCATGGTGGAGAACGTGCCCCAGACCGACGCGGACCGCGAGCTCGTGGGCCAGGGGCTGGCGAACGTCGCCAGCGGTCTGTTCGGCGGTATGCCCGCCACCGGGGCCATCGCCCGCACCTCCGTCAACGTGCGCGCCGGGGGCCGCACCCGGGTCGCAGCCGCGAGCCACGCCGTCGTCCTCGTCCTCATCGTCCTGCTCTTCGCGCCCGTCGTGTCCCTCATCCCCATGTCGGCCCTGGCCGGGGTGCTCATCGTCACGGCGCTGCGGATGATCGACCTGCGCACCGGCAGGGCGATCATGCGGGCCACCCGGGCCGACGCCGTCGTCTACCTCTCCACCGTCGTGGTGACGATCGTCTTCGACCTCATCGTCGCCGTCCAGGTCGGGGTGGCGGTCGCCGCACTCCTCGCGCTGCGGGCGATGGCGCGCGTCTCCGGCCTCACCCGCCAGGACGTGCCGCCGGAGATCGCGGCGGAGGAGGAGGACGCGCTGCTCCACGAGCACATCGCCCTCTACCACTTCCGCGGGGCGCTCTTCTTCGGGGGGACCAAACGGTTCCTCGACGAGATGACCACGGTGAAGGACGTGCGCGTCATCATCCTCGTGCTCCGGGAGATCCGGGTGATGGACGCCTCCGGCGCCCACGCGCTCGCGGAGATCATCACCGACCTGCGGCGCCGGGGCATCACCGTGCTGCTCAAGGGTCTGGACGCGCAGCAGCGCAAGCTCTCCGACGCGATCGGCGTGCTCGACGCGCTGGGCGACGAGCGCCACTACTTCACCGACATCGCCGCCGCGGTCGCGCACGCGCGCAACCACGTGCGGTTCGAGGTCGAGGGAGGCGCCGAGCTCGACTGCAGCACGGTCCCGCAGCGGGCCGGCTGAGTCGCGGCGCCGCCGCGACCGGCCTCGTCGCGCGCGTGCCGGGTGCTACCCGCGCGGCAGCCGGTCGACGATCTCGGCGAGCGTGCGGCGCGGCCCGGTGAAGAACGGGACCTCCTCGCGCACGTGCCGGCGCGCCTCGGTGGCGCGCAGCTCGCGCATGAGGTCGACGATGCGGCCCAGGTCGTCGGCCTCGAAGCCGAGCAGCCACTCGTAGTCACCCAGCGCGAAGGCGGCCACCGTGTTGGCGCGCACGTCGGCGTAGTCGCGGGCGGCCAGGCCGTGGTCGCGCAGCATGGTGCTGCGCTCCTCGGCCGGCAGCAGGTACCACTCGTAGCTGCGCACGAACGGGTAGACGCACAGGTGAGCGCGCGGCTCCTCGCCCAGGAGGAACGCCGGGACGTGCGCCCGGTTGAACTCGGCGGGACGGTGCGTGCCGACCTGTGACCACACCGGCTCCAGGGCGGCGCCGAGCTCGCTGCCGCGCAGCCGGTGGTAGGCCTCCTGCACGGCGGCGGCCTCCGGCGCCCACCACCACACCATGAGGTCGGCGTCGGCGCGGAAGCCGGCGACGTCGTACCAGCCGCGGACGGTGAGGCCGGGCACCGACTCCACCGCGTCCAGGGCCGAGCGCACCAGCGCCGCCCGGACGGCGTCGTCCTCGGGCAGCGGCAGGACCGCCCGGAAGACGCTGTACATGAGGTAGGCGCTGGGCTGGGTGTCGGTCTCGGTCACGGGTTCTCCTTCAGGCTCGGGGGACGCTTGTCAGTCGGCGGTGCCGGCGAGGACGGGGATGCCGGTGACCTCCCCGTGCCGCATGCGGCAGCTGCCGGGCGGGGCCACGTCGGGGAAGGCACCCAGCTCGCCGCGGACGGTGGCCGGTGGGTTCTCCCCGCGCTCCCGGCTCGCCCGCTCGAGGACGAGGTCGACCAGGCCGGTGACGAAGGCCGGCGCCACCCCGGCGGTGGCGGCGCGGGAGGCGTGCAGGCCGAGCGTGCGCGCGGTGCCGAGCGCCTCGGTGTCCAGGTCCCACACCACCTCCATGTGGTCGGAGATGAAGCCGATCGGGGCGACGACCACCCGGGTGACCCCCGCGGCGGCGAGCTCGGCGAGGTGGTCGTTGATGTCCGGCTCGAGCCACGGCGTGCGCGGGTCGCCCGAGCGCGAGCAGTAGGACAGCGAGGAGGAGGTGACCTCCAGGCCGCGCTCGCGCAGCTCGGCGTCGACGACGCTGCGCACGTCCTCGTGCTGCTCGCGGTAGCCGGGGCCGGTGACGGCCGAGGCCTCCTGCATCGTCTCGGGGATGGAGTGGGTGACGTAGGCGACGTGGACCCCCCCGCCCTCGGGCAGCCGGGCGGCGGCGTCGAGGATGGCCTTGGTGTTCGCCTCGATGAACCCCGGGTCGTTGAAGAAGGGCCGCAGGACGTCGACCTCGAGCACGATCCCCTCCTCGCGCAGCTCGGCGACGGCCGCGGCCAGGTGCTCGCGGTACTGCCGGCTGCCGGAGTAGGAGGCGTAGGCGCTGGTCACCAGCGTGAGGATGCGGCGCGCGCCGAAGGCGTACGCGTCCCGCAGCGTGTCCTTCGTGTAGGGGTGCCAGTTCCGGTTGCCCCAGACGACCGGCAGGTCCACCCCGCGGCGCCCGAGCTCGGCGGCCAGCGCGGCGCGCAGCGCGATGTTCTGCTCGTTGATCGGGCTCTTGCCACCGAAGGCGAAGTAGTGCTCCCCCACCTCGGCGAGCCGCTCGTCCGGCACCCCCTTGCCCCGCACGACGTTGCGCAGGAAGGGCACGACGTCCTCGCTCGCGTTCGGCCCTCCGAAGGAGCACAGCAGCAGGGCGTCGTAGGGGGCAGCGGACTGGTGCATGGTGGGCTCCCGTCGTCGTCACGAGTCGTCGTCACAAAACGGCCACACCGTAACATCAGATGAAGTACTTGATCTGATGAAGTCGATGTGTCAGGTTTAGCGCGCGACGTCGGTCCGGGGAAGCCGGTCCGACCCGCCCGCCGGACTGGGGGAACCGGGCCGGCGTCGCCCTGCAATCCCGCGTGAAGGACGTTGATGGCCCAGCTGGACAACCCGTCTCGCCCCCTGGCGACGACGGCGGGGCCGGCCGGCACGCACGCCTCACCCGGGCGACGCCTCCCGCGGCGCGTGCTGTGGCTCGCCCTGGGAGCGGGCCTCGCGCTCGTCGGGGCGGTCCTCCTCAGTGTCGGTCTCGGCACCCTGCGGCTCGACCCGTTCGACGCGGTCCGGGCGGTCGTCTCCCCCGGCGCCGACCAGGTGTCCACCGTCGTGTGGTCGATCCGGCTGCCCCGCATCGTGGTCGCCGTCCTCGTCGGTGGCGCGCTGGCCGGGGTCGGGGTTGTCATGCAGGCGGTCTTCCGCAACCCGCTGGCCGACCCCGGAGTCACCGGGGTGTCCGCCGGGGCCGCCGTCGGTGCGGTCGCCGGCATCACCCTGGGCCTGGGCGGCTCCTTGCAGTGGGGGGTGCCGATCGCCGCCTTCGCCGGCGGTCTCGCCGTCGCGCTCGCGCTGCAGACGGTGCTCCACACCACCCGGGGGGCGAGCACCTACACCCTCATCCTCGTCGGGGTCTCGATCAACGCCTTCGCCGGCGCCGTCATCTCCGCTCTCGTCGCCAACGCCGAGGACGACGCGCTCGCCCGCGGCGCCGTCTTCTGGCTGGCCGGCGACCTCGAGCTGCGCACCTGGACGCACGCCGCCATGGCCGTGGTCCCGGTGGTCCTCGGGCTCGTCGTGCTGCTCACCCGCGTGCGTGCGCTCGACGCGCTCCTCCTCGGCGACGACGTCGCCGCCACCTCCGGCTACGACGTCCACCGCACCCGGCTCGTCCTGCTCCTCGTCGCCTCGCTCGTCACCGGGGCCGCCGTCGCGGTCTCCGGCGTCATCAGCTTCGTCGGGCTCGTCGTGCCCCACGCCGTGCGCCTCCTCATCGGCGCCAAGCACGCCCTCCTGCTGCCGATCTCCGTCGTGTGCGGCGCACTGTTCCTCGTGCTCGCCGACACCGCCGCCCGGGCGCTGTCGACATCCTTCGTCATCCAGACCGGCGCGGTGTGCGCGCTGGTCGGCGCCCCGGTCTTCCTCGCCCTGCTGCTCTCCCGGAGGCCGGCGTGAGCGAGCTACTCCTCGACCGGGTCGTCGCCCACCGGGGCCGCCCGCTCTTCGCACCGGTGAGCGCCGTCGTCGCGCCCGGCACCCTGCTCGGTCTCGTCGGGCCCAACGGTGCCGGCAAGTCGAGCCTGCTCGCCGCCGTCGCCGGGTCCGGCGTCACCGCCACCGGCACGGTCCGCTACGGACGCGCGGACCTGCACCGGATGCGACCCCGCCGGCTCGCCCGCGTGCTGGCCTACATGACCCAGGACAGCTACGCCCCCAACGAGCTGCGGGTGCGCGACGTCGTCGCCGTGGGCGCCCGGGCGACGCCCGGCGCGGACCTGGTCGAGGAACGGGTGCACGCCGCGCTCGAGCGCCTGGGGGTCGCCGGGCTCGCCGACCGCAGCTACTCCCACCTGTCCGGCGGGGAGCGCCAGCTCGTCCAGGTCGCCCGGGTGGTCGCCCAGGACGCTCCGGTCATGCTCCTCGACGAGCCGACCTCCGCCCTCGACCTGGGCCACCAGCTCACCGTCATGCACGTGCTGCGCGAGCGGGCCGCCGCCGGGCACATCGTCCTGGTGACGATGCACGACCTCGCCCAGGCCCTCAACTGGGCGGACCAGGTCGCGGTCGTCGCCGACGGCCAGGTGACCTTCGGACCGCCCGCCGAGGTCATCACCCCCGGCCTCATCCGGCGCGTCTACGGCGTCACCGCGGAGGTGTTCACCTCCCCGAGCGGGTCACCGACCCTCAGCCTGGTGCGGCGTTCCTGCCCTACCGCCACGAGCTTCACCCACCGCCGCCCCGTCGCGGCTCGACCCTGAGAGGCTGCCTTGCGCCACCGTCTCCTGCTGACCCTCGCTGCCCTGCTCGCCCTCGCGGGCTGTGCCGCCACCCCGTCGTCCGACCCGGCCGCCGGAGCCACCGCTGCCGGGTCCCCCGGGGCGTTCCCTCGGACGGTGAGCGTGCCCGCCGGGGACGGGCGGCCGGCCGCGGAGGTGCGGCTGGAGCAGGAGCCGCAGCGGGTGGCGGCGCTGACCTACGAGTCCGCCGGCGTCGTCGCCGAGCTCGGCGCCGCCGACCGGCTCGTCCTCGTCCCGGAGGCGGCGACGAACCCGGTGCTGTCGAACCACCCCGGGCAGATGGCCGCGGTGGAGCACCACGTGCCCTCGGAGAGCAGCATCGACGCCGAGGCCGTCATCGCCGCCGCGCCGGACCTCGTCCTCCTCAACGACCGCCACGGGCTGGAGGAAGGTGTGGGCAGCGTGCTCGAGGGCGCGGGGATCCCCGTCCTGGTGCTCCCCAACACGTGGTCCTCGGTCGCGGACATGACGACGAACATCGACATCGTGGGTCGGGCCCTCGGAGTGGAGGACGACGCCGCCGCCCTGGCGGAGGAGATCACCGGCGGTCTCGTCGACGAGTCCGCCGCCGACGGCCCGCGGGTGCTCGTGCTGAGCAACCAGGCCGGCCGGCCGTTCGTCACCACCGGTGGCGCGTTCCCGCTGGAGATCCTGCGCCTCGCCGGTGCCCGGGACGCGAGCGAGGCGCTGGGCATGACCCGCACCGGACCCATCTCCGCGGAGCAGGTCATCGCCGCGGAGCCGGACCGGATCCTGCTCGTCGACATGAACGGCTCGGGCGAGGCGATCTTCCGGCCGCTGCTGGACACCCCGGCGGTGGCCGAGCTGCCCGCCGTGGCCGAGCACGAGGTGCTGCTCGTCGAGGGCCGCCAGGTGCAGGCGCTGGGGATGACGAGCACCGTCGAGGGCCGCGACCGCATCGCCGAGTGGCTCACCGAGTGAGCGAGCGGCCCCTTCCTATACTGTCGGCGACGACCGACGACCGAAGGAGCCGAGGCGTGGTGACGAGCAGCGGCACCGAACGTGCCCGCAGGACGCTGGCGTACCTGCGTCGCAAGATCACCACCGGGGAGTGGGCGGTCGGGACGCGGATTCCGATCGAGCCGGAGCTCGCCGAGACGCTCGGTGTGGGCCGCTCGACGATCCGGGAGGCCGTGCGGTCACTGGCGAGCATCGGCATGCTCGAGACGCTGCCGGGGCGCGGCACCTTCGTCCGCTCCAGCACCCCGACCAGCGCGGTGCTCGCGGAGTTCCTCACCGCCTACACGCTCGAGGAACTGCTCAGCTACCGGCGCGCCCTGGAGGTGGAGGCCGCCCAGCAGGCCGCGCTGCACCGCACCCCGGAGGACGTCGCCGCGCTCGAGGCGGCCGTCGCCGAGCAGGTGCGCCGCTCGCACTGCCCCGCACACGGCGGTCCCGACACCACCGCAGAGCTCGCCGCCCGGTTCCACTACCTGCTCTTCGACGCGGCCAAGAACCGCCTGCTCGCCTCCCTCTACGCGGGGATCACCGAGAAGCTCGCCGCCCCCGGCCACGTCGAGCGCCTGCGCCACGCGGGCGACGCCGAGAGCATGCAGGTGGAGCACGAGCGCATCGTGGACGCCGTGCGCCGCGGCGACTTCATCGACGCCGTCCACGCGATGGCCGACCACATGGACAACGACCTCGTCATCATCACCCCGGACGACGAGATCATCCCGCCGCTGCGCCGTTCCCCGGGCGACCTCGAACGGATCGAGGCCGCCCGGGCCAGGGCCCAGGCACGCGCCGCCGGCTGACCCGCCCGCTCAGCCGAACAGCGTCTCCCCGACGAAGCCGTCCGGTCCGCACCCGGGCGGGACCGCGAACACCGCCGAGCCCACCGGGACGGTCCACTCGTTGAGCAGGTCCAGGTCGGACAGCCGCTGCTGGACCGGCACGAACTGGGCGAGCGGGTCGGCCTGGAAGGTGGTGAACACCAGCCCGGCGTCGGCCGGGCCCCACGGACCGGGCGGCGTCTCGTAGTTGTACCCGCGCCGGTAGAAGCGCTCGTCGGGGTTCTCGGAGCGAGCCCGGCGGATGTGGGCGAACTCCGCGATGACCGGGAAGCCCAGGGCGTTCGTCGCGGTGAAGTCCGGCTCGTCGTGCTCGGCGGTGCCGGTGAGCGGGGCGCCGGTGTCCAGCCGCCGGCCGACCGACTGCTCCCGTCCGGGCCGGTCGAGCCGGTCCCACCCGTCCAGGTCCATCGAGATCCGCCGGACCACCATGCCCGTGCCGCCGGCGAGCCAGCCGTCGGTGCACCAGACCAGGCGGTCGAAGTCCGGCTGCCCCGGCACGAGGTTGACCGTGCCGTCGACCTGGCCGAAGAGGTTGCGCATCGTCGTGCCGGACGGCTCCGCGCCGCGGGCCCGGCGGAACCCCTCCTGCACCCAGCGCACCGCGGCGAAGCTGCGGGAGTCCTTGGTGAGCATGCGCACCGCGTGGGAGACGGTGACCGGATCGTCGGCGGCCACCTCCAGGAGCAGGTCGCCGCCGCTCCACCGGTCCTCCAGCCGGTCGACCGCGAACGCCGGGAGCGGGCCGAGCCACTCCGGGACGGCCGCCTCCCCCGCCACCCGGGTGACGAGCCGGGGACCGAAGCCGAAGGTCACCGTCAGCCGTGCCGGGACGGTGGCCAGCTCCGGCTCGGTGTCCGCCAGGGCGGGGCGGCCCTGGGTGAGGCGTGCCGCGTCGTCGCTGAGCACCTGGAGCATCCGGCGCAGGTCGTCGCGGCCGACGTCGACGTGCAGGTCGAGGGCCACATAGGTGGAGTGGGCCTGGGGGGTGACGACGACGCCGGCCTGGTGGGTGCCGTGGAACGGCACCGCCTCGGGCCCGTGGAGCGCCGGTGGCTCCTCCGGCGCGCCGTCGCGACGCAGCGCGCTGTCCGCAGCGATCGCCGCAGTGGCGCCGAGGCCGGCGACGGCTCCCCCGAGGAGGAGCTGTCGCCGGGTGAGGCCTCGCTGCCCGCCCCTCATCGGTCCTCGTGGTAGCTCTCGTTGGCGCCGGCGAAGTCCTTGCCGGGCGCGGTGAGCGCGAGCCGGGAGCCGTCGTCGAGCACGAGGGTGAGGTCGACGGTGTCGCCGGCACGGATCGGCCCGGTGAGGCCGATGAGCATGATGTGGTCCCCGCCAGGGGCGAGCTCGAGGACGCCGCCGGGCTCCAGGGTGAAGCCCTCGACCTCCTGCATGACCATCTCGCCGGTCTCCCCCTCGACCGTCTCGTGCAGCTCGAGGTCCGTGGCCGCGTCGCTCTCCACCGAGACGACCGTGACCGCCGACTCCCCGGTGTTGGTCACCGTCCCGAACGCCGCGGTCATACCGTCGGGCGCAGCCTTGACCCAGGCGTCGGTGACGGTGAGGTGCTCGGCGGCGGGTCCTGCGGTCGCGGCGGGGGCGGCCTCGGTGGCGCCGCACGCGGTCAGGGTGAGCAGTGCGGTCGCGGCCAACCCGGTCAGTCGTGTTCTCATCTCTTCTCTCCTCCTCCCGCCCCGGGCGTGCCGGGTGCGGTGCGGCGGTGGCCGCGGGGCAGCCACCGGGTCACGATGAGCAGGAGGAGCAGCGCGGCGCCGGCGCCCGCGGCACCGACCAGCGCGGTGCGCGACCACCCGCCGCCGTCGGCATCCGCGGGTAGTGCTGCACCGGCCGCCGTGTCGGCCGCCGTGTCCGCCGCGTCCGGTGCGCGGTCGGCGGCGGGTGGGGGCGGGTCGCCGACGACGAACGGCACGACCCCGCTGATCGGGTGGCCGTCGCTGGAGACCACCCGCCAGCGCACCTCGTAGCGTCCGTCGGGCAGCTCGTCGAGGACGGCGACCTCGACATCGCGTCCGGCGAGCTGCGGCTCGCCGGTGGGCCACTGGGCCTGGTCCTGGTCGGCGAGCACCACGGCGGTGCCCAGGTCCAGGACCTCCCCGGAGTAGCTGAGGCGGATGGTGTCGGGGGCGGTGTCGAGCTGCTCGTCGTGCGCCGGGTCGGAGGCGACGAGCTGGTCGTGGGCGTGGACGGCGGTCGCCGTCCCCAGCACGGTGCCGAGGACGAGCGCACCGACGGCCGCCGAGCGGACGTTCATCGGGAGGCCCTCTCCTGCTCTGCGCCGGCCAGCGGACCGGCAGGACGGTGACGCGCCGCGGCGCGGCGCTGCTCCCGGCGGCACGTCGGCACGGGCCGACGCCCCGCCGCTGCGGGGTCAGGCCGCCAGGTCGAGAGCAGGCAGCCGCGGTGGACCGCGGGAGGTCCACGCCCCGGCGGCACGGCGCGCCGGGTGTGCCGCGGCCGTGCCGCACGCACGGCACGGCTCGGCACTCGCCCAGGGGCCGTCCACGGGGGCCGGGACGCGCCCGAGGAGGCACCGGACCACCTGCCACGCCAGCGCGCGCAGCTCGGCGAGCAGCAGCTCACCGCGGTGCAGGAGCACGGTGGTCAGCGCGGCAGCCGCGAGGTGGGCCGCCCACATCCCCTCCCCGCCGTGGGCCAGGTGCGGGTCGGCGGCCACCGCGGGGGCAGAGGTGGTGTGGTGCCCGTGCCCCGGCCCGCCGACGTCGAAGGGCAGCGAGCCGAGCACGAACAGGGTGTGGAAGATGACCTGTCCGGCCAGGGCGGAGAGCGCGAGCCGGGCGGGTGAGAGTCGGCGCCCGGACAGGTGCACAGCCACGAGCACCGACAGGACGAGCGGTGCCACGACTCCGAGCAGGCCCGGCACGGGGCCGCCCGCCGCGAGGTGGAAGAGGAGGGCCAGCACAGTGGACAGCACCCCGGCGGCGGCGCCGCGTGCCAGCCTGACCCGACCCTGCATGACGCCCATTGTGCCAGCCCCGCAGCGCTGCTCCGGGCCGCGACGGTGGGCCCGAAGTCCCTGAACGGCGCCGCCGGGACCGCCAGACTGGACGCATCCGGGCGCGTCCGGACATTCCACCACAGGAGAAAGAGGGGGCCTTCGATGAGGGCATGGCAGTTCACCGGCACCCACCAGCCGCTGGTGCTCAACGACATCCCGGAGCCGGTACCCGGGCCGGGAGAGCTGGTCCTCGACGTCAAGGCGGCCGGACTGTGCCACTCCGACGTCGGCGTCCTGGACGACGAGGGCTGGCTGCCGCTGTTCCCCACACTGCCGGTCACCATGGGTCACGAGGTGGCCGGGGTGGTGAGCGCGGTGGGCGAGGGCGTGACCGAGTACGCCGTCGGGGACCGGGTCGGCGTCTGTCCCACGGCCGAGTCGGGGACCACCCCGGGCTACTCGCGCGAGGGCGGGTTCACGGCCAAGCACCTCGTCGCCGCCACCGACGTCGTCCCGATGCCCGAGGGGCTGTCCTTCGAGCTCGCGGCGGCCGGGACGGACGCGGGCATGACGAGCTACCACGCGGTCATGACGATCGGCGGCGTCCAGCCGGGTGACCGGGTCGCCATCATCGGGCTGGGCGGGCTGGGCCAGATCGGTGCCCGGGTGGCCGTCGTCTCCGGTGCCGAGGTGACGGTCTGCGAGATCAACGAGGACGCCTGGCCGCTCGCCCGGGAGATCGGCGCCGTCGAGGTGGTCAAGACCGTCGACGAGCTCGCCGGGAAGGACTTCGACGTCGTCGTCGACTACGCCGGGTTCGGGGAGACGACGGCCAAGGCGCTCGACGCCATCCGGTTCGGCGGCTCCGTCGTCGTCGTCGGCATGGGCCGGCTCGAGGCCACGATCAACACCCGTGACCTCATCCTCAAGCAGGCCCGGATCCTCGGCTCCGTCGGCGGCACCAAGGAGGACGTCGCCGCCTGCTACGAGCTCTTCGCCGCGGGGAAGGTCTCCCCGGCGATCACCCGGATCGGCTTCGACGACATCCCGGACGGGCTCGACCGGCTGCGGCGCGGGGAGGTGACCGGCCGACTGGTGGCGGTCATGGACTGAGTGCACGGGGCGTGCGCAACCGGGCCGTCGACGTCGTGGGTGGCGGTGACCGGGACGGTCACCGCCACCCACCGTCGGACGAGGTGGCCGTGACGTCCAGGTCCTCCGGGACGTACCTGTCACAGGGCGGCGGGCGGGCAGGTCCGGTCGGAAGGCGGCCGCGGACAGGTCCGGCGTATCGTCGAGGGGATGAGCACCCAGGCCCCACCCGAGCCCCGGCTCGGCAACAGCTTCGCCCGTGAGCTGCCCGAGCTCGCCGTGCCGTGGCGTGCGGCCGACGTGCCCGAGCCCCGGTTGCTCGTCCTCAACGAGCCGCTCGCCGCCGAGCTCGGCCTCGACCCCGACCGGCTGCACACCCCGGACGGGCTGGGCCTGCTCACCGGGACCACCCTGCCGGAGGGCGCCGCCCCGGTCGCCCAGGCCTACGCCGGCCACCAGTTCGGGGTGTTCGTGCCCCGCCTCGGCGACGGCCGCGCCCTCCTCCTGGGCGAGCTCACCGATACCCGCGGCCGCCTCCGCGACCTCCACCTCAAGGGCTCGGGCCCCACGCCGTTCGCCCGCGGTGGGGACGGCTGGGCCACCGTCGGCCCGATGCTGCGCGAGCTCCTCGTCAGCGAGGCCCTGCACGCCCTGGGGATCCCGACCACCCGGTCGCTGGCCGTCGTCGCCACCGGCCGCGCCGTGCTGCGGGAGACACCGCTTCCCGGCGCCGTGCTCGCCCGCGTCGCCGCCGGGCACCTGCGGGTGGGCACCTTCCAGTACGCCCGCGCCGCCGGCGACCTCGACCTGCTGCGCCGGCTTGCCGACCACGCCATCGCGCGCCACCACCCCGGGGCCGCCGACGCCGCGAACCCCTACCTCGCGCTGTTCGAGTCCGTCCGCGACGCCCAGGCCTCCCTCGTGGCGCAGTGGATGCTCGTCGGCTTCGTCCACGGCGTGATGAACACCGACAACACGACGATCTCCGGCGAGACCATCGACTACGGCCCGTGCGCCTTCCTCGACGCCTTCGACCCCGGCACCGTCTTCAGCTCCATCGACCACCGGGGCCGCTACGCCTACGGCAACCAGCCCGCCGTCGCGCAGTGGAACCTCGCCCGCCTCGCCGAGGCCCTCCTCCCCCTGGTCGACCCGGACGAGGAGCGCGCCGTCACCGTGCTCACCGAGGCGGTGTCCGTCTTCGGCGCCCGGCACGACGCCGCGTGGACCGCGGGCATGCGCGCCAAGCTGGGCCTGCCCGCCGCCGTGGACGACGCCACCGCCCGCTCCCTCTTCACCGAGCTGCTCACCGTGCTGACCCGCCTCGCTCCCGACCACACCCTCTTCTTCCGCCGGCTGACGTCGCTCGCCGGCGGTGACCGGGACGCCCGGGACGCGCTCGGCGAGGACGCCGCACTCCACGCCTGGCTCGACCGCTGGCTCGCCCTCACCCCCTCGGCCGCGACGATGGCACGGACCAACCCGGTGTACGTGCCGCGCAACCACCTCGTCGAGGAGGCCCTCGACGCCGCCGTCGCCGGTGACCTCGCCCCCGTCGGCCGCCTGCTCGAGGTCCTCTCCCGGCCGTACACCCCCCGGCCCGGGCTGGAGCGCTACGCCGAGCCCGCCCCGGCGGGCAGCGGCCCCTTCGTCACGTACTGCGGCACCTGACCGGCGCGACGACCAGGCGTGGACCCCGGGACCCTGCTCGTCGTCGTGTGCGCCGTCGTGCTCGGCGGCGTACTCCAGCGGACCAGCGGGATGGGCACCGGGATGGTCGTGTCACCCACGTTCGTGCTGCTCGTCGGACCGGTCGCCGGGGTGCTGCTGACCAACGTCACGACGGTCGCCTCCGCCCTCCTCCTCACCCTCGCCATGCGCGCCGACATCGACTGGCGCCGCTTCGCGCGGATCGCCCCGACCGTCGTCGTCGGCTCGGTCCCCGCCGCGCTGCTCGTCACCGTCGTCGACGTCGGCTGGCTGGAGCTCGTCATCGGCGCGGCCCTGCTCCTCGCCCTGGCCGCCACCTCCCTCACCCCGCAGTTGCCCGACCTCGGGCGCGCCACGGCCCCGACCGCGGGGGTGGTGGGCGGCTTCCTCAACACCGCGGTCGGCGTCGCCGCCCCGGCGATGCTCATCTACGCCCAGGCCACCCGGTGGCCCCAGCGGGCCTTCGCCGCGACGCTCCAGCCCATCTTCGTCACCATGGGTGCGGTCTCCGTGGTCACCAAGCTCGCCGCCGGCGCCTCCCCCTCCCCCGCGGACGGCTCCCCGTGGCCGGTGGTCGTCGCGGCCGTCGCGGCGGCGCCCCTCGGGGTGCTCGTGGGCGGCCGGGTCGCCCGCCGCCTCGCGCCGACGACGTCGCGCCGGGTGGCGGTGGTCGTCGTCCTCCTCGGGGCGAGCGCGACCCTGGTCCGCGGGGTGCTCAAGATCCTCCCCGGTTGACCCCCCGCACCCATTGACTCGCTCCGGGCGACGCCGGAAGATGCTCACGCGACCCGCCTCGGCCTCGCCCCCTGGGCGCCGCTCGACGACGAGTCCCCACGCGAGGAGGCATGCGATGGTTGCACCCACCGACGTCGAGCAGCTGCGCAGCGCGGTGCGCGGCCGGGTCGTCAGGGCGCAGGACCCCGGCTACGACACCGCGCGCCGGGTGTGGAACGGCATGGTCGACCTGCACCCGGCCCTCGTCGTCCGGGTCGCCGACGCCGACGACGTCGCCGCCGTGCTCGCCTTCGCCCGCTCGCGCCGGATACCGCTGGCGGTGCGCGGCGGCGGGCACAGCGTCGCCGGGAACGGCACCGTCGCGGACGGCGTCGTCATCGACCTCGGCGCGCTCCATCGCGTCGAGGTCTCCGAAGCCGACGACGCGACCGTGCGGGTGGGCGGCGGCGCCACGCTCGCGGATGTCGACCGGGCCACCTCACCCCTCGGGCTGGCGGTCCCGATCGGCGTGGTCTCCCAGACGGGGGTCGGCGGTTTCACCCTCGGTGGCGGGATGGGCTGGCTGACCCGCGCCCACGGCCTGACCGTCGACAACCTCGTGGACGCCGACGTCGTCACCGCCGACGGCCACCGCGTCCGCGCCGCCGACGACCCGGAGCTGCTGTGGGGGCTACGCGGTGGCGGGGGGAACTTCGGCGTCGTCACCTCCTTCGTGCTGCGCGCCCACCCGCTCGGGCCCGAGGTCTACGGCGCCAACCTCGTCTACCGGCCGCCACGGTGGCGCACCGCCCTGCAGACCTGGGAGGCGTGGACCCGCAAGCTGCCGGACGAGATGCAGTCGATCATCACCGTGCTCGCGCCACCCCCGGAGGTGGGGGTCGGCACCGACCCGGTGCTCATCGTCGGTGCCGTGTGGGCCGGTCCGCAGCAGGCGGACGGTGCGCACCTGGTCGGCGAGCTCCGCTCGGCCGCGGAGCCGGACGTCGAGGAGTCGGGCCCGGTGCCGTGGACCGCCTGGCAGTCGGCGATGGA
This sequence comes from uncultured Georgenia sp., assembly GCF_937958535.1. Classification (GTDB taxonomy): domain Bacteria; phylum Actinomycetota; class Actinomycetes; order Actinomycetales; family Actinomycetaceae; genus Oceanitalea. The sequence goes on along the minus strand of NZ_CALGNQ010000280.1, from coordinate 7,428 downwards.
CGGGCTGTTCCCCCGCGGGTCGCGCGCCTACTGGAAGAACACCTCCTTCGACCGCCTCGACGAGGAGGTGATCTCCGTCCTCGAGCGCCGTGGCACCGAGCAGACCTGGCACGGCACCGCGATGGACATCCACCACATGGGCGGTGCCTTCGCCCGCGTCCCCCGCGACGCGACCCCGTTCCCCGCTCGCGACGCCCGGTTCTGGCTCAACGTCTACGGCTTCTGGCAGGACCCGGCCGACGACGCCGCCCGCACCGCCTTCGTCCGTGGCGTGGCCGCCGACATGGCGCCCGTCGCCACGGGCGGGACCTACGTCAACTTCATGGGCCGCGCCGAGAACGAGAGCCGCGTCGCTGCCGAGGAGGTGTACGGCGCCGCGAAACTGGCCCGCCTGGTCGCGCTCAAGCGCCGCTACGACCCCGACAACGTCTTCCGGCGGAACCACAACATCCCGCCCCAGTAGCCGACTCGCCGTCCGTCCCCTTCCCCATCACGTGTGACCCATGGCACAGTGTCTGGCGCGCCGCGGCCGCGGTGGGAGACACGGGAGGGGTTCATGGACATCATCGCCGACGCACTCAGGTGGCTCGGGGACCGGCTGGCGACCTTCGGCACCTGGGCCGCCGACTTCTTCGGCGACCTGGCGGGGGTGATCTGGGGGCCGTTCGTCCTCATCCCGCTCCTCTTCGGCGTCGGTCTCGTCCTGACCATCCGGCTGCGGGGCCTGCAGTTCCGCAAGCTCGGGCCCGCCCTCAAACTCGGCATCGTCAAGCGGCGCGACGTGGGCGCCGACGACGGTGACGTCTCCCAGTTCCAGGCCCTCACCACCGCGCTGGCCGCCACGGTCGGCACCGGAAACATCGTCGGCGTCGCCACCGCCATCGGCATCGGCGGCCCCGGGGCACTCTTCTGGATGTGGGTCACCGGCCTGGTGGGGATGGCCTCGAAATACACCGAGGCCTTCCTCGGTGTGTACTACCGCCGCACCGACGCCGCGGGCGAAAAGTCCGGCGGCCCGCAGTATTACCTCGAGCGCGGCATCCGCGGCCCCCTCGGCAAGGTCCTCGGGCTGGCGTTCACCATCGCCGCGATCATCGCCTCCTTCGGGATCGGCAACATGACACAGGGCAACTCGGTGGCCAGCAACCTCCAGGGCTCCTTCGGCGTCGAGCCCTGGGTCACCGGTGTCGTGCTCAGCGCCTGCGCCCTGCTCGTCCTCGTCGGCGGCATCAGGTCCATCGGCCGGGTCACCGCCGGTTTCGTCCCGGCGATGGTCGTCTTCTACGTCATCGGCGCGCTGTTCATCCTCGTCGTCAACGCCGACGAGCTGCCGGCCGCGATCGCGCTGGTCTTCACCGACGCCTTCACCGGCACCGCCGCCACCGGCGGGTTCATCGGCTCGACCATCATCATCGCCGTCCAGATGGGTGCCGCCCGCGGCATGTTCTCCAACGAGTCCGGGATGGGATCGGCCGCGATCGCCGCGGCCGCGGCGAAGACCTCCCACCCGGTGCGCCAGGCACTGGTGTCCATGACCCAGACCTTCATCGACACGATCATCGTCGTCAGCTTCACGGGGCTGGTCATCATCACCACGGGCGCCTGGCACGTGGGTGAGGAGGGCGCGGGGACCATGACCGGAAACGCCTTCAGCACCGGGCTGCCCGGTGAGTGGGGCCACTACATCGTGACCATCGCACTGTCGATGTTCGCCTTCTCCACCGTCCTGGGCTGGGCGTACTACGGCGAGCGGTGCATGGAGCGCCTCTTCGGCCGGGGCGCCGTCATGCCCTACCGGGTGGCCTTCTCCCTCGTCGTCTACGTCGGCTGCACCGTCTCCCTCGAGGCGGTGTGGAACTTCTCCGACGTCATGAACGGCTTCATGGCCATCCCCAACCTCATCGGGCTGCTCATCCTCTCCGGTCTGGTCGTGCGCGAGACGAAGCACTACCTCGACCACGACCCCGACCTGTCGGCCACCACCGAGCAGGTCGTGTCCTTCGCCCCGAACGCCTTCGCCGACGACCTCCCCGACGTCGGCACCGCACGCACCGCGGGACGCTGACCCCCGGACACCCCTGCCGGGCCCGACGGGGCGGACGTACACTGCGCCGCTGTGATCCCGCAGCGCCCGGTCCACGTCCTGCACGTGTGCCTCCACACCGACCCCTACGACGAGCCGGGTGCCGGGGACGTCGGCGGCATGAACGTCGTCGTGCGCAGCACCGCGGAGGCCATGGCCGGGGACGGGCACCGGGTGGAGGTCGTCACCCGGCGGGCGCACCCCGACGCGCCGCCGGTCAGCACCCCGGCACCGGGCGTCCGGGTGCACCGCCTCGACGTGGGACCGCCGCACCGCGTGCCCAAGGGCGACCACGAGGAGCTCATCGCCCCTTTCGGCGCCCAGCTGCCCGGCCTGCCCCGGCCCGACGTCGTCCACTCCCACCACTGGTTCTCCGGCGCGGCGGCCCTCCCGGTGGCGCGGCGCTGGGGCGTGCCGCACGTGCAGAGCTTCCACAGCATCGCCGCCGACCCGACCACCCCACTCGCCCACGGCGAGCGACCGGAGTCACCGGGCCGGTTGGCCGGTGAGGCGATGCTCGCCCGCGACTCCGACCTCGTCGTCGCGGTGAGCCGGGCCGAGGCCGCCACCGTGACCGAGCGGCTCGGCGGCAGCCGGGTCGCCCTGGCCCCGCCCGGCGTCGACACCGTGCTCTTCCACCCCGCTGCCGATGACGGCGGCTACGTCCTCGTCGCGGCTCGCCTCGAGCCGCTCAAGGGGATCGACCTGGCCATCGCCGCCCTCGGTGCCATGCCGGCGCAGGAGCGGCCACCGCTCGTCGTGGTGGGCGGGCCGACGGCGCGCGACGGCGGCTACCTCGAGGAGCTGCGTGCGCTGGCCGCCGCCCACGGCGTGGCCGCCGGCTTCCCCGGGCCGCAGTCGCGCCCCCGGCTGGCGCAGACCATGCGCCGCGCCCGGCTGCTGCTCGTCCCGTCCCACTCGGAGACCTACGGTCTCGTCGCGCTCGAGGCGGCGGCCAGCGGCGTACCCGTCGTCGCCGCCGCGAGCGGTGGTCTGGCCGAGGCCGTGGTGGACGGCGTCACCGGTGTGCTGCTCCACGACCGCGACCCGCGCACCTGGGCACGGGTCGTCGGTGACCTGCTCCGCGACCGTGCCCGCGCCGCCGCGCTGGGCGAGGGCGGGCGGCGGCACGCGGTGGCCCACACGTGGCAGCGCACCGCGCGCCGGCTCGTCGGCGCCTACCGTGCCGTGCTCCCCGCCGCCTGATGGTCAGTGCCGGTGCACGCCGAGGGTGTCGGTGCCGTCACCGTCCCAGTCCCCCACGAGCACGACGTCGTCCTTGCGTCCGTAGTTGAGCACGACGTCGGCGTCGCCGCCGAGGATGCGGTTCTTCACGTGGTAGGTGAACCCGCGGCGCACGGCGAAGGTGTCGATGCCGTCACCGTCCCAGTCGCCCACCAGCACCCGGTCCCCGGACCGCCCGTAGATGATGGCCAGGTCGGCGGGCCCGCCGGTCACCGAGTTCTTCACGTGGTAGGTGGTCCCGCGGCGCACGGTGAAGGTGTCGCGGCCGTCGCCGTCCCAGTCGCCGACGAGGACGGTGTCGCCCGCCCTGCCGTAGACGAAGACGACGTCGGCGTCACCGCCGGTCACCGAGTTCTTCACGTGGAAGGTCTTGCCGCGGCGCACCGCGAACGTGTCGACGCCGTCCCCGTCCCAGTCGCCGACGAGGATCTCGTCACCCGCCCGGCCGTACCGGATCACGTGGTCCGGTGCGCCCGTGGCGTGGCGGTCGTAGACGTAGAACGTGTTCCCGTCCCGGAGCGCCAGGGTGTCGACACCGTCGCCGTCCCAGTCGCCGACGTACACCTCGTAGCGGGCGTTGCCGAAGGCGTAGTCGACGTCCGAGTAGGGGCCCCAGCCGTTGTTGAGGAACACCCGGCTGGTGTGGTCCACCGGGTCGGTCGGCGGCTGCGGGGCGGGTGAGGAGGGGCCGGAGGCGTCGCGGATGCGCTGCTGGGCCGATCGGGCCAGGGCGCCGAGCCGCTGGTAGATGTCCAGGCCCGGGCAGACGGTGGCCGTGACGTCGCGGTGGCCGAACACCCGTGGCAGGTTCTGGCCCCGAGGTCGGGAGGCGGTGCCGGGAGAGGTCATCCCCGAGCTGCCGGTGGGGTCGAGCCCGGCCCGCCCGAACTGCCACGCGATGATGTCGGCCAGGGCGTCCATCGCCGCCTGCGGGGCGGCGACGGCACTGTAGTCACCCATCACCGAGAGCCCGACCGTGCCGGTGTTGAACGGTGCGGCGTGGGCACCGACGGGCATCTTGCCGGCGGGGGCGGCCAGGGACCCACGGCGTCCTTCGTAGATGCGGCCCCACTTGTCGACGAGGAAGTTGTAGCCGATGTCGCCCCAGCCGCGGGAGACCGCGTGGTAGTGGTAGATGCCGCGCACGATGCTCGGGCTCTGGGCCTGGGTGTAGCTGTTCGTGCCCGCGGTGTGGTGGACGACGGCGGCACGCAGCTCGACGTCCTTCGGCTGCCACCTCATGAGGGACTCGTCGGCGCCCCACCCGGCGCGGCTGACGATCGTGGGCCGCGGGACGGCGGCCGCCGCGACCGCGGCCGCCCTGGCGCTCTCGGGGGCGGAGGCCGTGGCCCGTGTCTGCTGCAGCGAGGTGGGCGTGGCCGGCTGCGGCGCGGGCGCCACCGGGTGCCCGGTCGGCGCGACCGGGGCGGGCGGGGCGTCGGAGGAGATCACCCGCTCCTCCTCGCCCGGCCACTCCGGCGTGAGGGTGAGCCGCAGGTTGGCCGGCAGCTGCTCCGAGTCCCCGGTGACCTGCACCTGGACGGCCTCGGCGCCGGCGGCGATGTAGGGCTCGGTCCCGCCCGTGGGCGAGGGGGTGTCGGCGTTGTGCTCGACCTCGAGGTGCTCCCAGTCGGTCCACCCGCCGTTCTCCAGGACGCGGATGGAGACCACGGCGTCCGCCGGCATGGCGTCCTGGCCGTCCCAGGTGACGCCGGCGACGTAGAACGTCTCCGTCTCGATGGGGGCCGTGAGCACCGCGACGGGCGCGGCGTCCGCCGGCTCCCCGGACGGGGTGTCGGCGGACGTGCCGTCCTGGGCGGAGGACGGGGCACTGAGGCGGCGTGCCGTGGTGGTCTGCGGCGCCGGCGCCTCCTCCGGGCGGTCCGGCACCTCGTCCAGGCCGTCGTCCGCGAGTGCGGTGAGCGAGCCGTCGCCGGAGGTGAGGGCCACGACCGTCACGGGCGCGGAGCCGCCGGTGGCGGCCGCCGGCGCGGGGGTCAGCCCGACGAGGAGGAGGGACGCGGCGAGGGCAGTCGCGAGAGGAGCTCCGACAGGTGGCAAGGCGGTTTCTCCGAGTCCGGGGTGAGGGTACTGGGCACTCGAATCTATCGGCACCTGTCGCCATATTTACAGATGTCACACCCGTCACGCTAATCACATGCGTCACAGGTGGGTGGGCGACAATGGCCGGGCCGCTGCCGACGAGAGGGGCCGCATGTCGCAGGACCGCCACGACCTCACCCGGGGCTCGCCGCTGCGCCAGCTGGTCGCCTTCTCGACGCCGGTGATGGTGGCGAACCTCCTGCAGACGTCCTACCAGCTCGTCGACAGCCTGTGGGTGGGCAACCTCCTGGGTGCCGCGGCGCTCGGTGCGGTCGCCGTCTCCGGCACAGTGGTCTTCACCGTCCTCTCCTTCGTCATCGGCATGAACAGCGCCGCACTGACGATCCTGTCCCAGCAGCGGGGTCGGCAGGACGAGGACGGGCTGCGGCGCTACCTCAACGCCTTCGTCGTCATCCTCTTCACCCTCTCGCTGGGGCTCGGGCTGGCGGGCTTCCTGGCCGCCGACCCGCTGCTCGACCTGCTCGGCACCCCCGGGTCGATCGCCGCGGAGGCCACGGACTACCTGCGCATCACCTTCCTCGGCATGCTCTTCCTCTTCGGCTACAACTTCCTCAGCACCGTGCTGCGGGCGCTCGGGGACAGCCGGACGCCGATGCGGTTCGTCCTCATGGCCGTGGTGCTCAACGCCGTGCTCGACCCGCTGCTCATCGAGGTGCTCCGGCTGGGCATCCGCGGCGCGGCCTACGCCACCGTGCTGTCCCAGGGCGTCGCGTTCCTCTACGGCCTCGTCCACGTGCGCCGGCGCCGGCTCGCCCCCTTCCAGGTGCCCACGCCTCCGACGTGGACCGAGACCCGCACCATCCTCCACCTCGGGATCCCGGCCGGGCTCCAGATGGCGGTGATCTCCGGCGGCTCGGCAGCGATCATGAGCGTCGTCACCGACTTCGGCGGCGAGGTCGTCGGTGGGTTCGGCGCCGCGCAGCGGCTCGACGCGCTCATCATGCTGCCCGCGCAGGCGCTCGGGATCTCCGTCTCGAGCATGGCCGGCCAGAACATCGGCGCCCGCCAGTGGGAGCGCGTGGGCCGCATCGCCCGGGTGGCCGTGCGCTACAACCTCGCCGTCATGGTGACGGTGGCGCTCGTCATCGTCGTCCTGGCGGAACCGGCGGTCGCCCTCTTCGTCCGCGAGCCCGGCGCGGTCTCGTTCGGGGCGGGCTACCTGCGCGTGGTCGCGCTGTGCTACCCGTTCCTCGGGATCAACTTCGTCCTCAACGGGGTGGTCCGGGCGGCCGGGGCGATGTACCAGGTGCTCGCGCTCAACGTCATCTCCTTCTGGGTGCTGCGCTTCCCGCTCACCGCACTCTGCGCGCACTGGCTCGGCGAGACGGGGATCGGGGTGGGGATCGGCGCGAGCTTCGTCGTCAGCAGCGCCTGCGCCTACCTCTACTTCCGGTTCGGCCGCTGGCGGGAGAGGACGCTGTTCGACGCCCCCGTGCGGCGGTGAGGTCGCCGGCCGGCTCCCCACCGGGACGTCCGGTGCGGTCGCGTCCGCCGCCCCGGGAGGCGCCCCGGCCGTGGCGCCGCACGCACCGGCCACCTACGCTGGTCGTGACCGAGCCAGGAACCGAGATGGACGTCCGCGCAGCCCAGGTGGCCGCCCGTGAGGCCTTCGCCCGCGGCGAGTGGCGGCTCGTGCGCGACCGGCTCGCCCCCGTCGGCGTCGCCCTCGCCCCGGCCGACCGTGACCTGCTCGGACGAGCCACCTGGCTCCTCGGGGACGTCCCCGGGTCGATGGAGCACGCCGAGCAGGCCTTCGCCGGGTACGTCGCGCAGGGCCGGGACGTCACCGCCGCCGAGCTCGCGCTCCGGCTGTCGATCCAGTGGGCCACACGAGGCGACGCCGCCCTCGCCGGCGCCTGGTTCGCCCGCGCGCGCCGGCTCCTGGAGGACGTGCCCGCATGCGCGGCCACCGGGTACCTGCGCTACACCGCGGTCCTTTTGGCGCCGCAGATCGACGGTGACGCGCGGTCGACGGC
>NZ_CALGNQ010000279.1 GCF_937958535.1 uncultured Georgenia sp. | reverse complement strand
CCGAGCGGGTGGCGGCGAAGTTCGTCCTCGCGGAGGTCCCCCTCTCCGTCCTGCGGGAGAACCCGGCCGTCCCCTACGACGAGGACGAGGTGACGCGCGTCATCGACGACGCCGTCAACGAGACGGTCTACGAGGAGATCAAGCGCTGGACCGTCGGTGACTTCCGCGAGTGGATCCTGGCCAACACGACCACTGCGGAGATGATCCGACGGGTGAGCAACGCCCTGACGGGCGAGATGGTCGCCGCGGTCACCAAGCTCATGTCCAACCTCGACCTCGTCGTCGCCGGCCGCAAGATCCGGGTCACCGCCCACTGCAACAACACTATCGGCCTGGAGGGCACCTTCGCCTCCCGCAACCAGCCCAACCACCCCACCGACTCCGTCGAGGGCATCCGCGCCACGATCTACGAGGGGCTGTCCTACGGGTCGGGGGACAGCGTCATCGGGATCAACCCCTCCGACGACAGCGTGGGCAGCGTGGCCCGGCTGCTGGAGATGACCAAGGAGATCATCGACCGCTGGGAGATCCCGACCCAGAACTGCGTCCTCGCCCACGTCACCACCCAGATGGAGGCGATGCGCCGCGGCGCACCGGTCGGGCTGCTCTTCCAGAGCCTCGCCGGCTCGGAGAAGGCGATGGCGGGGTTCGGGGTGAGCGTGGGCCTCATGGACGAGGCCTACGAGATGGTCAAGAAGCACGGCTGGTGCACCGGCCCGAACCGCATGTACTTCGAGACCGGCCAGGGCACCGCGCTGTCCGCCGACGCGCACTACGGCGCCGACCAGCTCGTCATGGAGGCGCGGATCTACTCCATGGCCAAACGGTGGGACCCCTACCAGGTCAACACCGTCGTCGGGTTCATCGGGCCGGAGTACCTGTACGACGCCGTCCAGATCACCCGCGCCGGGCTCGAGGACCACTTCATGGGGAAGCTCACCGGCATCTCGATGGGCTGCGACGTCTGCTACACCAACCATGCCCGCGCCACCCAGAACGACCTGGAGAACCTCGCCGTCCTCCTCGCCTCCGCCGGCGGGAACTTCGTCATGGGTGTGCCCATGGGCGACGACGCGATGCTCAGCTACCAGAGCACCAGCTACCACGACGCACCGAGCCTGCGGCAGGCCCTCGGGCTGCGTCCCCTGCCCGAGTTCGAGCGCTGGATGGAGGAGGTCGGCCTGTGGAAGGACGGCAGGCTGACCGAGAAGGCCGGCGACGCTTCCTTCTTCCTCAAGAGGTGAGGACATGCCCACGACAGACATCGACGCCATCGTCCGGGCGGTCATCCGCGAGCTCGGGCGCCCGAGGTGGAGGCCAAGCTCGGGACGGCGCTTTCGCGAGCGGCGGTGACGATCCCGCCGGGCGTCGGAGCGGCCAACGCCCGCGGCCACCGGTACGTCGTCGAGGCCGCGGGCCTCGACTGCACGGCGCTGGTCGAGGAGCCGGTCGCCGCGAACGCCGTCCTCGGGCTGCGCGACGGGGCGATAGTCGACGTCGGCGGTGGGACGACCGGTATCGCCGTCGTACGCACGGGGAGGTCGTGTCCACCGCGGACGAGGCGACGGGCGGGCACCATCTCGACCTCGTCATCGCCGGCGCGTACCGGGTGAGCGTCGAGGAGGCCGAGGGCATGAAACGCGACGCGGCCAGGCAGGCCGAGCTGCTGCCGGTGGTGCGGCCGGTGCTGGAGAAGGTGGCGACCATCGTCGGTCGCGCCGTCGCAGGGCACCCGGTCGACGAGCTCCACCTCGTGGGCGGGACGAGCGCGTTCGGCGGCATCGCCGAGGTCGTCACCGCCGTGACCGGGATCCGCGCCGTCGTCCCGGGCAACCCGCTGTTCGTCACCCCGCTCGGGGTGGCCTACCACGACCTGTCGCCCGTTCGCGGCAGCTGGGAGGGATGATCGACATGGCCGGTGAGGACTTCGAGCTGCGGGCCTACGTCCACCTGGGCCGCATGCAGCCCCAGTACGCAGCGTTCGTCGGGGCCATCACCCAGGGCGACCCGCCGGTCGAGGGAATGGCAAGTCTGTACGTGGAGATGGCGCCGGGGAACTGAGTGTTCCGCGTCGTCGACAAGGTGGTCAAGGCGACCGACGTGCGTCCCGGCGCGCAGGTGGTGGAGCGCGAGTTCGGGATGTTCGAGGTCCACTCGTTGTCCCAGGCGGACGTCCTGCGCGCCGGTGAGGTGGTGCTCGCCGAGCTCGGCTCGGGAGAGGGAGACCGGGTCAAGCCGCAGATCGCCTCGATGCAGGTCATCACCAACGTCAACCCCTACCAGGCACAGCTGCTCAACCGGTTCATCCGGGGCACGATGCTCGTCGCCGGGCAGACCATGCTCGTCATCGAGGTCACCCCGGCCGCGTACATCAACCTGGCCGCGAACGAGGCGGAGAAGGCTGCCCCGGTGAACCTCATGCATGTCACCTCGGTGGGCCGGTTCGGGCGGCTGTGGATGGCCGGCAGCGAGGCCGACATCCTGGCCGCGCGCGACGCCGCGGTCACCGCGATCGAATCACTCGAAGGACAGTAGGAGGTCGTCATGCGCCGTTTCGTCACGCGCGCCGACGTCGACGCCGCCGTCGACGCCGGGCTCAGCGTGCTCCACGTCGGGCCCGGGACACGGTGACCGACGTCGCCCGTGAGCACGCCCAACAGCGCGGGCTGCGGATCGAGCGGGCCGAGCGTGCGCCGGGGGACGAGCCGGGTGCGGGCGGGTCGGTGGCCGCCGCCGGTGCTGCGGGCGCGGGCCGCTCCCGTGACGCCGGCGGAGGCGCGGGGGAGACCGGCTCGCGTGCGCCCCTCCGGGAGGACGACCCCGAGCGGCTGCGGCGCAAGGTGCGCCACGCGGTCATCGCCGAGCTCGGGGAGACGCCCGCCGGACTGGACCAGGTGATCGACCGGGTGCTGCGCTCGCGCGAGGGGTGAGCGGCCGCGAGTGGGAGCGGTGAGGGGGCCGGCCGGAGGGGTGCGCCGTCCGGGCGAACGCCCTACGCGGCGAGGAGGGCATCGACGTGGTCGGGCCGCACGGGAGCAGCACCTGGGCGGCGGGCCTGCTTGCACAGCGCCCGGAGCGCTCGGGACGTCTCGCGGTCGAGGCGGGTGACCGTTCCGTCGGGTCGACGCAGGTAGCCGTGGTCGGTGGGAGTGGTCCAGGCGTAGGCGCCGTCGCCGGTCCGTGCGACCGTGAATGCGCCGACGGACTTGACCGGATGACCCCTGGTGCAGAGCGGGCCGAGGTTGGTCGCCGAGGTGGTCCCGCCGTGCTGCCACTCGTGGATGTGGTCGAGCTCGCACGAGCGTGCCGGTGTGGAGCAGGACGGCTCGATGCAGGTGCGGTCGCGCTCGCGGACGTGGTCGGCGATGGCGGCGGTGGGCTGGTAACGGGTGCGTCCGACGTCGAGCACCTCGGTGCCGGTGGGATCGGTGACGAGGCGGCGCCACACCCCGCCCTCGGCGAGGGCGCGGGCGACGAGCGGCGGGATCGGGCCGTAGCCCTCGAGGTCGGCCACCGGTTCCGGGTCGCGATCCAGCGCGGGCAGGCCCCTGGTCTCAGGGTCGGGGAGCAGGACGTCGAGTGGGACCGTGACCCGGATGTCGGCGCGTCCGCCGCCGAGCAGCCCGAGTCGGATGGTCGGCAGACCGCACGGCACACGAGCTCCAGGACGCGGGGGACCGTCGGCATACCGACGCGTTCTCGGAGTCACGGGAGCGTTCGCGTCATCGCCGCCCTCGCCCGGGGCGCGGGGGTGAGCACCGCACTCGGCCGGCTCGACCGGAGAACGGCCGGCAGGCTGTGCGGTGTCACCGGTTTCTCCGGACGAGCCCTCGCCCGGCAGAGCCGGTCCGGCGGGCGGTTTGTGCCTGTCGCGTGGCGCCGGATCGATGTCTGCGTCGGGGCAGGAGGAGCCTGGTGCCGGATCGCTCGCGTCCGGCCGAGGCAGGCACAGGTCGGGGTCTGTCAGGCCGGGAGGCACCGGGTCGGGTCGCGCTGACTCGGTTGCGGGTGCCCCGGGAGGGACGGGGCCGGGTGCTGGCGACCCGCGGGGGAGGATCTCGGGCGCGGTCGCCCCGGGAGGGACGGGGGCGCGTCCTATCGGCACGGGAGGGGCCGGGTCGGGGGCGCTCGAACAGGGAGGCATCGTGCGGAGACCGGCACCCTCAGGCGGGTCGACACCCGGGGCGCGGCCGGCGCCGGACACAGACTCGGGTGCGTCCGTCGAGCCGCAGCCGCAGGTGCAGGTGGCGGCGCAGGGGCCGATCGCCCCGAGGGTGAGCGCGGTGTGGCCCATGAGGGCGAGGCTGTCAGCCCGGAGCTGGTCGAGGGTGCGGGAGTCGCCGACGTTCTTGGCAGCGCGCGCTGCGGCCTCGAGGGCGGCGTCCAGAGCGACGGCATCGACGGCGGGGAGCACCGCCGTCATCGCGGCCATGCCGTCGGGAAGAGCTCGCGGGTGGTTCACCCGACGCTGAGACCGGGCGGAACGGTGCCGCTCGTCGGCGGAGTCCGGGTCCACAGCGATGATCGCCTTGGCGAGGTCCTCCCGCAGCTGTCGCAGCGTCCTGCCGGGCGCGGTGTCGATGACCTCCTCCTGCACCGCCGCCGCTACCTCTGCCGGGAGCGGCTCCAGCGTGGAGACGATGAGCTGCGCTCGGGGGTAGTCGATGAGTCCTTGCTCGAGAAGCTCCCCGGTGAGCCAGAACATCCCCGCGAAGCCGCGACCGCAGGACACCAGGTGCTGCGCGGCGTGTCGGCTGACCACGAGCCGGCACGCGACCTCGTGGGCGGCGAGCTGCTCCGCATGGGTGCGCCCGCGCACCGTGCCAGGTCGGGTGGGGTTCAAGGCCTCCCGCTGGGCGAGCGACGCCGCGGCCCTCGCGGCCCGCCGGGCTGCGTAGGCCTCCATCCGCTTGTACGCCGCGACAACCTCGACGACGGAGAAGTCGTCCGTCTCCTCAGGGTCGATCCCGGCGAGGAACCGACCCAGCAGCTCCGACGGAGGCTGATGCTCGAGCACCTCACCCAGGGCGCCCGGCGTCTCGTTCAACCGGCGCACGACCGTGTGGGGCCAGCCCGGCGGGGCCTCACCGCTGAGCGGGTCGAGGCCGAGCTCGGGGTAGAGGAGAACGACCTCGATGGGGGACGGCGGTGCGACCGACACCCGCCGGGAGGGCCAGTCCTCCACCGCCGGCAGGCCGAGAAAGTCGGCGATGGCCTGTTCGACGGACGACAGAGCGGTGCCCGGCTGGGTGACCACCCCGTTCCGTTCCGTCCCGTCGGCCATGACGTCTCCTCTCGATGGCTCCATACTATCGAACATATGTTCGAGTGGCAAGGGGTGGGGTGGTCGTGAGGAGGCACGGTCTTGTCCGGCGGTCGGGGTAGTCCGCTTCGAGGGGGCGGGCAGTGGGCCTCCGGGCGCGGGGACCGCCGCGTCGGGTGGGGTGGTCGTGAGGAGATGCCGGTCTTGTGAGGGGGTGGGGATACGTGGG
>NZ_CALGNQ010000278.1 GCF_937958535.1 uncultured Georgenia sp. | reverse complement strand
GGCGCGGCTGACGGTCAGGTGCGCGGCTGACCGTCAGGCGGCGCTGGCGCGGGCGACCCGCCCGGGGCTCGACCGCCACAGCCACACCAGCCCGACGGCGGGCAGGACGAGGGGGATGTAGCCGTACCCGCTGCCGAACCGCGACCACACCGTGTCGCGGGGGAACAGCTCGGGCGTGAGGAGGCTGAGGATCCCGACGACGAGCACGCCGACCATCTCGATGGAGACGGCGGTCCACGCCAGCCGGCGCATCCGCCGGCCGTTGTGCGCCAGCCCGACCGCGGCGAGGACGTAGACGACGGCCGCGAACGCCGACAGGCCGTACGCGAGGGGCGCCTCGGAGGCGTCCCGCACGAGCTGGACGCCCGCGCGGGCGGAGGCCGACAGGGCGAAGATCACGTAGACGGCGACGACGAGCAGCCCGGCGCCGCGGGCGGGCGGGCGGTCGTCGGTCGCCGGCGCGGTGCGCAGCGGTTCGTCGTTCATGCTTGCCACAACTGCCACATGCGCAGCTCCATGACGATGATGGTGAGGGCGGCCACTGCCAGGATGATCGAGCTCCACCGGGTCCGCTCGACGAATGCGACGACACCCGCGCCGGGGAGCAGGAGCAGCGCCACGAGCAGGTAGCCCCAGAGCGTCACGGGGTCGGTCACGTGCGACCCGCCGAGCTGCAGCGCGGCCAGGACGACGCCCTGGACGACGAGCGCCACCTCGACCACCCCGGCGCCGATGAGCTGACGCAGGATGACGGCCCGGCCGGCGACCGCGAACGCGACCGCCCACACACCGAGCCCGGCGGCGAGCACCGAGACGAGGACGACGACGGGAAGCACCGCGACATCCTAGCCGTGGCCGGCGCCGCTGCCCGACCACACCGGGCCCGCCGCGGCCGCCGAGGCGTTGTGCGTCCGGTGCTCCCCCGGTGCGTCCGGTGCTCCCCGCGGATCGGCCGGGACGTGCAGGAGGTGCGTCTCGTCCCGGACGGCGGGGTCGTGGACTCGGCGAGGACGGCAGGCCGGGCGACGCGTCGAGGACGGGCCGGGCGGCGACAGATAGCATCGGTGCGTGACTGAACTGACGCTGACCACGAAGAACGTTGCTCGCATCCAGGCCGACGCCGTCGTCGTCGCCGTCGGCCAGCGCGGCGAGGAGCCCCGGCTCGTCCCCGGCGCCGAGCTGCCCTCGGCCGTCGTGAAGGAGCTCTCCGCGCTGCTGCCGGCCCTCGGCGTGACCGGTAAGGCCGACGAGGTGGTGCGCGTGGCGGCGGGCAAGGAGCTCGCCGCCGACGTCATCGTGCTCACCGGCGTCGGCCCGGTCGAGGACTCCGGACCGGACCTCGAGACCCTGCGCCGGGCGGCGGGTGCCGCCACCCGGGTGCTTGCCGGTACCGCGGACGTCGCGCTCGCGCTGCCCGCCGACACCCCGGAGCGGGTCGGGGCCGTGGCGGAGGGTGCGCTCCTGGGCGCGTACAGCTTCGACCGCTACCGCACCAAGCAGCGCGGCCCGGTCGCGCGGGTCGAGCTCGTGACGGATCTCGCCCGGTCGAAGGCGGCCAAGGCCGCCCACGAGCGCGCCGTCGTCGTCGCCGGGGCGGTCGCCCGGGTCCGCGACCTCGTCAACACCTCCCCCGCCGACCTCTACCCGCAGTCCTTCGCCGAGGAGGCGACGGCCGCCGCCAAGGGCACCAAGGTCAAGGTGACGGTGCTCGACGAGAAGGAGCTCGAGGCGGGCGGCTACGGCGGGCTCATCGGTGTGGGCAAGGGCTCGGCCCGGCCCCCGCGGCTCGTCAAGCTCAGCTACTCCCCCGCCCGCGCCAAGGCGCACGTGGGCCTCGTCGGCAAGGGCATCACCTTCGACTCCGGCGGCCTGTCCATCAAGCCCGCCAAGGGCATGGAGACGATGAAGATGGACATGGCCGGCGCCGCCACCGTGCTCCACACGGTGCTCGCCGCGGCCGCCCTCGAGCTGCCCGTCCGCGTGACGGGCTGGCTCGCCCTGGCCGAGAACATGCCCTCCGGCACCGCCCAGCGGCCCTCGGACGTCATCACGATCCGGGGCGGCAAGACGGTCGAGGTGCTCAACACCGACGCCGAGGGTCGCCTCGTCATGGCCGACGCCCTCGTCGCCGCCACCGAGGAGTCCCCCGACACGATCATCGACATCGCCACCCTCACCGGGGCGCAGATGGTGGCGCTCGGCTCCCAGGTGGGCGCCGTCATGGGCACCGACGACGTCCGTGAGGAGGTCGTGGCCGCCGCCGCCGAGGCCGGTGAGCAGTTCTGGCCGATGCCGCTGCCCGCCGAGCTCGCGGAGTCGATGAAGTCGCAGGTGGCCGACATCTCCAACATGGGCGACCGGTTCGGCGGGATGCTCGTCGCCGGGCTGTTCCTCAAGGAGTTCGTCGGGGACACCCCGTGGGCGCACCTCGACATCGCCGGCCCCGCCTACAACGAGGGCAAGCCGCGTGGGTACATCCACGAGGGCGGCACCGGGACCGGGCTGCGCACCCTGCTCACCGTCCTGGAGCGGGCCGCCGCGCGCTGAGACGGCCCCCGGCGGCCCGGCGTCCCCGTCGGGGCCGGGTGCCTACCGGCGACGCTGTGCGGCGCTCCACCGGCGCATGCTCGAGGGGTATCCGGTGAGGTTGACGTCGTACACCGGGATCCCGAGCTCCCGGGCAAGCGCCCAGGCCGTCTTCTCGTCCGGCACGCGGCGCCGGGTCCACTCCCCCGTGCGGGCCACGAGCACCATCGTCACCGGGTCGTTCGGGGTCGGCGGCTCGACGTAGGCCTCCACACCCGCTCGTGTCGTCGCGAACTCGCGGAAGTGCGCGGTCACCTCGGCGCGGCGCTGCGAGGTGGAGGTCGCCGGTGTGGCACTGCTGCCCTGCTTCTTGCGTCGGGGGAACAACCGCATGCGACCAAGGGTAAGGCCCGAGTGTGACCGGACGGACACCGTGTGCGGTGGTCCCCGCGGTCGGGACGGTGACAAGATGGGACAGAGCCCGGGGACGTGCCCGGGGCATTCCGCTCGAGGAGAGGTTTGTGACCGACAGCCCTGAAGACAACGTCTACGACCTGGTCATCCTGGGAGCTGGAAGCGGAGGGTATGCGGCAGCGTTGCGCGGCGCCCAGCTGGGGCTGTCCATCGCGCTGATCGAGGCCGACAAGCTCGGCGGTACCTGTCTGCACCGCGGCTGCATCCCGACGAAGGCGCTGCTCCACAGCGCCGAGGTGGCCGACACGATCCGCGAGAGCGCCGGCGTCGGCGTCAACAGCTCCTTCGAG
This sequence comes from uncultured Georgenia sp., assembly GCF_937958535.1. GTDB lineage: Bacteria > Actinomycetota > Actinomycetes > Actinomycetales > Actinomycetaceae > Oceanitalea. The sequence goes on along the minus strand of NZ_CALGNQ010000278.1, from coordinate 2,216 downwards.
GGCATCGACATGGGTGCCGTCAACACCTACAAGGACGGCGTCGTCGGCCGCCTGTACAAGGGCCTCCAGGGCCTGGTGAAGGCCGGGAAGATCGACTACATCACCGGTTGGGGCCGGCTCACCGGCACGGACACCGTCGAGGTCGACGGCACCACCTACCGGGGCCGCAACATCGTCCTGGCCTCCGGCTCCTACCCGCGCACCCTGCCCGGCCTGGAGATCGGCGGCCGCGTCATCACCAGCGAGCAGGCGCTCCAGCTCGACTACGTCCCCAAGAGCGCGATCGTGCTCGGCGGCGGCGTCATCGGCGTCGAGTTCGCCTCCGTGTGGAAGTCCTTCGGCGCAGACGTCACGATCATCGAGGCGCTGCCCAACCTCGTCCCGAACGAGGACGTCGCCCTGTCCAAGGCGCTGGAGCGGGCGTTCCGCAAGCGCAAGATCAACTTCGCGACCGGCACCCGCTTCTCCGGCGTGGAGCAGAACGACTCCGGCGTCGTCGTCTCCACCGAGGACGGCACGACCTACGAGGCCGAGCTCCTGCTCGTCGCCGTGGGCCGCGGTCCCGCCACCGAGGGCCTGGGCTACGAGGAGCAGGGCGTCCCGATGGACCGCGGCTTCGTGCTCACCAACGAGCGTCTGCACACCGGCGTGGCGAACATCTACGCCGTCGGCGACATCGTCCCTGGGCTCCAGCTCGCGCACCGCGGCTTCCAGCAGGGCATCTTCGTCGCCGAGGAGATCGCCGGGCTGAACCCGCCGGCCATCGTCGAGTCGGGCATCCCGCGCGTCACCTACTGCGAGCCGGAGGTCGCGTCGGTCGGTCTCACCGAGGCGCAGGCCAAGGAGCAGCACGGCGCCGACGGTGTCGAGACGGTCGAGTTCAACCTTGCCGGGAACGGCAAGAGCCAGATCCTCAAGACCACCGGCTTTGTCAAGCTGGTGCGGGAGAAGGACGGCCCGATCGTCGGCGTGCACATGATCGGCTCCCGGGTCGGCGAGCTCATCGCCGAGGGTCAGCTCATCGTCAACTGGGAGGCCTACCCGGACGACGTGGCCTCCCTCATCCACGCTCACCCCACCCAGAACGAGTCCCTGGGCGAGGCGGCGCTCGCTCTTGCCGGCAAGCCGCTGCACTCCCACAGCTGACCGTCGACGAAGGAGACACCAAGGTCATGTCCGACTCCGTGCAGATGCCCGCGCTGGGCGAGTCCGTCACCGAAGGAACCGTCACCCGCTGGCTGAAGAACGAGGGCGACCGGGTCGAGGTCGACGAGCCCTTGCTCGAGGTGTCGACCGACAAGGTCGACACCGAGGTCCCCTCCCCGTACGCCGGGGTGCTCGAGAAGATCCTCGTCCAGGAGGACGAGACGGTCGAGGTCGGCACCGACCTCGCCATCATCGGCTCCGGTGAGGGCGGTGGCGACACCGCGCCCGCCGAGCAGGAGCAGCCCGCCGAGGAGGCGCAGGCCGAGCCCGTCCAGGAGGAGCAGCCCGCCGAGCAGGAGCAGGCGCCCTCCGAGCAGGAGGTCGCGCAGCAGGCGCAGCAGCAGGCCGGCTCCGGCTCCTCCAGCTCCGGCGAGGGCCAGACCGTGCAGATGCCGGCGCTCGGCGAGTCGGTCACCGAGGGCACCGTCACCCGCTGGCTGAAGAGCGAGGGCGAGCAGGTCGAGGTCGACGAGCCGCTGCTCGAGGTCTCCACCGACAAGGTCGACACCGAGGTGCCCTCGCCCTACTCCGGCGTGCTGACCAAGATCCTCGTCCAGGAGGACGAGACCGTCGAGGTGGGCGCCGACCTCGCCGTCATCGGCGGCGAGGGTGGTGGCGGACAGGCCGCACCGTCCGCCGCCGAGGAGCAGCCGGCCGGCGAGCAGGAGCAGGCCAAGGAGGCCGAGCAGCCCTCCGAGCAGCGTGCCGAGCAGCACCACGGTGCCGCGACCTCCACCGTCCCCGCGGAGGAGGTCGCCGGCGAGCCGCAGGTGCCCGCCGAGGTCGAGCCCGCGGCGACGCAGGAGACTCCCGCCGCGCCGGCCGAGGCCCCCGCGCGTCCGCGCGCTGCCGAGGCGGCCGCGACCTCCTACGTCACCCCGATCGTGCGCAAGCTCGCCAAGGAGAAGGGTGTCGACCTGGAGTCGATCGAGGGCACCGGCGTCGGCGGCCGGATCCGCAAGGAGGACGTCCTCGCCGCCGCGGAGGCCGCGGAGAAGGCCGCGGCCGCG
>NZ_CALGNQ010000277.1 GCF_937958535.1 uncultured Georgenia sp. | reverse complement strand
GGGATCCTCCACCGGGACGGCGTTCGGCCATCCGCGTCGGAGGAGTAAGCCTCTCGATGGGGTGCGCCCTATTTGCGCCGGTCTTCGGCCGCTACCAGTCTGATGGGACGACGAGCGCCAGCTGGTTACCGTCGACGACGGTCGCCCCTCCGGCCGTTACCAGGACGGGCACGGCCGGCGTCGCGACAGCGTCGTCGTAGGCCACCGCGTCGGCGCCAGTCACGACGTTGACGGCGCGGATGGCGCTGTCGGAGCGGATGTAGGCGAACAGGTTCCCGGCAGCTGACAGGCTCATGCCCTCCAGGGGCCGCTCCCACCGATCGCCGGTTGCCGGGTAGCCGACGAGGTGGTCGCCCTCCACGGTGACCAGAGTTCCCGAGATCGGTTCGGTCACCGCATCGTGCACACCCGTTGCGAGGATCTCACCAGTCGTGACGTCGATGAGCGCACCGGACGTCGCGCCCGGCTCGCCGAGCAGCGCCGTTCCAGGCGGTGCGTCCACCCCGGGGAGCGCGGCCGGCGCGGACATGGCTCCGAGGTCTGTCAGGGGCAGGTCCCACGGGGTTCCGGCACCGCTCGCGCTGAGCGTGTCATCGGTCGCGGTGAGCACCACACCTCCGTACTCACCCACGACGACGACGTCGTGCTCCTCGTCGGCCATGACCTCACCGGTGTCCGGGTCGAGCACGACCCGCGGTCCGGTGTCCCCCATCGCCGCACCGGGTGCAGGCGCGGCGAAGACGGTCCCCGGGCCCTGCAACGGGCCGGGCACGTCGACCGGCCCCCAGACCAGCTCCCCCGTGGTCAGGTCGTAGGCGCTGGCGGAGGTCTGAGCGACCGTGTCATGCCCTGGCGCCACGTCGGTGAGGACCGCGACCGGTCGGCCCTCCGCCCGGGTCAGCGCAAAACCCGTGCACGACGGCGGTCGCTCGGCCTCCCAGAGCAGCGTGCCGTCCTCACGCGCGGCAACGAAGCGCAGGGGCTCACCATCGTCCGGATGGTCCAGGCCGAGCAGGAGACCGTCGATCTCCAGGGGGACGTCGTCCCAGCCCGGGTCGAGGATGGAAAGGCCGGACAGGGCGAGGGGCAGGGAGGCCTCGTCCACCCGCTCCGACGGCGGGGCCGCCCCCTCGAGGACGGTCGGCTCAGGCTCGACGACGGGTTCGGTGCCGGGCTCGGCGCCGGCGCACCCGGCGAGCAGCACGACGGCGGCGAGGAGGCCCGCGTGCCGCTTCACGACTGCCTGCCGGCCCGCTCGCGGGACGGAGCGTCGTGCTCCTGCGCGGCGTCGTCGTCGTTCTTGCGGCGCCGCCATGCAGCCCACGCCCCGAGTGCCCCCAGCGCGAGCACGCTGATGAGGACCGGCTCGGGCACCGCCGACCCGAAGGCCAGCACCGCCGACTGCATCTCGCCCAGGATCCGGGACGGCACGAGCTGAGGAAGGCTGGCCATCCCGTTGGTGCGGAGGAAGATCACCCCCACGACGATCAGCAGCACCCCGGTGACGACGGAGGTGGTGTGCAGCTGCACGGGTCCCACACTCCAGGCACGGCCACGGAGGCGGGCTCGACCCCGCGAACCCAGCCGGGTCCACAGCGCCGAGATGACGACGAGCGGCACGACCATCCCGGCGCCGTAGACGGCGAGCAGCACGCCGGCCAGAACCTGGGACGGCTCGGTGGCGGCCATGGTGAGCACGGCGCCGAGGATCGGACCGGAGCAGAAGCCGGCAACCCCGGAGACGGTGCCCAGCAGGATCGAGCGGACCACGGAACCCTTGCGGTGTGCGGCGGACCGCGTGGTCTGGACACCGGGTAGGAGCCGGGACAGGTCGAAGCCGAGTCCGACGACCTGCAGCAGACCGAAGACGATGATGAGCCATCCGGCGACGGTGATGAGCAGCTCCCGGTGTGAGGTGAGGAGCGAACCGAGGAACGAGGCACCCAGCCCGAGCGGGACGAGGGTGACGGACAGCCCGAGGAAGAACAGTCCACCGTGGAGCAGCAGGCGTGCGCGGGTGCCAACCGTCGTGGCGAAGAAGGCGGGCAGGAGCAGTGCGCCGCAGGGACTCAGCAGGGCGAGCGCGCCACCGACGAAGGCGGCGAAGAGACTCAGCTCCACGGGCTCAGGCCCCGGCCTCGTCCAGGGCCCGCTCCACAGCACCGACGAAGACGTCCGTCGGCTGGGCGCCCAGGATCGGCTGCCCGGCGAGCAGGAACGCCGGTGTGGAGAAGGCACCGATCGCCGCGGCCTCGTCGACGTTGCGCTGCACCTCGGCCGCCACCTCCGGCGACCCGAGGTCCGCGGTGAAGCGCTCCACGTCCAGTCCCAACTCCTCCGCCGTCGCGATCAGGGCGTCCTCCGTGAGCCCGCGGGCCGGGAGCTTCTCCCCGCCGGGGAACAGGGCGTCGTGGAAGTCGAGGTACCGGTCCTGCAGTCCGGCCGCGTAGGCGGCGCGGGCGGCGGTCTGGGACTCCTCGCCGAAGACGACGATGTCGCGGAACTCGATGCGGAGGTCACCGGCCGCGGCGTACTCCAGCATGACCGGGCCGGTGTCAGCGGACCAGGAGGCGCAAAACGGGCACTGGTAGTCGGAGTAAACGATGAGGCTCACCGGAGCGTCGACGGGTCCGACCGCGAGCGGGTCGTCCGCCTCCAGACGGGCGAGGTCGATGGTTGTGGGCGTCTCCGGCCCGACGACGTCGGCGGCAGGCGTCGAGGAGGGCGTCGGCGCGTCCGTCTCGCCGCGGCCGGACACCAGGATCGAGGCCACCACCAGCCCGGCGGCGACGAGCACGATGACGGCGGGGATGAGCCACGGGGCGCGGCGGGTGGAAGCGGAAGACATCTGGTCCTGTCGGGTAGGCAACGACTGGCGGGTCAGGGCAGCACTACTACGCCAGGTAGTACTTACTATCACGTATAGTAGAGCGATGGCATGGTCAGCTCCCCCTCAGTCCGACATCCGCGCGCAACCGACGATGGGGCAGGTGCTCCGAGGCTGGGACCGCCGACGATGGGCGGTCGCGAGTGCGGTGGCCGTGGGGTACGGACTGGTCGTGGGCGTGGCGACCGTGATCATCCCCAACCCCGTCTTCGCCCGCGACATTCCGGTGGTGGCGTGGAACTACCCGGTTCTCGTCCTCACCGCGCTGGTGGTCGGGCTCCTCACCGCGACCTACGTCCGCCCCCTCGGCAGCACCCCCTCGGAGCTCAGCAGTGCCACCGACAGACGCACGAGCCGCGCCGGCATGGCCGGCAGCGTCCTGGCGTGGTTCGCGGTCGGGTGCCCGGTGTGCAACAAGATCGCACTGCTCGCCCTGGGCTACTCGGGCGCACTGACGTGGTTCGCCCCGCTCCAGCCCCTCCTCGCCGTCACTGCGCTCGCCCTGGCGGGCTGGGCGCTGGCGGTGCGGCTGCGCGGGGAGATCTCCTGCCCGGTCCCCGGGGCGGTCGCCCGTGGCTGAGCCCGTTCCGACCCTGGGGCCGCTCGAGCGGCAGGTGATGGAGATCCTGTGGGACTGTCCGGCGGAGGTGTGCACCCGCGACGTCCTCGAACGCACCAGCCAGCCCCTGGCGTACACGACGATCGCGACCGTGCTGAACAACCTCAGCCGCAAGGGCCTGGTGGAGAAGATCCTCACTGGGAGGGTCTGGGCGTACCGGCCGCTCGTGGGCCGCAGCGCCTACACCGCCGAGATGATGGCCCGAGCCCTCGCCACCAGCACCGATCGCAGTGACTCGCTGCTCCACTTCGTCGGTTCGATCCCCGAGGAGGACGTCGCCGTGCTGCGCGCACTCCTCGACGAGGACCGGGCGGCGCCGTGACCAGCACGGCCACCGTCATGGGCCTCGTCGCCCTGCTCCTCGCGGGCGCGACCGCGGGGCCCTGGGCGCTCGGGCGCCTCGGCCCGACACTTGCCCGGTACCCGCGCACCGGTATCGCGGCATGGACTGCAGGGGCGGCCCTGTGGGTGCTCGGCCTGCTCGCGCTCGGCCCGCTCGTCGGGTGGGTGGCCGGCGGCCCGGGCCTCCCCGGAGCGGCCGGCGCGGTGTGTCGCAGGTGCCTGGAGGCGAGCAACCCGTTCGTCGCGACGGCGGCGTACGCGAACGTCCCGCCCGCCGTCCCACTTCTCGCCACGGCCGCGCTCGGACTGAGCGTGGTCGCCGTCCTGCTCGTGACGGCGCGCCGCCGGCGGCGCGACACGAGGGCGCACCTGGAGCTGCTGGGCGCCACGGCGGTGCGCGGCACGGTGGGCGGAGAACGGGTCTGGCTGGTGCCCGACGCCGAACCCGCCGCCTACACGCTGCCGGGTGCCGGCGTGGTGCTGTCACGCGGGACCGTCGACGCACTCGACGGCCCCCAGCTCGCTGCCGTCCTGGCCCACGAGAAGGCCCACCTGGCCGGACGCCATCACCTCGTCCTGGCCGTGCTCGGCAGCCTGCGCACCATCTTCGGCTGGGTCCCGCTCCTGCGCTGCGCCCGCGGTGCGGTCGCCGCCTACGCCGAGATGGCCGCCGACGACGCCGCGCTCCGCTCGCACGGCACACGCGCCCTGGCCGGTGCGCTCCTCACCCTGCACCGACCTGGCGTCCTGGCCACGGCCCACTCGCTGCACGCGGCTGCCACCCTCGTGCCGTCCCGGATCACCCGACTCACCGCCGGCACCGGGGCGCCCGACCGCCTCACCGGCGCCCTGGTCGCCTGCTACCTGCTCGCCACTGCCGCGGCAGTGGCGCTGGTCGCCGCGCCCTACGCAACCACGGTCCTCGTGGGCGCGTGCTGAGGCAGACCGCACCCCGCCCTCGGGCAGGAGTGGTCTAGGCGAGGGACAGGAAGAGCTTCTGCAGCTTCTGGACGTCCAGGGTGTCCTCGCCGTCGGAGTCGATGAGGCACTGCCTCATGCCGGAGGCGATGATCGCGAAGCCCGCCCGGTCGAGGGCCTTGGAGACCGCCGACAGCTGGGTGACGACGTCCTCGCAGTCGCGCCCCTCCCCCAGCATGCGCACGACGCCGGCGAGCTGGCCCTGCGCACGCTTGAGCCGGTTGACGACCTTGCCCATCTCCGTCGGGTCGAGCTCGATGCCGCGACCGTGCCCGGTCGTCTCCACCTCGCCGGCGCGCACCGGCCCGTCGACAGTCATGCCGCGTCCAGGGCGCCCAGGGCGGCACGCAGCCGGCCGGCCGCGTCGTCTGCCACCGGGCGCAGCGCCGCGTTGTCGGTGACGCCGACCATGATCCGCGGGTCGAGGGCCTCGACCACCGTGCTCGTCTCCCCGACCGACCGGACGACGACGTTGCACGGCAGGAGCAGCCCGATCGACTCCTCCGCCTGGAGCGCGCGGTGCGCCAGGGGCGGGTTGCACGCGCCGAGGATGACCTGCGGCGGGATGTCGACGTCGAGCTTGGCCTTCAGGGTGGCAGCCATGTCGATCTCCGTGAGGACGCCGAAGCCCTGCTCGGACAGCGCCTCACGCAGCGCCGTGACGGTCTCGTCGAAGGGCTTCTCGACGGTCGTGCTGATGCCGTAGCTCATGTCGTCTCCAGTTTCGCGGTGGTGGGGTGTGAGTGAGCGGTCAGGCGCTCTCGCGCTGTGACTCCTGCTTTGCCAGCTGGTCGCGGACCTCGTCCATGTCGAGGCTACGGACCGCGGTGATGACCTCCTCGAGCGCCGTCGCCGGCAGCGCGCCAGGCTGGGAGAAGACGAGGATGCCGTCACGGAAGGCCATGAGCGTGGGGATGGACGTGATGCCCGCCTCACCGGAGAGGCCCTGCTCGGCCTCGGTGTCGACCTTGGCGAAGACGATGTCCTCGTGTGTCTCGGCGGCCTTCTCGTAGACCGGGGCGAACATCCGGCAGGGGCCGCACCAGGACGCCCACCAGTCGACGAGGACGATGCCGTCCTGACGGATGGTGTCGACGAAGGTGCCGGCGGTGAGGTTGACGGTGGTCATGTGGTGCCTCCAATGGCGTCGAAGAATACCCCTACGGGTATATCAACAGCAATGCGGGTCGGGTATTCCGCGCGGGTCACGCGCTGCAGCGCGTGCCGGTCAGGCGGTGAGCCAGGCCGACAGCCACCGCGGCGAGGCCCGCGACGGCCGAGAGCACCGCGTGCGGCTCGGCGCCCAGGAGCCACCCGGCGGCAAGGACCGTCATCACGGGGACGACGGCGCACGGCGTGAGGCCGACACGGCTCCTGCGGCAGGGGCTGCGTCCGGGCAGGTAGGTCGCCAGGATCGCGGCCGCTCCGACGGCCGTGGCCGCTACGAGCACGGTCCACAGCGGTGCGCGCCCCAGGTCCCAGCCCCCACCCTCGGTGACGAGCAGGACGAGGAGGAGCGGTGCGAGCGCGACTGTCGCCACGGTCTGGCGGCCCGACCAGTGTCGGTGGGGGCGCGGGCCGGAGAGCGCGAGGTTCACGGGCAGCGGCCGGTCCGGGTCCGCGACGCGGGTGAGCGACGCGACGTCGCTGAGGGGTGTCACGACAGCGGCAGCGGACGCGGGCCCCGTCGGGGCGGCACCCGTGGCTGCGGTAGCCGTGGGAACGGGAGCTGGTGGAACGGGACCCGTCGTCGAGGGAGCCGTCTGCGCGGGAGCCACCGGGCTCGCGTGGCGGGCGAGGTCGTCGAGTGCGTCGACCGCGCCGTCGAGGTAGGCCTGCCAGGTGGACGAGGACGACACTGCCGCCCGCTCGCGGGCCGTCTCCCAGTGCTCACGCACGTGGAGGACCGCGGTGTCCGCCGGCTCGGGTGACGTCTCGAGCCGGCGGCGCACGTCGGTGAGGGCCGCGACCGCACCCTCGTGGTACTTCCACGCGGGCCGGGGCATGCCGTTCCGCGAGAGGGTACACAGCGACGCGTCGCCGGTGGCCGTGGAGAGCCGGGCGAGAGCCTCGCCCCGACGCACCTCCACGGCCTGCGAGACGGTCAGCGGCACGTGCACCGCGCCGACGGCTCCTCCACGACGGCCATGACCTCGTCGACGTGCATGCCGCAGCCGGTCCAGGTGACCTTGCCGCAGGTGGCGCAACGGATGGGACTGCACATGTGAGTTCTCCTTCGGTGACGGGTCAGGCGGTGACGGGCGAGGACAGGACGTCGGGGCGGACGGACAGGAGGGTGAGCCAGCCCCCGGAGAGGTTGCGGGCGTCGATCCCCTCCCCGCGCAGGATGCGGGTGGCCAGGTAGGAGCGGACGCCGCTGGCACAGTGGACGGCCACCGGGCGGCCCTCGGCGGCGGCGCGCACCTCGTCGAGGCGGTGCCGCAACTCGGTGTGCGGGATGTTGAGGGCACCGTCGAGGTGGCCGTTGCCGTACTCCCCACCCGAACGGACGTCGAGCACGAGGGACGTCGCGCGGACCTCGTCGAGGTCCCAGGCCTGCCACTGCGGCATCGTGCCGTCCAGGACGTTCTGGGCGACGAAGCCGAGCATGTTCACCGGGTCCTTGGCGGAGCCGTAGGGCGGGGCGTAGGCGAGCTCGAGCTCGGCGAGGTCGTCGGCGGTCATCCCGGCGCGCAGGGCGGTGGCGAGCACGTCGATCCGCTTGTCGACGCCGGCCCGGCCCACGGCCTGGGCACCGAGCAGTCGGCCGTCCGGCGCGAAGCTCGCCACGAGGTGCACCTGCTCGGCCCCCGGGAAGTACCCGGCGTGGTGGCCGGGGTGGAGGTGGACGACCTCGTGGTCGATGCCGGCAGACCGCAGCGTGGCCTGGTTCGCGCCCGTCACCGCCGCCGTCAGCCCGAAGACCCGGACGATGGCCGTGCCGAGGACCTCCTGCTGGGGTGTGGTGCGGTGCCCGCTGATGGAGTCGGCGGCACGCCGGCCCTGGCGGTTGGCGGGACCGGCGAGCGGCACGGTGCCCAGGATGCCGGTGACGGCCTGGCGGACCTCCACGGCGTCCCCGACCGCCCAGATATGGGGGTCGGAGGTGCGCTGGTCACCGTCGACGCGGATCGCTCCGCGTTCGCTCAATTCCAGACCCGCCTCCTCGGCGAGCGTGCTCGCAGGACGAACGCCGACGTTGACGATGACGAGGTCGGCCGGCACGACCGTCCCGTCGGAGAGCCTTACCGTCACCGTGCCGTCCGGGGTGTCGGTGACCGCCTGGGCAGACACGCCCAGGTGCAGCCCGACACCATGAGTGGTGAGTTCCTCCGCCAGGAGCGGGGCCAGCTCGGCGTCCAGCGGCGGCAGGACGTGGTCGGCGAGCTCGACGAGGTGCACGCGCAGGCCGCGGGCTGCCAGCGCCTCGACGGCCTCCAGGCCGATGAACCCAGCGCCGACCACGACGGCCTGCGGCGCGTCGGAGCCCGGCTCCCGCTTCTCCAGCAGAGTGGTGACCGCGCCCTGGACGGCGTCGAGGTCGGGAATGGTGCGCAGGGAGTGGACCACCGGGTGGTCCAGACCCTCGATCGGAGGGCGGACGGCAACGGCGCCCGGCGCGAGGATGAGAGCGTCATACCCCAGCCGGTGCCTCGAGCCGCCACTGACGACGCTCACCTCACGGCGCGCGCGGTCGATCGCGGTGACACGGTGGCCGGTGCGGACGTCGAGTTTGAGCGTCCGCGCGAGCGAGGCCGGGGTGTGCAGGAGCAGGTTCTCCCGCGAGTCGATCTCACCAGACAGGTGGTACGGCAGGCCGCAGTTGGCAAAGCTCACGTACTCGCCCTGCTCGAGGACGACGATCTCGGCGTGCTCGTCCAGGCGGCGGGCGCGGGCGGCGGCGCTCATGCCGCCGGCGACACCTCCGACGATGACGATGCGCCTACTGGGGCGGCCGTTCGGGTTCAGGTCCGTGGTCATCGGCGCACCGCCCCTCCGGCCTGCTCCCACGCGCTCATCCCGCCGGAAACGCTGGCGGCCTCGAAGCCCGCGTCGCGCAGCTTCTTCGCGCCCGTTCGCGAGCGCATCCCGCTCGCGCACACGACCAGGACCGGCGTGCTCGCCGACAGGCGCCGGGACGCGGTGTCGATCTTGCCGAGCGGGACGTGGATCGCCTGCGGAGCATGGCCGGCCTTCCACTCCTGGCTCTCCCGGACGTCGATGAGGGCGGCTCCGTCGCGGACCAGCTCGACCGCGCGAGCGGCGCTGACCGAGGACCCCAGGGTGCTGTCGTCACGGTTGCGGGTGAACATGGCACGCAACCGGCTTGCGAATGTCGATGTCGTCATGCGTCCAATATACCCCCGGGGGTATGCTCTGTCGCGGTGACAGTGCTCACGGTGACGGGGTAGCCGTCGAATGGGAACCCCCGTGAGCGGAGCAACGACGTCTCGAGGTCGGCCGGTGCCCTTGCGCAGCAGTCGGTGCACGCAATCACCGGTCAGCAAACACGCCACCCGGCACCGACAAGGCAGACGTGAGACACCACGAGAGGTAAGACCCTAGGGCGGCGTCCGTGTTGTCGGAGGTGCTCCTGTGCGAAAGTCCGAGACTACGAAGCCTGGCGAGCGCGAACATGAGGAGCTCGATGCCGAAGGCTCACGGCGCTGGCGACGAGGCGGAGCCACGCCGCCACTGCGTTGCGTCGATGGCCCACGACGCGGTCGGATCTCGCGCCAGGCATTGGAACGTCCCGCAAGCCGAA
>NZ_CALGNQ010000276.1 GCF_937958535.1 uncultured Georgenia sp. | reverse complement strand
GGTGGGGGTAGAGCGCGCGGCCGGTGCCCTCCGCCCAGGTGGCGAAGCCCTCGTACAGGGCATCCGCGTCGAGCTCACCGGCATCGCCCGCCTCGTCCTCCAGACGGTCCAGCAGGGCGTTGAGCTCATGCACCGTGATCGTCACGCTCCCCAGTCTCGCAGAGGCCGCGCGGCCCGTGGGCGGCCCCCGGCCCCGGGCAGTTCGTCGCCGGCAGCCCCCAGCGCGCCGCCGCGCCGCGACGGCGTTAGTCTGCGGCGGTCACCGCCGCCCACGGCCGGGCGGTGCGACGTCGGGGGGAGACGACGATGGACACGGTCAACGAGGTCCTCGGACAGATCAGCAACAACCTCTACACCTACGTGCTCGTCGCGCTCCTCGTCGGCACCGGGGTGTACTTCACCGTCCGCACCCGGGCCGTGCAGGCGCGGCTGTTCCTGCGGATGGTCTCGGTGGTCGCCCGCTCCCGCGGGGACAGCCACGGCGGGATCAGCTCCTTCCAGGCCTTCGCCATCGGCATCAGCTCGCGGGTGGGCACCGGCAACATCGCCGGTGTGGCGATCGCGCTCACCCTCGGCGGGCCCGGCGCCATCTTCTGGATGTGGGTGGTCGCCGTCGTCGGCATGGCCACCGCATTCGTCGAGGCGACGCTGGCCCAGATGTACAAGGTGCGGTGGCGCGACGGCACCTTCCGCGGCGGACCGGCCTTCTACATCCAGCGCGGGCTCGGCTCACGCACGTGGGGCGCCGTCTTCGCCGTCCTGCTCATCTTCGTCTTCGGCTTCGCCTTCGAGATGGTCCAGGCCAACACCATCACCGCCACCCTCGGCTCCGCGCACGACATGCCGCTGTGGGCCTCGACGGCGATCCTCCTCTTCCTCACCGCACCGATCGTCTTCGGCGGCATCCGCGCCGTCGCCCGCGTCGCCGAGCTGCTCGCCCCGCTCATGGCGGCCGCCTACGTGCTGCTCGCCCTGCTCGTCGTCCTGCTCAACCTCGGCGACCTGCCCGAGGTGGTCGGGATGATCGTGCGCGGCGCCTTCGGGCTGGACGAGGCGCTGGCCGGCACCGGCGGCGGGCTGCTCGCCGCCGTGCTCCACGGCAGCCGGCGCGGGCTGTTCTCCAACGAGGCGGGCATGGGCTCGGCGCCGAACGCCGCCGCCACCGCCACCGTGCGCCACCCGGCGCAGCAGGGCCTCATCCAGTCCCTCGGCGTCTTCGTCGACACCATCCTCGTGTGCTCGGCGACGGCCTTCATCGTCCTCATGGCCGGGCCGGCGGTGTACACGCCGGGCGTGACGGGGGAGGCGCAGGGCGCCTCGCTCACCCAGGCCGCGGTGGCCGAGTCCCTCGGGTCGTGGACGACGCTGCCGATGACCGTGCTCATCTTCGTCTTCGCCTACTCCTCGATCCTGGGCAACTTCACCTACGCCGAGTGCAACGCCGCCTACCTGTCCCCGAGGCCGTGGGCGCCGATCGCGCTGCGCACGCTCGTGGTGGCCGCGGTGCTCATCGGCTCCCTCGCCCAGCTGGCGACGGTGTGGACCATCGCCGACATCGCCATGGGGATGATGGCGATGGTCAACCTCGTGGCCGTCCTCATGCTCGGCCGGTGGGCGGTCGGCGCGCTGCGCGACTACGAGCAGTACCGCGGCAAGCCGCTCGGGGCCTTCCTCGGCCGGGGCAACCCGCTGCTGCCCGGCGACCTGCCCGGTGACGTGTGGGTCTCCCGGGAGGTGACGCCGTCCTCCCAGCGGGTGGCGTGACCGCCGCGCCGACGCTCCTGGCGGCCGGCGACGGCCCATATGGTGCGGGGGTGACCGGAGCTCCCGAGACGCCGCGACAGGCCGTGCCCGACGGCGTCCCGGCGCGTCCGGCGTCGACCGTGCTGGTGGTGCGGGACGGTCCGACCGGGGTGGAGGTCTTCATGCTCCGCCGGCAGCCGACGATGGCCTTCGCCGCCGGCGCGCTCGTCTTCCCCGGCGGCGGGGTGGACCCGCAGGACCACGACCCGGCGGTGCCCTGGCGCGGGCCCTCCGCCGCGGAGTGGGGCCGGACCCTGGGCCTGCCGGCGAGCGCCGCCCGGGCGCACGTGTGCGCCGCCGTGCGCGAGACCTCGAGGAGTGCGGGGTGCTGCTGGCCACCCCGCAGGACGGGGCCGACCCGCCCGACCCCGCGCTGCTGGCGGCGGACCGGCGCCGTCTCATCACCGGTCGGACGACGTTCGGCCGGCTGCTCGCCGCCCGTGGCCTGGTGCTCCGCTCCGACCTGCTGCGGCCGTGGGCGCACTTCGTCACCCCGGGGGGGTACCCGCGGCGCTACGACACCCGCTTCTTCCTCGCCCGCCTGCCGCACCGGCAGCAGGCGCTGCACCTGGGCGGGGAGGCCGCCGAGTCGCGCTGGTGGACGCCGGCGGAGGCGCTCGCGCAGGGGCTGAGCGGCGAGGTGCTCCTCATGGACCCGACGCGGATGTGCCTGGAGGACCTGGTCGACGTCGGGACGGTCGCGGAGCTGGTGGAGGCGCCTGGCGCGCGACGCTGAGCGTCGCGCACGGCGGGGTAGGTGGTCCGGCGCTGGACCGTCGTCGAGGCCGCCCTGCCGCCAGGGCGGCACCGCCGTCAGGCCAGGGCACGCACGGCGTCGATGGTGTCCGCCTCGGCCGCCGTCTTGTCGTCGCGGTAGCGCAGCACCCGGGCGAAGCGCAGCGCCAGTCCTCCGGGGTAGCGGGGCGAGCGTTGAACGCCGTCGAAGGCGATCTCGACGACCTGCTCGGGACGCACGAAGACGACGTGACCCTCGCGGTGTGTCTCCAGCTCCAGGAAGCGGCGGGTCTGCCACTCGAGCATCTCGTCGGTCATCCCCTTGAACGTCTTGCCCAGCATGACGAAGCCGTCGCGGTCGCGCGCCCCGAGGTGGATGTTCGACAGCCATCCCCGGCGGCGGCCGCTGCCCCACTCGACGGCGAGGACGACGAGGTCCAGCGTGTGGCGCGGCTTGACCTTGACCCATGCGGCGCCGCGGCGCCCGGCGTCGTACGGGGCGGTGAGGTTCTTCAGTACGACGCCCTCGTGCCCCTGGTCGAGGATCGCGCGGTAGAAGTCGGCGAGCTCGTCGGGGTCGGCGCTGACCCGGCGGGGGACGAGGGCGTGCTCGGGGACGACGTCCTCCAGGGCGGCGAACCGCTCGCCGGCGGGTGCCGTTATCAGGGTGGTGCCGTCGCGGTGCAGCAGGTCGAAGAAGTACACCGTGAGCGGCACCCCGCCGCCGGAGACCTCCTGTGTGCCGGTGCGGGCGGCCGTCTCCTGGAACGGGCGGGGGCGCCCGCCGGGGTCGAGGGCGATGGCCTCGCCGTCGAGGATGAGCCGCCGGGAGGGCAGGGCGCGCACGACCTCGGCGATCTCCGGCACCCGCTCGGTGATGTCGTCCAGGGAGCGGGTGAAGACGGCCACCTCGTCGTCCTTGCGGTGCACCTGCACCCGGATGCCGTCGATCTTGCCGTCCGCGGCCACCGGCTCCTCACTCCCCCCGCGCAGCTTGTCCAGCGCGGCGCCGAGGTCCGGGGCGGCGGAGGCCAGCATCGGTCGCACAGGTCGGAGCACGGCCGGGCGGAACTCCTCCAGCGCGACGGTTCCGCCGACCAACGCGGCGCGGGCGACCGGGCCGGTGAGCGCACTGAACATGGCGGCACGGCGCACGGTGGACACCGGCACCTCGGCCGCGGCGGCGACCGCCTCGAGGATGAGCGCGTCCAGCGCACCCTGCCGCACCTCGCCGAGGATGAGGCCGCGCAGGAACTGCTGCTCGCCCGTGGTGAGCGCCGCGAAGAGCTCGGCGACGGCCCTGGCGCGACCGGTCTGTGAACCGGCGCCGGTGAGCACCGCGATCTCCTCCAGCCGGCGGTCGACGTCGACCGGGGAGAGCGAGGGCTCCGGGGCCGGGTCGGGGAGGTCGGCCAGGGTGCGCCACCCCACGCCGGTGCGGCGCTGACGCACCCGCCCGGACAGGTAGGTGGCGACCACCTCCGCCTCCTCGGGCTCGGCCTCGCGCAGCGCAGCGGCGAGCAGCGCCCGCTTCTCCAGCCGGGAGCGGGTCGCGGCGACGGCGGCAGAGACCTCGGCGATGCGGGCGAAGAGCACGTGCCGATTCTGGCAGCGGGGCGCCGTGGATGCGCGGGCTCCGTCACAGGCGCTGCGACGACGTGGGGAGGGCGGGCAGGCGGGTCTGGCTGGGTACTGAGCTCTCGGTGGGAAACGGGCTGTGGGTGGGAAGTGAGCTCTCGGTGGGAAGTGGGCGCTCGGTGGGAAGTGAGCTGTGGGTGGGAAGTGGGCTCTCGGTGGGAGGTGGGCTGTCGGTGGAGGAGGCTCGGGTCGGTCGGTCGGTCGGGGCGGGCCGGGTCAGCCGGCGTCGGCGTAGGTGTCGACGACCGCGACGTCGAGCGGGAAGTCGATGGGGAAGTCGCCGAAGAGCAACCGGCCCGCGCCGGCCGCGGCCTCGCGGACCGCCGTCGCCACGTCCTCGGCGAGGTCGGCCGGGGTGTGGACGATGACCTCATCGTGGAGGAAGAAGACCAGGTGCGGGCCGGTGGCGGTGCCGTCGGGTCGTACCGCGTCCGGTCCGGCCGTGGCACGCAGCCGGTTGCGCAGGTCCGCCAGCCAGCACAGCGCCCACTCCGCGGCGGTGCCCTGGACGACGAAGTTGCGGGTGAAGCGCCCCCAGTCGCGGGCCAGCCGGCGGGCGACACGGCGGTCGTCGTCGGTGGCGCCGGGCTCGTGCTGCCGGTCCTGGGCGGCCTTCCACGCCGGCGGCGGCTCCGGCGAGGTGCGCCCCAGCCAGGTGCGGACCACGCCGCCCACCTCGCCGCGCATCGCCGCCCCCTCGACGACGGCGGTGGCCCGCGGGAAGGCGCGCAGCAGACGCGGGACGAGCTCACCGGACCGGCCGGTGGTCGCGCCGTACAGCGCGCCGAGCATGGCGACCTTGGCGTGGTCGCGGGTGTCGATGACCCCCTGGTCGACCAGTCCCTGGTAGAGGTCCCCGCCGCGGGCGGCGCCCGCCATGCGCTCGTCACGTGCCATCGCCGCGAGCACCCGCGGCTCGAGCTGGGCGACGTCGGCGACGACGAGCCGCCACCCCGGGTCGGCGACGACCGCCCCGCGCACCTGCTTGGGCAGCTGCAGCGCCCCGCCGCCACGCGTGGCCCACCGTCCGGTGACGACGCCGCCGACCACGTAGTCGGGGTGGAACCGCTCCCGGCCGCCGGGCGGACCGGGACGCACCCACTCCTCGGCCCACGCCCAGCCGTTGGCGCTGTGCAGCCGCGCCAGCCGCTTGTACTCCAGGAGCGGGGCGACGGCCGGGTGGTCGACCTGCTCGAGCTCCCACTTGCGGGTGGTCTGCACCGAGATCCCGGCCGAGCGCAGCGCGCGCAGCAGCGCAGGCCCGGAGTCGGGGTTGAGCCGTGGTGCGTCCAGGGCGTCGCGCACCTGTGCGGCGAGCGCCTCGAGCACCGCGGGCCGCGCGCCGTGGTGCGGCCGCGGGCCGAGCACCTCGGTGAGCAGCCGGTCGTGCGCCTCCGCGCTCCACGGCAGGCCGTCGTGGCGCATCTCGGCCGCGACGAGCGCGCCGGCCGACTCCGCGGCGAGCAGCGTGGCGAGCCTGCCCGGGTCGCGGCTCCCGGCGACGACCTCGCGCTGCCGCGCCCGCTCGGCGAGCACCTCCGCGGGCGGCAGCGGCGTCACCCCGAACAGGGTGGGCGGTGCGTCGAGCCCCTCCTCGCCCTCGTCGGCGGCGTCCCACAGCTCCGACGGCGGGGGAGCGTGGAGTGCGCGGCGCAGGATCCGGCGGCACAGCCGCAGGTCGTAGCAGCGCTCCACGCGCACCCCGGCACGGACCAGGCGGCCGTAGGTGGCGGCGGTGTCGGCCCACACCCAGCGCGGGCGGTGCTCACGCTCGAGGTGGCGCACGCGGGCAGGCAGGTCGGCGGCGGCGACCGTCTCGTGCCGCGTGGCACCGTCGTCGACGACCCCCAGGTGCGCGCCGTCGTCGTCCTCCACCACCACGATCTCCACGGACGAGAGCCTAAGCCCCACCATCCCCACGCCCGCCGGGTGCTGACAGCGGGCGGGACGGGATGGTTCACTGGCCTGCGAGGTTCCCGCGACGCGAGGAGGCGTGATGTCCGTCCGGTGGTACTCCGTCGTCGTCGACTGCCTCGACCACACGGCCCAGGCCGCGTGGTGGGCCGAGGCGCTCGGCTGGAAGCACGCCTACGACTCGGCGGAGGAGATCATCCTCGTCCCGCCGCACGCGCTGGAGCGGGGCGCCTCCGACGTCCCGCCCGACCGCCGCGGCCCGGGCCTCGTCTTCGTCCCGGTGCCCGAGGGCAAGACGGTGAAGAACCGGCTCCACCTCGACCTCGCCCCGCGCGAGCGTGACGACCAGCAGGCCGAGGTGCAGCGGCTCATCGACCTGGGGGCCACCCGGGTGGACGTCGGCCAGACCGAGCGCGCGTCGTGGGTGGTGCTCGCCGACCCGGAGGGCAACGAGTTCTGCGTGCTCAGCCCGCGCGAGGACTGAGCCTCCCCTAGGGTGGCGCCATGCGGCAGCGACGCTTCCTCCAGGTGGACGTCTTCGGTGCCGAGCCCTACCTCGGCAACCCGGTGGCCGTCGTGGTCGACGGTGAGGGGCTGAGCAGCGAGGAGATGCAGGCCTTCGCCGCGTGGACCAACCTCGCGGAGACCACCTTCCTGCTCCCGCCCACCACCGACGAGGCCGACTACCGGCTGCGGATCTTCACCACCGCCACCGAGCTGCCCTTCGCGGGCCACCCCACGCTCGGCTCGGCCCACGCCTGGCTCTCCGCGGGAGGGGCGCCGGCGCGCAGCGGGCGGCTCGTCCAGGAGTGCGGCGTCGGCCTGGTCGAGCTGCGGGAGAGCGAGGGGATGTGGTCCTTCGCCGCGCCCCCGCTGCGCCGCTACGAGCCGCCGGACGAGCAGACACTGGCCCGGGCGGTCGCCGCGCTCGACCTCGGTGCGGAGGACGTCCTCGCCGCTGCGTGGCTGGACAACGGCCCGCCCTGGCTGGCGCTGCGGCTGCGCTCGGCCGACGCCGTGCTCGCGGTGCGGCCGCGCTACGAGCGCTTCGCCGGCCTCATGATCGGCGTCTGGGCCGCCCCGGGCAGCGGCGGCACCGACGTCGAGGTGCGCGCCTTCACCGAGGCGGGGGCGGAGGACCCGGTGACCGGCAGCCTCAACGCCGGGTTGGCGCTGTGGCTCCGCGACACCGGCGAGGTCCACCCGCCCTACGTCGCAGCGCAGGGCACCGCCATCGGTCGCGCGGGTCGCGTCCACGTGCGAGAAGCGGACGGCACGCTGTGGGTGGGCGGGCGCACGACGACGGCGATCGCCGGCACCGTCGCGCTCTGAGGCACCGCAGGGCCGCCGCGGACGGGCGCGGGGCGCGGGGTGCACGACGGCG
>NZ_CALGNQ010000275.1 GCF_937958535.1 uncultured Georgenia sp. | reverse complement strand
GGTGGGCGCGGCGGACGGTCAGGTCGAGGGCGGCGCTGACCACGCGCGCCGCCTGCGCCAGCGCGGCGAGCAGGTCGTCGGGGTCGCGCAGGCCGAGCCGCTCGGCCACGGCCGCGGCGTCGGCCCGCAGCAGCCGGGTGGTGCGCCGCCCGGAGACGACCGCCACGGCGTCACGGGCGTCCAGGAGGAACGCCGCGGCCTCGTCGAGCTCACCGTGCGGTCGGTCGGTGAGCCAGGTGGCCGCGAGCGCCCGGATGGCGACGACGTCGCGCAGCCCGCCCCGGGCCTCCTTGAGGTCGGGCTCGACGAGGTAGGCCAGCTCGCCGTGGCGCTCGGCCCGTTCCCGCACGGCGGTGAGGAGCTCGGGCAGCCGTCGCCGGGCAGCGGCACGCCAGTCGGAGAGGAGTGCGCGGCGGGCGCGCGCCACGACGTCCGGGTCCCCGGCGACGTGCCGGACGTCGAGCAGCCCGACGGCGGAGACCAGGTCCGCAGAGGCGATCTGGCGGCACCCGGCGAGGCTGCGTACGGCGTGGTCGACGTCGAGGCCCGCGTCCCACAGCGGGTACCAGAGCGCGCCGGTGAGCGGGGCGACCGCGGCGAGGTCGTGGCGCCGGCCGTCGTGCAGGAGGAGCACGTCGAGGTCGCTCGTCGGGCCGGCGTCGCGGCGCCCCTGGGAGCCCACGACGGCGAGCGCCAGGCCGGTGTCGTCGCCGGGCACGGCGCTGCGCCAGAGCGCGGCGAGGGCGGTGTCGACGAGGCCCGCGAGCCGGGCGCGGTAGGCCGCCCCGTCCGCGCCGAAGCCGCCACCCGACCGTGACGGGAGGGGCAGCGGGACGGCGAGCCGGGCCCCGCGCAGGTCGGCCACCGGGCCGGCCGGTGCGGGGACCCGGCCCATGTCACAGGGCGACGGCGCCGCGGTCACCGGTGCGGACCCGGACGACCTCCTCGACGGGGACCACCCACACCTTGCCGTCGCCGATGCGGCCGGTCTGGGCCGCCTGGACGATGGCGCCGGTGACGACGGTGACGTCGTCGTCCTCGACGAGGACCTCGATGCGGACCTTGGGGACGAGGTCGACGGCGTACTCGGCACCGCGGTAGACCTCGGTGTGCCCGTGCTGCCGGCCGTAGCCGCTGGCCTCGGAGACGGTCATCCCCCGGACCCCGACCCCGGCGAGGGCCTGCTTGACCTCGGCCAGCCGGTGCGGCTGGACGACTGCGGTGATGAGCTTCATGACCCGACCTTCTCCTCGTTGCTCAGGGTGCTGACGGCGGCCTCGCGCGGCGGCAGCACGGTGGCCAGGCCGCTGCCGAGGCCCTCGTAGGCGGACTCGCCGTGGACGGCGGAGTCGATACCGGTGGTCTCGACGTCTTCGGTCACCCGCCAGCCCAGCGTCGCCCGCAGGGCGAGCCCGATGACGAGGGTGACGACGGCGGAGAGCGCGACCGCGACGGCGGCGATGATCGCCTGGACGGCGAGCAGGGCGGGGCCGCCGCCGTACAGCAGCCCCCCGTCGGTGGCCAGCAGCCCGATCATCAGCGTGCCGACGAGCCCGCCGACGAGGTGGACGCCCACGACGTCGAGGGAGTCGTCGTAGCCGAGGCGGTACTTCAGCGAGACCGCCAGGGCGCACAGGGCACCGGCGACGAGCCCGAGGGCGATCGACCCGACGGGGCTGAGCGAGCCCGCGGCCGGGGTGATCGCGACGAGGCCGGCGACGATGCCCGAGGCGGCGCCCAGTGAGGTGGCGTGGCCGTCGCGCAGCTTCTCCACGACGAGCCAGCCGATGATCGCCGCCGCGGTGCAGGTCGTGGTGTTGACCCAGGCGAGGCCGGCGAGGCCGTCGGCGGCGTAGGCGGAGCCGGCGTTGAACCCGAACCAGCCGAACCACAGGAGGGCCGCGCCGAGCATGACGAACGGCAGGTTGTGGGGCCGGCTGGGCTCGCGGCCGAAGCCGCGCCGCCTGCCGACGACGAGCGCGAGGACGAGGGCGGCGACGCCGGCGTTGATGTGGACGACCGTGCCGCCGGCGAAGTCGACCGGCTCGGCGATGGCGGCGAAAGGGCCGTCGCCGCTGAGCAGCCCGCCGCCCCACACCATGTGGGCCATCGGGAAGTAGGCGAGGGTCACCCACAGCGCGGTGAACACCATCCAGGTGCCGAACTTCACCCGCTCGGCGAGGGCGCCGCTGATGAGGGCGGTGGTGATGATCGCGAACGTCACCTGGAAGCCGACGTCGACGACCACCGGCAGGCCATCGGCGAGGACGAACTCCCCGGCGTCGTCGAGGATCGCGCCGCGCAGGCCGAACATCTCCGACGGGTCGGCGACGATGCCGCCGATGCTGCGGCTGCCGTAGGACATCGACCAGCCCCACAGCACGTAGACGACGCCGATGACACCCATGGCGCCGAAGGACATCATCATCATGTTCAGGACGGACCTCGAGCGCGTCATGCCGCCGTAGAAGAGGGCGAGCCCCGGCGTCATGAGCAGCACGAGGGATGCGGACACGAGCATCCAGGCGGTGGTCCCCTGATCGAGCTCCATAGTGGTCCTCTCGGTCCCGGCTCTCTGGTGGCCGGCTGGAGGACACACTGCTCCGGTGACGTTTCACGACCGGGGCGGCGGTGTTTCCGTCCCGTGACGATCCGTCCCGCCGTGTGAACGGTGCGTTACGGACCGGCCCCGCGCCCGGCAGTGCGCCGGTCGCTGTCAGGGCCGTGCCCAGGCAGGCCGCGGGGGTGCCGGGGTCGGTGCCGGTCGGGTGGCCCGGGCAGCGGTGAACGGGACGAGGTCCTGCGGGCACATGGCGGCCGGTTCTGCCTCCCCGTCGCGGAGGTAGCGGGCGATCGCCGCGTCGGCGCAGCTGCTGCGCGCCAGGGTGGTGTGGCCCCACCCCTCGACGGTGAGGACGCGGGCGTCCGGGTAGTGGGCGGCGAACGGGGCGACGTGCTCGTAGGGGGTGGCCGGGTCGAAGCGCGTCCCCACGACGAGGACCGGCTCGTCTCCAGCACGGTCTGCGTCACCGCTGCCGGGTCACCGAGCCCGGCGAGCGCGCAGCACGTCCGTGTCGCGGGCGACGTTGGCCGTGGAGAAGGGTGCGAGGCGGTCACCGGAGATGAGCCGGCAGCCCGCGGCGAGGCAGCCATAGCCGCACCCTGTCAGCCGCCCTCCGGAGCCGGCCGCAGGATTTCACCGGCCGGCGCGAGAGCCGGGACGCGGCGGCCGGGGCCTTCAGGCGAGCAGCGCGTCGACGAACTCCTCCGGCTCGAAGGGGGCGAGGTCGTCGGCGCCCTCCCCCAAGCCCACGAGCTTGACGGGCACCCCGAGCTCGCGCTGGACGGCGACGACGATGCCGCCCTTGGCGGTGCCGTCGAGCTTGGTGAGGACGATCCCGGTGACGTCGACGACCTCGGCGAACACCTGCGCCTGCCGCAGCCCGTTCTGGCCGGTGGTGGCGTCGAGCACGAGGAGCACCTCGCTCACCGGCGCCTGCCGGGAGATGACGCGCTTGATCTTGCCCAGCTCGTCCATCAGTCCGGCCTTGTTCTGCAGCCGCCCGGCGGTGTCGACGAGGACGACGTCGGCACCGGTCTCCCGGCCGGTCTTCACGGCGTCGAAGGCGACGGCGGCGGGGTCGGCCCCCTCGCGGTCGGAGCGGACGGTGCGCACCCCCACGCGCTCGCCCCAGGTCTGGAGCTGGTCGGCGGCCGCGGCGCGGAACGTGTCGGCGGCGCCGAGGACGACGTCGAGGTCCTGGGCGACGAGGACGCGGGCGAGCTTGCCCACCGTCGTCGTCTTGCCGGTGCCGTTGACGCCGACGACGAGGATGGTCGCGGGGTGCGGCTCGCCGTCGTCCCCCACGCCCTTCGCCGTGCGCAGCGAGCGGTCCATCGAGGGGCCGACGAGCTCGAGCAGCTCCTCGCGCAGGACGTCGCGCACGGCGGCCGGGTCCTTCGTGCCGAGCACCTGGACGCGGGTGCGCAGGCGGTCCATGAGCTCGGTGGTGGGGCCGATGCCGACGTCGGCGAGGAGCAGGGTCTCCTCGATCTCCTCCCAGTCGGTCTCGGAGAGCGTGTCGCGGGAGAGGATGGACAGGAGCGAGCGGCCGATGGCGCCGGAGCGGGCCAGCCGGTCGCGCAGCCGCACCATCCGTCCGGCGACGGGTGCCGGGCGCTCGACGGTGGGCGCGGCGGGCTCGGCCGGGGGCTCCGCGGCGGGCGGTTCCTCCACGGTGACGGCGGTGCCGTCGTCCGGCGCGGGGCCCCGGCCCGGTGCCGCGGGCTCGTCCGCCCGCTCGTCGGTGCGGAGCTGCTCCTCGGTCGGGAGCTGCGGCGGACGACGGCGGCGCAGGCCCGTGGTGAGCGCGGCACCACCGGCGATGAGGACGACAACGACGACGGCGAGAATCGCCCAGAGCTGATCGGTCACAGCAGCCCAGTGTGGACCACGACGCGCCGGACGGGCCAGCGGGTGGCGCGAGCGGAGACGCGGCTCACGGCGCCGGCGGTGGGCAGGTGGTCAGGCAGGCGCCCCGGAGCGGTGCTCCTCGCCACGGTCACGCGCCTCGCCGTGGCTGCGCTCCCGCAGCTCGCGCACGTGCTGGCCGAGCTCGTCCAACCGGCCGACGAGCGGCCCGGCGGCCTCCTCGGGGGTGACGTAGCCGCTGCCGGGCTCGCTCATGAGGAAGAGCGCCCCCAGCCCCCCGGCGTCCTCCTCCACGTCGCCGTCGGCGACCGGCTCCCGGCGGGAGAGCCGGAAGCAGTCCCGGAGCCAGGCGCCCCACCCGATCTCGGGGCGCATGGCGTCGAGCACGGCGCGGAAGACCCAGACGACACAACCGACGACCAGCGCACTGACCAGGATGACCCCCACCATGGGTCGAATTATCGCTCACCCACCCGGCGATCGTGCGCGTTGACGCCCATCTCACACCGGCGTGGCGAGGGGTCACACCGCCGGGGCGCGCTCCTCGTCGCTGAGCCGCTGGCTGATCACCGTGGTCACCCCGTCGCCGCGCATCGTCACGCCGTACAGCGCGTCGGCGATCTCCATCGTGCGCTTCTGGTGGGTGATGATGATGAGCTGGGAGTCCTCCCGCAGCTCGGTGAAGATCTCCAGCAGCCGGCCCAGGTTGGTGTCGTCCAGGGCGGCCTCGACCTCGTCCATGACGTAGAAGGGGCTGGGGCGCGCCTTGAAGATCGCCACGAGGAGCGCAACCGCCGTCAGCGACCGCTCGCCGCCGGACAGCAGCGACAGACGCTTGACCTTCTTCCCCGCCGGGCGGGCCTCGATGTCGATGCCGGTGGTGAGCATGTCGTCGGGGTCGGTGAGGACGAGGCGGCCCTCCCCGCCCGGGAACAGCCGGGAGAAGACGTCCTCGAAGGCCGCGGCGGTGTCGGCGAAGGCCTCGGCGAACACCCGCTCGACGCGCTCGTCGATCTCGCGGACGATCTCGAGGAGGTCGGCGCGGGACTTCTTCAGGTCGGCGAGCTGCTCGGTGAGGAAGCGGTGCCGCTCGGCGAGCGCCGCGTGCTCCTCCAGCGCGAGCGGGTTGACCTTGCCGAGGCGGGCCAGGTCCCGCTCGGCGCGCTTGCGGCGCTTCTCCTGCTCCTCACGGACGTACGGGACCGGGTCGCGCGGCTCCTCGCCCTCGGGGACGACGACGGGCACCGGCTGGTGCGGCCCGTACTCCTCGACGAGCACCTCCGGGTCGAGGCCGAGCTCGCTGACGGCTCGCTCCTCGAGCTGGCTGATCCGCAGCCGCTGCTCGGCGCGGGCCACCTCGTCGCGGTGGACGGCGTCGGTGAGGCGGGCCAGCTCCTGGGTGGCCTCCTCGAGCTCGGCGCGCACCTGGGCGATCTCGGTCTCGCGCACGCCGCGGGCCTCCTCGGCCTCCTCCCGGGCGGCGGTGGCCGCCTCCAGGGACCGCTCGACGGCGGCGAGCGCCTGCTCCGCACCGGACCGCACCAGGGCGGCGATCTCGGCCTGACGGGCGCGGCGCCGCTCCCGCTCGGCGGCCTTGCGCCGGGCCACCCGCTCGGCCTCGGCGGCCCGCTCGAGGGACGCGGCCCGCCCGGACAGTGCACCGGCCCGCTCCTCGACGGTGCGCAACGCCAACCGGGCCTCGGTCTCGCGGGCGCGGGCGGCCCGGGCGGTCTGCGCCGCACGGTCCCGCTCCGCGGTGGCAGCGGCGAGGTCCTCCTCGGTGCGTTCGGGCTCCTGCTGCGCCACCTCGAGGCGGGCGAGCAGCTCGGCCAGCTCCCGCTCGTGCTCCTCCCCCCGGGCGACGAGCTCGGCGATCGCCGGGCGGATGCGCTCGGCCTCGGCCTCGGCGGCGCGGGCGGCCGAGCCGAGCCGGCCCAGCTGCTCGGCGACCCCGGCGAGCCGGGCGTCGGAGGCGTGGAGCGCGGCGAGCGTCGCGTCGACCTCCTCCTGGGCGCGCACCACCCGGTCCCGGGCACCGACGAGCGCGAACCGGGCCTTCTCCACCCGCTCGGTGGCGGCGGCGAGCTCGGAGACCGCCTCCTCGTGGGCGGCGTGCAGCTCCAGCACGCTCGGTCCCCCGCTGCTGCCCCCGGCGGCGTGCGCCCGGGACAGCACGTCCCCGTCGCGGGTGACGGCGGTGACGTCGGCGGTGGCGACGGCGGCGCGGGCGGCGGCGAGGTCGTCGACGACGACGGCACCGGCGAGCAGGGTGGTGACGGCCCCGGTGAGCTCGTCGCTCGCCGTGACGACGTCCAGCAGCCAGCGCCCCCCGGCCGGGGCCGGCCCGTCCTGCGGGGTGCGGGCCGCGGCGGCGGCGACGACGAGGCTGACCTGGCCCAGGTCCTCGTCCCGGGCGCGCCGGATGGCGTCGACGGCGACGTCGGTGGACTCGACGACGGCGGCGTCGGTGTGGGCGCCGAGGACGGCGGCCACGGCCGTCTCGTACCCGTGCTCGACGGTGAGCGCGTCGGGCAGCGCGCCGCGCAGCCCGGCGACCCGGTCGGCCGCCTCGAGCAGGGCGCCGGTGCCGTCCTTGCGGGCGAGGGAAAGCTCGAGGGTGTCGCGGCGGGTCTGCCAGGTGCGGCGCTCGGAGTCGGCGGCGCGCTCCGCCTCGACGAGCGCGGCGACGGCGGCCTCGGCGGCGTCGAGCTCGGCGAGCGCCGCCTCGTGCGCCTCGTCGAGCCCCTCCTCGCCCTCCTCGACGCCGGCGACCTGCTGCTCCAGGGCGGCGAACTCGGCCTGCGCCTGCCGGGCGCGCTCCTCCGCCTCGGCGAGGTTGGCGCGCAGCCGGCCGAGCTCGGCCTGGGTGGCCTCGGCGGCGCTGCGGCGCGCCGCGACCTGCCCGGTGAGCCGGGCCAGGCCCTCGCGGCGGTCGGCCACACCGCGGTGCACCGCGGCGAGGGCACGTTCGGCCTCCCGCTCGGTCTCCTCCGCGCCGGTCCGCTCGGCGACGATGGCCTCCAGCGCCGCGCGGGCGGCCGCGACCTCCGCGGCGAGCGCCTGCTCCTCCTCGCGGGCGCGGGCGGCGCGGGCCTCGAGCTCCTCGGGGTCGGTGCCGCGGTGCTCCTGGGTGGGGGTGCCGAGCAGCCGGGTGCGCTCGGCCGCCAGCGAGTGCAGCCCCCGCAGCCGCTCCCGCAGACCGGACAGCGCGTGCCAGGTGTCGGTCGCCTCGCGCAGCCGCGGGGCCTGGGCGGCGGCCTCCGCCTCGAGGGCGGCCAGCCGCTGCCGGGCGGCGTCGGCGGTGGCCTCGACGGCGGTGCGCCGCTCACGCAGCGCGGTCTCGTCGGCGACCTCCCGCTCGAGGGTGGCGCGCAGCTGGACGAGGTCGTCGGCCAGCAGCCGGGCGCTGGAGTCGTGGAGGTCGGCCTGGATCACCTGGGCGCGGCGGGCGACGTCGGCCTGCTTGGCCAGCGGCCCGAGCTGGCGGCGGATCTCGCCGGCGAGATCGGTGAGCCGGTCGACGTTGGCCCGCATCGCCTCGAGCTTGCGCAGGGCCTTCTCCTTGCGGCGGCGGTGCTTGAGCACCCCGGCGGCCTCCTCGATGAAGCCGCGCCGCTCCTCCGGTCCGGCGGAGAGGACCGCATCGAGCCGGCCCTGGCCGACGATGACGTGCATCTCCCGGCCCATGCCGGTGTCGGAGAGCAGCTCCTGGATGTCGAGCAGCCGGCACGGCTCGCCGTTGATGGCGTACTCCGAGCCGCCGCCCCGGAACAGCGTCCGGGAGATCGTCACCTCGGTGTAGTCGATGGGCAGCAGCCCGTCGGAGTTGTCGATGGTGAGCGAGACCTCGGCACGGCCGAGCGGTGCCCGGGAGGAGGTGCCGGCGAAGATGACGTCGGACATCGACCCGCCGCGCAGCGACTTGGCGCCCTGCTCGCCCATGACCCAGGCCAGGGCGTCGACGACGTTCGACTTGCCCGAGCCGTTGGGACCCACCACGCAGGTGATCCCCGGCTCCAGGTGCAGGGTCGTCGCCGACGCGAAGGACTTGAACCCTCGCAGCGTCAGCGTCTTCAGGTGCACGGGGGCAGCCTAACCGCGGACGCGTCCGGCGAGCGGGAGGCCGCTCCGCTCCGCCCACCGGTCCGCCGCTCACCGGCGCCCCGGTGCGGCGCCGTGCGCCCGCCACCGGGACGGGCGCACGGTGGACGGGTCAGCGGCCGGGGAACCAGAGCGCGATCTCGCGCTCGGCCGACTCCGGGGAGTCCGAGCCGTGGACCAGGTTCTGGATGACCTGGG
Organism: uncultured Georgenia sp.; assembly: GCF_937958535.1. Lineage (GTDB taxonomy): Bacteria > Actinomycetota > Actinomycetes > Actinomycetales > Actinomycetaceae > Oceanitalea. The sequence continues at coordinate 8,655 of NZ_CALGNQ010000275.1, read as the reverse complement.
TGTCCCACGCCCGGGCGAGGTCGCCGCGGATCGTGCCGGGGGCGGCCGTCGTGGGCTCGGTGGCGCCGGCGAGGGAGCGGAAGCCCTCGATGACGCGGTTGCCCTCGACGACGGCGGCGACGAGCGGGCCGGAGCCCATGAACTCCACGAGCGGCTCGAAGTGCGGCCGGCCGCGGTGCTCGGCGTAGTGCTCGCCGAGGAGCCCGGCGTCGGCGGTGCGCATCTCGAGCGCGGTGATGCGGTAGCCCTTGGCCTCGATCCGGCGCAGGATCTCTCCGACGAGGCCGCGCTGGACGCCGTCGGGCTTGATGAGGACGAGGGTGCGTTCGGTGGTCTGCTGGGAAGTCACGGGAGCGACCCTACCCGGCTACCGGGGCCTCCCCGGACACCGCGCCCCCGCCGCCGGCGGTGCGCTCCCGGTACTCCCGCTCCTGCCGCTCGCGGACGACGCGCTCGGCGTCGATCTGGCCGCCGATGCGCAGGCACATGACCCACAGCAGGGCGAAGACGCCGCCGACGACGTACATCATCCCCAGGAGCAGGCCGGTGGCGACGAGCACCGCCTGGAGCACCGAGCCGAGCACGTAGCCCGCCCGCGGGCTGCGTCGTACGAGGACGCCGGCGACGACCGCCCACAGGGCCAGGACGCCGCCGCCCCACAGGAGCGTGGGCACGGGCAGCAGCCGCAGCCCGTAGGCGACGAGCCCGGCGAAGAGGACGACGAGGGACTCGCTGAACAGCAGCGTGGCGGCGAACAGCGCGCGGGCGCTGCGGGTAGGACGGCTCATCACGACCGATCCTAACCGCGTCGCACGGCTCACCCGCGGGGGGCGAACTCCGCGACCAGCGGGACGACGTCGGCGATGGAGTCGACCACCCGGGTGGGCAGGTAGGGGAAGCGGTCGACCTGGTCGGCCCGGGTGGAGCCGGAGAGCACGAGGATGGTGCGCATACCGGCCTCGAGCCCGGAGACGACGTCGGTGTCCATCCGGTCGCCGACCATCACCGTGGACTCGGAGTGGGCACCGATACGGTTGAGCGCGCTGCGCATCATCAGCGGGTTCGGCTTGCCGACGAAGTACGGCTCCACCCCGGTGGCGCGCGTGATGAGCGCCGCCACGGCGCCGGTGGCCGGCAGGGTGCCCTCGCGCGACGGGCCGGAGGGGTCGGGGTTGGTGGCGATGAACCGCGCCCCACCCTCGATGAGCCGGATCGCCCGGGTGATCGCCTCGAAGGAGTACGTGCGGGTCTCCCCGAGGACGACGTAGTCCGGGTCGACGTCGGTGAGGGTGTAGCCGATGTCGTGCAGCGCGGTGGTCAGCCCCGCCTCGCCGACGACGTAGGCCGAGCCGCCGCGTCGTTGGCCGTCGAGGAACTGCGCCGCGGCCAGCGCGGAGGTCCAGATGGCCTCCTCCGGGATGTCGATGCCGCCGGCGCGGAGCCGGGCGCGCAGGTCCCGGGGCGTGAAGATCGAGTTGTTCGTCAGCACGAGGAATCGGCGGCCGGTCTCGATGAGGGCCTGGATGAACTCGGCGGCCCCGGGGATGGCCTGCTGCTCGTGGACGAGCACGCCGTCCATGTCGGTGAGCCAGCTCTCGACGGGCTTCAGGTCGCTCATGGGCACCATCGTGCCCTACCTCGCCGCTGCGTCCGGGTAACCCGGACGGGCGAATGCGTCACGTCGCGGGACTACTCCTCGCCGAAGCCGTCGGCGACGATCTGGGAGATGGCGTCGAGGACCTCCTCCGCCTGGCGGCCGCTGGCCCGCACCCTCATCCGGGCGCCGCCCTCCAGGCCGAGCGCGATGAGCGCGAGGACGCTCGTGCCGTCCACGCCCTCGACCTCGATGCGGGCGTCGAAACCGGAGGCGACGCGGGCGAGCATCGCGGCCGGGCGGGCGTGCAGGCCCAGCGCGTTGCGCAGCTCGAGCACCCGCTCGACCGCGTCCTCACCCACCCCGCTCTCCTCGGCGCCGGCCGCCCCGGCGCCGGGGAAGGACGCCGCGGCCTCCTCGGCGGCGCGGCGCACGGCGGTCGGGTCGGCCCCGCCCTGCGCCGCCACCGCGGCGGCGATGGCGCCCTCGACGAGCGGGGCGTCGGCGAGGACGACCCGCTCGTCGTCGACCATCTCCAGGACCGACTCGGCGGTCATCGTCGCCGACCCGAGGTCGGTGAGGACGACGACGCCGTCCACCGGCTCCTCGGTGAGCTCGACGACGGTGGTGAGCACCTTGTCGAAGCTCGTACCGATGCGCCCGTCGACGGTCCCACCGGCCGCCCGCAGCGGGACGTCCGGCGCCATCTGCGCGGCGACCTCGCACACGCCCCGCGCGAGCTGGGCCGAGTGGGACACGACGACGATCGCCGTGGTCACGGCTGCGGCTCCGCTGCGGCGTCGGCGGCCGCCCGCAGGATGAGCGCGCTGGACTGGGCGCCGGGGTCGACGTGACCGGCCGACCGCTCCCCCAGGTAGCTGGCGCGGCCCTTCTTGGCGACCATCGGCTCGGTGGCCCGTGCCCCCTCCTCGGCCGCCTCCGCCGCCGCCACGAGCACCGCCTGCGGCGTCGCACCGTTCTCGGCCGCCGCCCGGGCCGCCTCGGCCGCCGGGCCCAGGGCGTCGACCATCGTCTTGTCGCCCGGGGACGCCTTGCCGCGGGCGACCACCCCCTCGACGGCGGCGGTGAGCAACCCCGCCACGCCGGCGGCGTCGATGCGGTCCTCCCCCGCGGAGGTCGCCGCCCGGAGGAAGGCGGTGCCGTACAGCGGCCCGGCCGCCCCGCCGACGGTGGACATGAGGGTGGTGGCGATGAGCTTGAGGGCGGCGGAGGGGGTGTCCGGTGCTGCGTCGGCGAGCTTCGACGTCACCGCCGTGAAGCCGCGGTCGAGGTTGTCGCCGTGGTCGCCGTCGCCGATGGCGCGGTCGAGCTCCATGAGCTCGATCCGGTTCTCGGCGACCACCCGCTGGGCCTCCTCCGCCCAGCGCAGCACCCAGCCGGTGTCCAGTGTCTCGTCCATGTGCTCCTCACATTCCCTGACGCAGGGCCACCGTATGCGCCGGGGCGTCCCACAGCGCGGTGAGCTCCTCGTCGAGCGGCATGACGCTGATGCTGGCCCCGGCCATGTCGAGGGAGGTGACGTAGCTGCCGACGAGCGAGCGGGTGACGGTGGCGCCGCGCTCCTCCAGCCGGCGCCGGGCGGCGCCGTAGAGGATGTAGAGCTCGAGCGAGGGGGTGGCCCCCATCCCGTTGACGAGGAGGAGGACGTCCTTGCCGGCGACGTCACCGAGGTCGGTGAGGACCGGCTCGAGGAGGAGGTCGGCGGTCTCGTCGGCGGAGACGGCCTTGACGCGGCGGCGGCCCGGCTCGCCGTGGATGCCGATGCCGACCTCGACCTCGTCGTCCTCGAGGTCGAAGGACGGGCGCCCGGCGGCGGGCACGGTGGGGGCGGTGAGGGCGATCCCCATGGTGCGCACGGCCGCGGCGGTGCGTTCGGCGACCGCGACGACGGCGTCGAGGTCGTCCCCGCGCTCCGCGGCGGCACCGGCGATCTTCTCCACGACGAGCGTGCCCGCCACCCCGCGCCGCCCCGCCGTGTAGGTGGAGTCCTCCACCGCGACGTCGTCGGCGACGAGGACGCTGCGCACCGTCATGCCCTCGGCCTCGCCGAGCTCGGCGGCCACCTCGAAGTTGAGCACGTCCCCGGTGTAGTTCTTGACGATCTGGACCACACCGGCGCCACCGTCGGCGGCCTGCATGGCGGCGAGGATCGGCTCGGGGCTGGGCGAGGTGAACACCGCACCCGGTACCGCGGCGTCGAGCATGCCGACGCCGACGAACCCCGCGTGCAGCGGTTCGTGACCGCTGCCGCCCCCGGACACGAGCCCGACCTTGCCGCTGACCGCACCACCGGCTCGGGAGACGAAGATCGGGTCCTGGCTCGCCGTGATGATGTCGCTGTGCGCGGCGGCCAGGCCCGCGACGGACTCGGCGACGACGTCCTTGGGGTCGTTGATGAGCTTCTTCACTGCGGCCTCCCTTGGCGTTGTGAGTGACGACGCGGCTCAGCCGCCGCGTCGCAGCAGCAGCCGCGCCTCCCCGACGAGGATCACCGAGCCCGTGACGAGGACGGCTCCGCCTGCTTGCCCACCGTACTCGGCTCGCGCCGCCGCGAGGTCGATTGCCTCGTCGATCCTCTCGGCGACGTGCACCCGGTCCTCGTCGAAGACGTCGCGGGCGATCTCGGCGAGGTCGTCGACGTCGTGGGCCCGGCTCGTCGTCGCCCGGGTGATGACGACCTCGGCGAGCAGCGGCTCCAGGCCGGAGAGGATCGCCTCGGCGTCCTTGTCGTGCATGACACCGACGACGCCGACCACCCGGGAGAGGTGGAAGGCCTCCTCCACGGCCTGCCGCAGCGACTCCACGCCGGCGGCGTTGTGGGCGGCGTCGAGCAGCACCGTCGGGCTGGTGCGCACGAGCTCGAGCCGGCCGGGTGAGTCGACGGCCGCCATCGCGTGCTCGACCACCTCGCCGCTCAGCGCCCCGCCCCCGAAGAAGGTCTCCACCGCGACGAGCGCGAGCAGCGCGTTGTGCGCCTGGTGCTCACCGTGGAGCGGGAGGAAGACGTCGGTGTAGGTGGCGGCCGGGGTGCGCAGGACGAGCATCTGGCCGCCGACCCCGAGCTGGCGGTCCACGACCTCCATGTCGGCCCCGTCCACGACGAGCCGCGCGTCCAGGGCGTGGGCGGCGTCGCGCACGACGGCGCTGACCTCCTCGTCCTGGGCGGCGCTGACGACGGTGGACCCGGCGACGATGATCCCGGCCTTCTCGGCGGCGATCTCGCCCAGGGTGTGGCCGAGCCAGCGCTCGTGGTCGCGGGAGACCGAGGTGATGATCTCCACGGTGCCGTCGGCGACGTTGGTCGCGTCCCAGCGCCCGCCCATCCCGGTCTCGACCACCGCCACATCCACCGGGGCGTCGGCGAAGGCGGCGAACGCCATGACGGTGAAGACCTCGAAGAAGCTGAGCCGGGGCCCGCCCGCCGCCCGCGACCGCTCGTCGACCATCTCCACGTAGGGGGCGATGTCCTGCCAGGTGGAGACGAAGACCTCGGGGGCGATCGGCTCACCGTCGATGGCGATGCGCTCGCGCACGTCGCTCAGGTGGGGGGAGGTGAACCGCCCGGTGCGCAGGCCGCGCTCGCGCAGCAGCCGCTCGACGATCCGGGCCGTGGACGTCTTGCCGTTGGTGCCGGCGACGTGGATGACCGGGTAGGCACGGTGCGGCTCACCGAGCAGCTCGAGCACCTGGCGGACGCGCTCCAGGCTGGGCTGGACGTCGTGCTCCGGTGCCCGGGTGAGGATCTCGGTGTAGATCCGGTGCACCTCGGCCTGGGCCTGGGCGTGGGCGACGGGGTCGACCTCGGCGGTGACGTCCGGGGAGGCGAGGACGTCGTCGACGACGGTCGGGTCCGGCCCGGCGAACAGCCCGGAGGAGACGAGCTCCTGCGCCGCCCGGTCGTGCTCGGCCTGGGCCTCCTCCTCCGTCGGGCGGTCGTCGGGACGTGAGCTGTCGGCGGGCGGTGGGGTGCCGCCGGGGCGGGGGGTCTCGGTCATGGCTGGGCGACCTCCAGGCGGACGTCGATCTCCTCGGTGGGGCTGGTCTCGACGGTGAGGGAGACGGCGAGCGTCTCGCGGCGGACGAGGTCGGCGTGGCTCTCGACCCAGCCGGTGTACTGCTCGGGGACGGCGACGGTGAGCACGATGCGGTCCGACACGTGGAGGTCGGCGGCCTTGCGCTCGTCCTGGACGCGGCGCACGAGGTCGCGGGCGAAGCCCTCGGCGCGCAGCTCGTCGTCCAGCGCGGTGTCCAGGACGACGAACCCGCCGCTGTCCAGGACGCCGGCGGCGCGCTCGTCGCCGGGCCGCTCCTCCACCTCCGTGGTCAGCGTGTACTCGTCCTCCTCCAGCGTGATGCCGTCGACCACGACGCCGTCGGGGGTCTGCTCCCACTCCCCGGCGCGGGCGGCCCGGATGACCCGCTGGACGTCCTTGCCGAGCCGCGGCCCGGCGGCGCGGGCGTTGACCGTGAGCCGGGTGAACACGCCGTACTCCTGGGCGGCGTCGTCGGCCAGCGAGCGCAGCTCGACCGCCTTGACGTTGACCTCGTGGGCGATGAGGTCGGTGAACGGGGCGAGCGCCTCCGGCTCCTCGACGACCACCTGGAGCGTGCGCAGCGGCTGGCGCACCCGCAGCGAGCCGGCCTTGCGCAGCCCGAGGGTGGTGGACACGACGTCGCGGACGCGGTCCATCGTCTCGACCAGCTCGTCGGCGGCGAAGGCCTCGTCGAGCACCGGCCAGTCGGTGAGGTGGACCGAGCGGCCGCCGGTGAGCCCCCGCCACACCTCCTCGGTGATGAGGGGGGCCAGCGGCGCCATGACCCGCATGAGCACCTCGAGTGCGGTGTGCAGCGTGTTGAACGCGGCCTCGTCCTCCTCCCAGAAGCGGTCACGGGAGGTGCGGACGTACCAGTTGGTCAGCACGTCGAGGTGGTCGCGGACGGTCTGGCAGGCGCCGGGGACGTCGTAGGCCTCGAGCTGGCGGCGGACCTCGTCGGCCAGGGTGCGGGTGCGGGCCAGGAGGTAGCGGTCCATGACCGGCAGGTCGGCCGCCTCCTGCGGCGTCACGGTGCGCCCGACCAGGCCCCGGCCGCCGTTCGCCGCACCGGCGTAGAGGGAGAGGAAGTACCAGGTGTTCCACACCGGGAGCAGCACCTGGCGGACGTTCTCCCGGATGCCCTCCTCGGTGACGATGAGGTTGCCGCCGCGGACCACCGGGGAGGCCATGAGGAACCAGCGCATCGCGTCCGAGCCGTCCCGGTCGAAGACCTCGGTGACATCGGGGTAGTTGCGCAGCGACTTGCTCATCTTGCGGCCGTCGGAGCCCAGGACGATGCCGTGGGACACCGACGTCGTGAACGCCGGCCGGTCGAAGAGCGCCGTGGCGAGCACGTGCAGCGTGTAGAACCAGCCGCGGGTCTGCCCGATGTACTCCACGATGAAGTCGCCCGGGTAGTGGTGCTCGAACCACTCACGGTTCTCGAAGGGGTAGTGCACCTGGGCGTAGGGCATCGATCCGGAGTCGAACCACACGTCCAGGACGTCGGGGATGCGGCGCATCGTCGACCGCCCGGTGGGGTCGTCCGGGTTGGGGCGGGTGAGCTCGTCGATGTAGGGCCGGTGCAGGTTGGGCTTGCCGTCGCGGTCCAGCGGCAGCCGCCCGAAGTCGGCCTCGAGCTCGGCGAAGGAGCCGTAGACGTCGATGCGCGGGTACGCCGGGTCGTCCGAGACCCACACCGGGATCGGGGTGCCCCAGTACCGGTTGCGGGAGATCGACCAGTCCCGGGCACCGGCGAGCCAGTTGCCGAACTGGCCGTGCTTGATGTGGTCCGGCACCCAGGTGATCTGCTCGTTGAGCTCGACCATGCGGTCGCGGAACTCGGTGACCCGGACGAACCAGCTCGTCACCGCCTTGTAGATGAGCGGCTCGCGGCAGCGCCAGCAGTGCGGGTAGGGGTGGTCGTAGGTCTCCTGCCGCACGAGGAGGGCGCGCTCCGGCTCCGGGCGGCGGGCCAGCGCCCCGGTGCCGTGCTTGAGGTCGGCGATGATCGCCCGGTTCGCCTCGAAGACGTGGGTGCCGGCGTAGTCGCTCACCTCGGTGGTGAAGCGGCCGCCGTCGTCGACCGGGACGACGGTGCCGATCCCGGCGGCCGCGGAGACCGCCATGTCGTCCTCACCGAAGGCGGGGGCCTGGTGGACGATGCCGGTGCCGTCCTCGGTGGAGACGTAGTCGGCGGTCAGGACGGTCCACACCCGCTCGCCGAGCTCCTCGCGGCGGCCCAGGAAGTAGTCGAAGACCGGGGCGTAACGACGCCCGGCGAGCTCGCGGCCGGGCACCCGGGCGACGACCTCGGGCTCCTCCCCCAGCTCACGGGCGTAGGCGGCCAGCCGCGCCGCGGCGAGCAGCACCCGCTCCCCGGCCAGCGGCCCCTCGCTCGGCACGACGGTGACGTACTCGACGTCGGGCCCCACGGCGAGGGACAGGTTGGAGGGCAGCGTCCACGGCGTCGTCGTCCAGATGAGGGCGAGCTCACCGCTCTCCAGCCGCACCCCGACCGTGACCGAGGGGTCCTGGCGCTGCTGGTAGACGTCGTCGTCCATGCGCAGCTCGTGGTTGGACAGCGGGGTCTGGTCGTTCCAGCAGTAGGGCAGCACGCGGTAGCCCTCGTAGGCCAGCCCCTTGTCGTACAGCTGCTTGAACGCCCAGATCACCGACTCCATGTAGGAGGGGTCCAGGGTCTTGTAGTCGTTGTCGAAGTCCACCCAGCGCGCCTGGCGGGTGACGTAGTCCTGCCACTCGTCGGTGTAGCGCAGCACCGAGTCCTGGCACGCCTTGTTGAACGCCTCGATGCCCATCTCGTCGATCTGGGACTTGTCGGTGATCCCCAGCTCGCGCTCGGCCTCGAGCTCGGCCGGCAGCCCGTGGGTGTCCCAGCCGAAGCGGCGCTCCACCCGGCGCCCGAGCTGGGTCTGGAAGCGGCCGACGACGTCCTTGACGTACCCGGTGAGCAGGTGCCCGTAGTGCGGCAGCCCGTTGGCGAAC
>NZ_CALGNQ010000274.1 GCF_937958535.1 uncultured Georgenia sp. | reverse complement strand
GCGGGACGTCGGCGTACTCCACCGCCTGCCACGCGGTGGGCAGGACGTCGGAGAGGTAGAGGTAGCGCTCGTCCGGCTCCCCGTCGTCGGGGACGACGACCGGTCCGACGTCGGCGAAGGGCACCCGCAGGTACTCCGCCTGCCCGCCGGGGACCTGGCCGTAGAGCGTGGTGTACCCGAACAGGGCGGCACCCTTGCCGTGCGCCCGGACCTGGGTGGTCTCGCACTGGCTGTGCAGCCCGCGCGAGCACATCCAGCAGCTGCCGCAGGCGATGACGAAGGGGATGACCACCCGGTCGCCGGGCTTGAGCGAACGCACCTCGCTGCCGACCTCCTCGACCACCCCCATCGGCTCGTGGCCCAGGACGTCGCCCGGTTCGAGGAACGGCCCGAGCACGCTGAACAGGTGGAGGTCCGACCCGCAGATGGCGGTCGAGGTGATCCGGACGACGGCGTCGGTCGGTTCCTCCAGCCGGGGGTCGGGGACGTCCTCCACGCGGACGCGCTCGCGTCCCTGCCAGGTCAGTGCACGCACGCCGGTCAACCGGTGGTCGTCGTCGGCTCGTCCTCGCCCTCGGCCTGGGACGGCCGCGGCTGGTCGGACTCGAGCTGCTCCGGGTCGGCGTCGGGGTCCGCGGCCGGGTCGTACGGCCCGGTGGTCGGGTTCTCGCTCATGTGCGCCACCCTCCCACCGGCGTACGGGCTCTGCACCCGGAGACTGCTGCGGTTGCCGGGGTGCGCCGCGGCCCCGATCCTGTGGCGATGACGTCGGACACCGCGCCCGCGGACACCACCCGCCTGGCCCGCCGGATCACCCCGTGGCTGCTCTTCCTCTTCATCCTCGGGGACGTGCTCGGCGCGGGCATCTACGCCCTTGCCGGTGAGCTGTCCCGGGAGGCGGGCGGTCTCATGTGGGCCCCGCTCGCGCTGGCGCTCGTCATGGCCCTGCTCACCGCGGCGAGCTACGCCGAGCTGGTGACGAAGTACCCGAAGGCGGGCGGTGCGGCGGTCTTCGCCCAGCGGGCGTTCCGCCGACCGTGGGTGTCCTTCGTCGTCGGGTTCGCGATGCTCGCCGCCGGCGTGACGAGCGCCGCCGGGCTGTCCCTCGCCTTCGCCGGCGACTACCTGTCGACCTTCCTCGACGTCCCGGTCGTCCTCGCCGCCCCGCTCTTCCTCCTCCTGCTCGCGCTGCTCAACGCCCGGGGGATCCGCGAGTCGGTGCGCTCGAACGTGGCGATGACGGTCGTCGAGGTCTCCGGGCTGGTCCTCGTCATCGTCGTCGTCGGGATCGCCGTCGGGGGCGGTGCGGGTGAGGCGAGCCGGCTGGTCGACCTGCCCCCGGAGACGGGGGTGGCCTCGGCCGTGCTCGGCGGGGCGCTGCTCGCCTTCTACTCCTTCGTCGGCTTCGAGGTCTCGGCCAACGTCGCCGAGGAGGTCCAGGACGTCAGCCGGGTCTACCCCCGGGCGCTCTTCGGTGCGCTGGCCGTCGCCGGTGTGGTCTACGCGCTCATCGGCGTCGCCGCCACCGTCATCATGCCGCCCGGTGACCTCGCCGGCTCCTCCAGCCCGCTGCTCGACGTCGTCACCGCCACCGGGGTGGGCGTTCCGGAGTGGGCGTTCTCCGCGATCGCGCTGGTCGCCGTCGCCAACGGCGCGCTGCTGACGATGATCATGTCCAGCCGGCTCGCCTACGGGATGGCCGACGAAGGGCTGCTGCCGACCCCGCTGACCCGGGTGCTGCCCAACCGCCGCACCCCGTGGCTGGCCATCGTCGTGACGACGGCGGTGGCGGTGGGCCTCACGCTCGTCGGGGACCTGGCCATGCTCGCCGAGACGGTGGTCCTGCTCCTCCTCGTCGTCTTCGTCAGCACCAACGTGGCCGTCCTCGTCCTGCGCAAGGACCGGGTGGAGCACCACCATTTCCGCACGCCCCGGGCGCTGCCCGTGCTCGCGCTCGTCACCTGCGGGGTGCTGCTGAGCCGGCAGTCGGGGACGGTGTGGCTGCTCGGGGCCGGCATGCTCGCCCTCGGCGTCCTGCTCCATCTCGTCACGCGGCGGTTCAGCACCGCCTCCGCCGGCTCGGTGGCGGCCACGACGGCCGCCTGAGCAGCCCGGACCGGTGCGGTGCGCCGGGGGCCCGGCACCCTCCCACCGCCGACCCCGGGCCGCCCGCCCTGCCGAGCCGCCCGGCGGGTGGGACGTCCTCCGGGCGGCCGCCCCGCGCCGATAGGCTCGGCAGCCATGGCGTGGGAGTTCTGGATCGACCGGGGCGGCACCTTCACCGACGTCGTGGGGCGCCGCCCCGACGGCTCGCTCGCGGTGGCCAAGCTGCTCTCCCACGACCCCGCCCGCTACCCGGACGCCGCCCTCGCCGGCATCCGTCGGCTCCTCGGGGTGCCCGCCGACGCGCCGATCCCCACGGAGCAGGTCTCCGCCGTGCGGATGGGCACGACGGTGGCGACGAACGCGCTGCTCGAGCGGCGCGGCGAGCCCACCGCGCTGGTCATCACCCGCGGCTTCGCCGACGCCCTGCGGATCGCCTACCAGGAGCGGCCCGACATCTTCGCCCGCGAGATCGTCCTGCCCGAGCAGCTCTACGGCCGCGTCGTGGAGATGGACGAGCGGCTCGCCGCGGACGGCACCGTGCTGCGCGAGCTGGACGAGGCGTCCCTGGAGGCGGCGCTGCGTGAGGTGCGCGCCGAGGGGATCGACTCCATCGCCGTCGTCGGCATGCACGCCCACCTCCACCCGGTCCACGAGCGCCGCGCCGGGGAGATCGCCCGCCGGCTCGGCTTCTCCCAGGTCTCGCTGTCCAGCGAGGTCAGCCCGCTCCTCAAGCTCGTCCCGCGCGGTGACACCACGGTCGTCGACGCCTACCTCTCCCCCGTCCTGGCCCGGTACGTCGCCGGGGTCGCCGCGGAGCTGCCCGGTGTCGACCTGCAGTTCATGCAGTCGCACGGCGGGCTCGTCGAGGCCGGCCACTTCCGCGGCAAGGACGCCATCCTCTCCGGGCCGGCCGGCGGGATCGTCGGGATGGCCCGGACCTCCCGGGCGGCCGGGGTGGAGCGGGTCATCGGGTTCGACATGGGCGGCACCTCGACCGACGTCTCCCACGTCGCCGGGGAGTACGAGCGCGTGCTCGACGCCGTCGTCGCGGGCGTGCGGGTGCGGGCGCCGATGCTCGACATCACCACGGTGGCCGCGGGCGGCGGCTCGGTCCTCCACTTCGACGGCAGTCGCTACCGGGTGGGTCCGGACTCCGCCGGCGCGGACCCCGGCCCGGCGAGCTACGGCCGCGGCGGGCCGCTGACCGTCACCGACGCCAACGTCCTGCTCGGGCGGGTCAGCCCCGAGCACGTCCCCCATGTCTTCGGGCCCGACGGCGACGCCCCGCTGGACGCCGGGCTGGTGCGCCGCCGCTTCGCCGCGCTCGCCGCGGAGATCGGCGCGGCCACCGGGACCACCCCGACGCCGGAGGAGGTGGCCGAGGGCTTCCTCGCGGTAGCGGTGGCGAACATGGCCACCGCGGTGAAGACGGTCTCGGTCCAGCGCGGCCACGACGTCACCGACTACGCGCTGACGAGCTTCGGCGGGGCGGGCGGCCAGCACGCCTGCGCCGTCGCCGACTCCCTGGGCATCCGCACGGTCCTCGTCCCGCCCCTGGCCGGTGTGCTCTCCGCGCTCGGCATGGGCCTGGCCGACACGACGGCGATGCGCGAGCAGTCCGTCGAGCAGCCGCTGGCCGACACGCTCCTGCCCCACCTGCACGACCTCGCCGCCCGGCTCGAGGCGGAGGCCGCCGCGGAGGTCGCCCGCCCGGGCTCCCCGGCCGCCCGCGACGTCCACCGCCGGGTGCACCTGCGCTACCAGGGCACCGACACCGCCGTCGTCGTCGCGCTCGGCGACCCGGCCGCCATGCGCGCCGAGTTCGAGGACCGCTACCGCCGGCTCTACTCCTTCCTCATGGACCGGCCGCTCGTCGTCGAGGCGGTGAGCGTGGAGGTGGTGCGGCCCGCCGAGGGCGCCCTGCCGGTGGTCGCGGCGCAGGACGCGCGCCTCGAGCCGCTCGGCACCGTGCCGCTCCACACCGGCGGCGGGTGGCGCGACGTGCCGCTCCACAGCCGAAAGCAGCTGCCCGCCGGCGCGGTCGTCACCGGACCGGCCCTCGTCGTGGAGGCCAACGCCACGACGGTCGTCGACGACGGGTGGCGGGCCGTCGTCGGGCAGACCGGGGAGCTGCGGCTCACCCGGACGAGCGCCGTTGCGGCCCCCGACGTCGCGACGACGGCCGACCCGGTCATGCTCGAGGTCTTCAACAACCTCTTCATGTCGATCGCCGAGCAGATGGGGGCACGGCTGGAGGCGACGGCGCAGTCGGTGAACATCAAGGAGCGGCTCGACTTCTCCTGCGCGCTGTTCGACCCGGACGGCAACCTCATCGCCAACGCCCCGCACATGCCGGTGCACCTCGGCTCGATGGGAGCGGCGGTGCAGGAGGTCATCGAGCGCACCCGCGGGACGATGCGTCCGGGCGACGTCTACGCCGTCAACGACCCGTACCACGGCGGCACCCACCTGCCCGACGTCACCGTCATCACCCCGGTCTTCGCCGACGACGGCGCGCGGGTGCTGTTCTACCTCGCCTCGCGCGGGCACCACGCGGAGATCGGCGGGCTGACGCCGGGGTCGATGCCGGCCTTCTCCCGCACGCTGGAGGAGGAGGGGGTGCTCTTCGACGCCTGGCTGCTCGTCTCGGCGGGCCGGTTCCGGGAGGAGGAGACCCGGGCGCTGCTCACCTCCGGGCCCTACCCCTCGCGCAGCCCGGAGGTGAACCTCGCCGACCTGCGCGCCCAGGTGGCCGCCAACGCCAAGGGCGAGGCCGAGGTGCGGGCGATGATCGACCACTTCGGCCTCGACGTCGTCCTCGCCTACATGCGCCACATCCAGGACAACGCCGAGGAGGCGGTGCGGCGGGTCATCGACGCGCTGGAGGACGGCGCGGCGGAGTACGAGACCGACAGCGGCGACCGGATCGTCGTCACCGTGCGGGTGGACCGCGCGGCCCGCGAGGCCACGATCGACTTCACCGGGACGACGGCCCAGCTGGCGTCCAACCGCAACGCGCCCGCGGCGGTGACCACGGCGGCCGTGCTCTACGTGTTCCGCACCCTGGTCGCCGACGACATCCCGCTCAACGACGGCTGCCTGCGACCGCTCCACATCATCGTGCCGCGGCCCTCGATGCTCGCGCCCGAGCACCCCGCGGCCGTCGTCGGTGGCAACGTCGAGACGTCGCAGGCGGTGACCGGTGCGCTGTACCGGGCGCTCGGGGTGCAGGCCGAGGGCTCCGGCACGATGAACAACGTGACCTTCGGCAACGCCCGCCACCAGTACTACGAGACCGTCGCCTCCGGCTCCGGTGCGGGCCCCGGGTTCCACGGGACCGCTGTCGTCCAGACCCACATGACCAACTCCCGGCTCACCGACCCGGAGGTGCTCGAGACGCGTTACCCCGTGCTCGTGGACTCCTTCGCGGTCCGGCGCGGCTCGGGCGGCGCCGGGCGCTGGCGCGGCGGCGACGGCGCGGTACGGCGGCTGCGCTTCACCGAGCCGATGACGGTCAGCCTCCTCACCGGCCACCGCCGCGTGCCGCCCTACGGGATGGCCGGCGGTGAGCCGGGGGCGCTGGGCGTGAACCGGGTGGAGCGCGCCGACGGCACGGTCACCGAGCTCGCCGGCGACGACGTCACCGAGGTCGGCCCCGGCGACGTCCTCGTCGTGGAGACCCCCGGCGGCGGCGGGTACGGCACCCCGGCCTGAGCGGCCGGCCACCCGGCCCGCCGGCCCCACTGCGGCCTGGCTCGCCCTTCTCGATCATCGCTCGCCCCTCCCGGCAGCCTGGACTGAGCGAAATGGGCGAACCACCGGCTGAGCGGAGGGAGCCGGAGCACACCGGAGCCCGCCGAGGCAGCGTCAGGTGAAGCTCGGCATGTGCTCCCGGGCGAAGGCGAGGGACTCGGCGAGCGCCCGCTCCCGCTCGGCCGGCTTCATCTTGCGGGTCGTGACCTCGACGGCGATCGACCCGGTGAAGCCGAGCTCCGGGAGGGCGGCGAGCAGCTCCCGGCACGGCTGGCGGCCACGCCCCGGGGCCAGGTGCTCGTCCCGGTTGGAGCCGGTGGAGTCGGTGAGGTGGATGTGGGCGAGCCGCGGACCCAGCGCGTGGGCCATCGCCAGCGGGTCCTGCCCCGCGATGCCGGCGTGCGACAGGTCGAGGGTCACGTGCTCGTAGCCGAGGGACACCGGGTCCCAGTGGGGCAGGTAGGCGTGGCGCTCCTTGGTGCGGCTGCCGTCCTTGGCGCGGGCCTTCCACGGGAACATGTTCTCCACCGCGATCCGCACCTCGGTCGCGGCCTGGCGCCGCGCGATGCCCTCGACGAAGCCGGCGGCGTACTCGCGCTGCCAGCGGAACGGGGGGTGGACGACGACGACCTCCGCACCCACCGCCTCGGCGAGCTCCACGGAGCGGTCGATCTTGCCCCACGCGTCGGTGCCCCACACCCGCTGGGTGAGCAGGAGCGTCGGAGAGTGGATCGCCAGGACCGGCACGCCGTAGGTGCCGGCGAAGGCGAGCAGCCGCCCCGGGTCACGGGTCTCGGGCCACTTCCAGACCATGACCTCCATGCCGTCGTAGCCGAGCCGCGCGGCGTCGGCGAAGGCGGACTCCGTGCTGGCCGGATAGCAGGACGACGTGGACAGCAGGACCGGCGGCACCCTCACGAAGAGCGCTCCTCACCCTCCTGCGGGCGGTCCTCGCGGCGCCTGCCGTACCGCGGGTTGCCGTGCTCGTCCTCCCAGGGCCGGAACGCCGGCCGGGGCGGCGCGGCGGGCTCGGCCGGCGCCGTCGGGGGCGTGCCCTGGCCGGGCGGCGGCGTGGGCGCCCCGTACTGCGGTGGCTGC
>NZ_CALGNQ010000273.1 GCF_937958535.1 uncultured Georgenia sp. | reverse complement strand
CCGCCGTCGTCGTTGTCCACAGCCGCCGCCGAACCGGCTGACAGGGTGACACTTTCCCTCTAGGTTGTGGGCCATATGTTCCGCCCCGGGGGTGCGATGCGGCATGAACCAGGCAACGGTGCTGCTCGAGGACGAGGTGCGCGAGCTCATTCGCCGCCGCGGTCTCGACCCCGCGCGTGACATCGCCGGTGTCCGTGCGCTGGTCGCCGATGCCCTGGCCGACTACGACTCCCGCTCGATCGCCGGCCTGGTGCCGCCCCTCGTCGACCCGGAGCAGACCGCGAAGGACGTGGTCGACGCAGTCGCCGGTCTGGGCCCGCTGCAGCGGTTTCTCGACGACCCCACGATCGAGGAGATCTGGATCAACGAGCCGGGCAAGGTGTTCGTCGCGCGGGCGGGGCGCTCGGAGCTGACGACGACGATCCTCACCGAGCAGCAGGTGCACGAGCTGGTCGAGCGGATGCTGCGGATCTCCGGGCGGCGGCTGGACCTGTCCTCCCCGTTCGTCGACGCCTCGCTCGCCACCGGCGAGCGTGTCCACGTGGTCATCCCGGACATCACCCGCTCGGCATGGGCGGTGAACATCCGCAAGTACATCGCCCGGGCGGGTCGGGTGAGCGACCTGGTCGCGCTCGGCTCGCTCACCACCCAGGCGGCGGTGTTCCTCGAGGCCGCGGTCGTCGCGGGCATGAACATCCTCGTCTCGGGGGCGACCCAGGCGGGCAAGACGACCATGGTCAACGCCCTGGCGGGAGCGATCCCGCCCCACGAGCGGATCATCACCTGCGAGGAGGTCTTCGAGCTGCGCCTGGCGAACCGGGACGTCGTCGCCATGCAGTGCCGCCAGCCGAACCTCGAGGGGCAGGGCGAGGTCAGGCTCCGCCGTCTGGTCAAGGAGGCGCTGCGGATGCGCCCGGACCGCATCATCATCGGCGAGGTCCGCGAGGCGGAGAGCTTCGACATGCTCATCGCGCTGAACGCCGGGATCCCGGGCATGTGCACGATCCACGCCAACTCGGCGCGGGAGGCCGTGACGAAGATGTGCACCCTGCCGCTGCTCGCCGGGGAGAACGTCTCCAGCACCTTCGTCGTGCCGACGGTCGCCTCCGCCGTCGACCTCGTCGTCCACCTCGAGCTCACCCGCGACGGACGCAGGCGCGTCCGTGAGGTCGTCGCGGTCACCGGACGCTCCGAGGACGGCGTCGTCGAGACAGCCGAGCTCTTCGCCCTGCACGGTGAGCGGCTCCGGCGGTCGGGCGGCTTCCCACCGGACCCGGAGCGGTTCGCTCGGGCCGGCTACGACCTCGCCGACCTGCTCGCACCGGACGTCGGGAGGTAGCAGTGGGCACGGTCGCCGGGCTGCTCCTCGGGGTGGGCCTCCTGCTCGTCTGGTTCTCGTGCTGGCCCCAGCCGCCCCGGCAACGGCGACCGTCCCGGTGGACCGAACGGACCCAGGACCTCCTCGTCCGTGCCGGCGCCCCCAGCGTGACACCCGGCCGTCTTGTCGCGGCCTCGCTCGCGGTGGCAGTCGTCGTCACCTTCCTCGGGCTAGGGCTGACCTCCTCACCACCCATCGCGGTGTGCTTCGGGAGCATGGCGGCGGGCGTTCCGCTCGCCTTCGTGCAGGCGCGCGCCCGGCGGCGGCAGGTCGAGCTGCGCGCCGCCTGGCCGGAGGTGGTGGACCACCTCATCTCCGCCATCCGCGCCGGGATGTCGCTCCCGGAGGCGCTGACCAGCCTCGGGGAGCGCGGTCCGGAGGAGGTGCGGCCCGAGTTCCGGCGCTTCGGCGAGGACTATCGCGTCACGGGCCGCTTCGCCGAGTCGCTCGACCGGCTCAAGGCGCGGCTGGCCGACCCGGTGGCCGACCGGATCATCGAGGCCCTGCGGATCACCCGCGAGGTGGGCGGGTCGGACATCGTCCGCCTGCTGCGCACGCTCGGCCGGCTGCTCCGCGAGGACCTGCGCACCCGCGGCGAGCTCGAGGCCCGGCAGAGCTGGACGGTCAACGGCGCCCGGCTCGCCACCGCCGCACCCTGGGCGGTGCTGCTCCTGCTCGGCGGTCGCCCGGAGGCGGCCGCCGCGTTCAACTCCGCGGCCGGCGTGCTCGTCCTGGCGACCGGCGCCGTCGTCTCGGGCATCGCCTACTGGCTCATGGCCCGGCTCGGCAGGCTCCCGGAGGAGGCACGGGTGCTGCGATGAGTCCGACGGCGTGGGGTGCGTTCGCGGGGCTGCTCGGCGGCCTCGGGACCGTGCTGGTCGGGTGGCGGCTGCGAGCCCTGCGACCACGCCTGCCGGAGCGCATCGCCCCCTACCTCCGGGAACGGCCGGCGACCTCCGGGCTCCTGGCCGAGCCGCGCACCCACACCCCGTTCCCCACACTGGAGAGCCTGCTCGCCCCCGTCATGGCCGACGCCGCGCGGGTGCTCGAACGGCTCGGCAGCACTTCCCACAGTGTCCGTCGGCGGATCGTGCTGTCCGGCTCGCCGCTCACCGTGGAGCAGTTCCGGCTGGAGCAGATGATGTGGGCGGTGCTCGGCACGACGGCGGGGCTGCTGCTCGTCACCGTCGCCGGCGTCGCCGGTGGGCTCAACGTGGTGGCGGGGACCGGCGTCGTCGTCCTCGCGGCGGTGGTGGCAGCGGTGGCGCGCGACCGGTGGCTGACGCACGCCGTCCAGCGCCATCAGCGAGGGCTGCTCGAGGAGCTGCCCGCCGTGGCCGAGCTCCTGGCGCTCGCCGTCAGTGCCGGCGAGGGACCGATGGCGGCACTGGAGCGGGTGGCGCGGACAACCCGCGGCGCACTGACCGCTCAGCTCGAGGTCACCCTGGCGGAGGCGCGCGCCGGGACACCTCTCGCCGTCGCGCTCGAACGCCTCGCGAACCGCACCTCCCAGGCGGCCGTCGCCCGCTTCGCCGAGGGGATCGCCGTCGCGGTCGACCGGGGCACCCCGCTCGCCGACGTCCTGCGCGCCCAGGCGCACGACGCGCGTGAGGCCGCGCGGCGCGAGCTCATGGAGGCCGGCGGGAAGAAGGAGATCGCGATGATGGTGCCGGTCGTCTTCCTCATCCTCCCCGTCACCGTGCTCTTCGCACTGTTCCCCGGCCTGGTGCTGCTGCAGGTGGGCCTATGAGCCCGCTTCCCGTCCCCACCGCTCCCGTCCACGAAGGAGATCGACATGCGGCCGATACTTGGTGCCTACCTGGCGGCGTTGCGAAGACGCCTCGTGCGCGAGGAGCGGGGCGACGTCCCCGGCTGGGTGCTCGTCACGTTGATGACGGCCGGACTGGTCATCGCGATCTGGCTGATCGCCGGACCGGCGCTGGTGAGTGTGTTCGAGACAGCGATCCAGCGGGTGCTCGACATCTGAGGCGACGTCTGACGGGCGAGGACGGCACGGCGGTCGTCGAGTTCGTGCTGGTCTCGGTCCTCGTCGTCACCGTGCTCCTCGGTGTGCTGCAGCTGACGCTCGCGCTGCACGTGCGCAACACCGTGGTCGACGCGGCCGGGGAGGGAGCCCGTTACGGTGCCTTGGCCGGGAGCTCGCCCGAGGCGGGCGCGGCACGGACCCGCGAGCTGGTCACGGCCGCGCTCCACCAGAGGTACGGGCGGGACGTGACGGCGCGGATGGTTGAGGAGGACGGGCTGATGCTCGTCGAGGTGACCGTGCGGGCGCCGATCCCGGTGCTCGGCCTGCTCGGCCCGTCCGGGACCATGACCGCCACCGGACGGGCGGTGCTGGAGTGAGACGGACCTCCACGCTGCTCGCGCGACTGCGCCGGGAGGAGAGCGGCAACGCGATCGTCGAGTTCCTCGGCGTGACGCTGGTGCTGCTCCTCCCACTCGTCTACCTCGTCCTCACGCTGGGACGTGTGCAGGCTGCCGCATTCGCCGCCGAGGCAGCGGCACGCGAGAGCGGTCGGGTGCTGAGCCAGGCGGACGACCTGCCGACTGCGCTCGCGCACGCGCAGACCGCGGTCGAGCTGGCGTTCGGTGACCACGGGATTGACGTCGACCCCTCGACCGCACTGTCGTTCGCGTGCAGCGCCGACCCGTGCCTCAGCCCGGGCGGGCAGATCCACGTCGAGGTGTCGGCGGTGGTGCCGCTGCCGCTCGTGCCTGACTTCCTCGGCGACACCGTGCCGTTGGAGGTCCCGGTGCGCGCGACGCACCTGGTGGCGGTGCCCGAGTTCCGGGAGGCGCCGTGATCGACCGGCTGCGTGCCCGGGATGACGGCGGCGAGAGCGGGCAGATCATGCTGCTGTCGATCGGGTTCGGGCTCCTCGCACTGGCGTTGGTGCTGGTCGTTGCAGCGGCGTCGTCGGTGTACCTGGAGCGCAAGCAGCTCCTGGCGTTGGCGGATGGCGCGGCGGCGGACGCGGCCGATGCCATCGACTACCGCCTCTACTACGCCCCGGACGGCGAGCTCGACGGGGTGCCGCTGTCCGACGAGTCGGTACGGGAGTCGGTGGAGGTGTACCTCGAGCGCTCGGTGGCCACCGGGTCGTTCGAGCGACTGTCGGTGGGAGGGGACACGGGGACCGAGGACGGCCGGACGGCGCGCGTGTCCTTATCTGCCGTGGCACGGCCGGCGGTCGTGCCGTGGGTGCTGGTGCCGTGGGCGGACGGCTTCGAGATCAGGGTGACGTCGACGGCGAGAGCCGACTGACCGGGGAGGGCAGATGGGGGCTGGACGACGGTGGCGCCGTCTCGGTGCCGGGGTGGTGGTGCTTCTGGCCATGACCGGCTGTAGCGACGCGGACGGCGACGAGGTTCCGACGGCGGCGGCGACGCCGCGGGTCAGTGAGACAACGACGGATTCGCCGAGTGAGTCACCGGCGCCCGGTCCGACTCCGTGGCCTGAGCCGACGCGGCCGGTGGCGATGGAGCGGGACGACATCGAGGGGGCGAAGGCGGCGGCGGAGTATTTCTTGGCGCTCTATCCGTA
>NZ_CALGNQ010000272.1 GCF_937958535.1 uncultured Georgenia sp. | reverse complement strand
TCGGTCGGGACCCCGTGCTCGACCGGGGTGGTGTTGAGCAGCTCGAGGAGCAGCGCCTCGTCGGCAGCGAAGGAGATCATCGAGACCACTGTAACCCATCAGCGCGCCATTGACAGGTTAGAAACTCACCCGTAGCGTCAGCCTAACCACCCATCACCCAGACAAGGGGTTAGACCATGGCCACCGTCCACCACCGCTTCCGGACGATCGACGGGCACGAGATCTTCTACCGGGAGGCAGGCTCCCCGACCGCACCGACCCTCGTCCTCCTGCACGGGTACCCGACGAGCTCGTTCATGTTCCGCCACCTCATCCCGCTGCTCGCGGACGAGTTCCACGTCATCGCGCCCGACCACCTCGGCTTCGGGCTCTCCGCGGCACCGAGCGTCGAGCAGTTCGCCTACTCCTTCGACTCCCTCACCGACATCACCGAGGCGCTGCTCGCCGACCTCGGCGTCGACCGCTACGCGATCTACGTCCAGGACTACGGCGCGCCCATCGGCTGGCGGCTGGCGCTGCGCCGGCCGGAGGCGGTCACCGCCGTCATCTCCCAGAACGGCAACGCCTACGAGGAGGGCTTCGTCCAGAGCTTCTGGGCGCCGGTGACCGCCTACCAGCGCGAGCAGAACCCCACGACGGAGGCCGCCATCCGCCAGGCGCTGAGCATCGAGGCCATCCGCTGGCAGTACGTCACCGGGGAGCCGGACCTCTCCCTCGTGGACCCGGAGGCCTGGGTGCACGACCACCGGCTCATCGCCCGTCCCGGCAACGACCGCATCCAGCTCGCCCTGCTTCGCGACTACGCGACGAACGTGGACCTCTACCCCCGCCTGCACGAGTACTTCCGCAAGAGCCAGGTGCCCCTCCTCGCGGTCTGGGGAGAGGGGGACGAGATCTTCGGCCCCGACGGCGCACGCGCCTTCGCCCGCGACCTCCCGGACGCGGAGATCCACCTGCTGCCCGGCGGGCACTTCGTCCTGGAGAGCGCGGTGGACCAGGTGGCCGGGCTCATCCGCCGGTTCCTGTCGCGGGCTTGGGCTCCCGCACCTGCCGTCGGTGCAGCACGGTGACCGCCCGGCATCGACCGGCACTGCCGGCCTGGCGGCCACCAGCTCCCATGGCACCGACCAGCTCGCCACGAACCGAGGTCCCGACCTCCCGCCCGGAGCAGCAGGCTCCCACCCGGCTCGACGGCGCCCGCTCCCCCGCTCGGAGCTCATCATGACGGTCACCACCCCTGCGATCACCGCTGCGGTGCGTCTGCCGCGTGGGGCTGCCCTCGGGCTCCTCGCGACCTCGATGTTCGTCATCGTCCTCGACTCGGCGATGGTGAACCTCGCTGCGTCGACGATCCGGACGGGGCTGGGCCTGTCGGCGGCCGAGCTCGCCGCGGTCGCCAACAGCTATCTCGTCGCCCTCGCCGGCCTCATGCTGCTCGGCGGTCGGCTCGCGGACGTCCTCGGTGGCCGCCGGATGTTCCTCCTCGGGATGTCCGTCTACGTCGCCGCGTCCGCGTCGGCCGCCCTCGCCCTCAACGGCCCGATGCTCATCGCCGGGCGGATCGGCCAGGGCATCGGGGCCGCCGTCGCCATCCCCGCCGCCCTCTCCCTCGTCCTCGCGCTCTACACCTCGGCGGCCGAACGCACCCGCGCACTGGGCGTCTGGGGAGCGGCGGCGGGGGCCGGCAGCCTCGTCGGGGTGTTCCTCGGCGGCACGCTCACCGAGCTGCTCGGCTGGCGGTCGGTGTTCTGGGTGCCCGTCCCGCTCGGACTCGCCGCCGCGGTCCTCGTCCGACGCACGCTCCTGCCCGGCACCCGCGGAACCGGGCGCTTCGATCTCCCGGGCGCGCTGAGCATCACGGTCGGGATCTCCGCGCTCGCCCTCGGCCTCGTCACGGCCGCGGGTGCGGGGTGGGACGCACCGCGCACGGTCGGTGCGCTGACGGTCGGGCTCGCCGCACTGGCCGTGTTCGTCGTCGTCGAACGCCGGGCGTCACACCCCCTCGTGCCGCTCGGTGTGTTCCGCCGGGTGCAGGTCAGCGTGGCGAGCGCGGTGGTGGTCCTCATCGGCGCGACGCTGGCGAGCCTGTTCTTCTTCCTCCCGCTCTACCAGCAGGACGTCCTCGGCATGGGCGCGCTGTCGGCCGGGCTGAGCCAGATCCCCATCGCCGTCATGATCATCGTCGGCAGCGCCACCGCTCCCCTGCTCGCCGCCCGCATCGGGCTGCACCGCGCGCTGCCCCTCTCCCTCGCCGTCATGCTCGCGGGGATCACTTGGCTCGCGCTCAATCCCGCGGCCGCGTTCACGTGGCAGCACGCGGGCGCCTTCCTGCTCACGGGGACCGGGCTGGGCCTGGGGGCGGTCGGGGCCATGGCGATGGCGGTCCGCGACAGCGGCGACGGCGAGGGCGGCCTGCTCAGCGGGCTCGTCAACGCCGGGCAGCAGCTGGGCGGTGCGGTGGGCCTTGCCGCCATCGCCGGCCTGGCGATCGGGTCCGCCGGCGCGGGGACGGACATGAGCTTCACGGCGGCCTTCCTCGGCGGGGCGGCCCTGGCCGCCGTCGCCGTCGTCCTGTCCCTCGCCCTCGCCGTGACCACCCGCGGCACGACCCGGCCCGCCCCCTGACGGGCCGTGCCTCATCCCGACCGACGAGAGGGAGCGTTGCTCATCGCCCACCACCACGCAGACCGACCCGCCCGCCCCAGTGCCATCCCACCCGAGGAGTTCCCGATGATCCACCACATCGTTCGCATGTCCCTTCGTCCCGACGTCCCCGCCGAGCAGGTCCGGTCCGCCCTCGCGCAGATCCAGGAGGCCGGCAGCCAGGTCACGCCCGCGTCGAACGGGTCGTTCGGGCGTGACGTCGGCGGTGACTTCGACTTCGCCGCCGTCTCCTCCTTCGCGACGTTGGAGGAGTACGAGGAGATGATGAACCACCCCGCGCACCTCGCTGTCGACCGGTTCGGGCTGCCGCTCGTCGACAGGTTCGTCTCGTTCGACATCACCGACGACCCCGATCCACAGGTCGCCGTCAAGATCGAGGCCATCCACCGGAGGCGGTTCGCGGCGCACCCGGACATCGCCGAGCTCGTCTCGCGGGTCCCCGACTACAGCGGGAGCGGCGCACCGGCGCCGCACGGCGCCTGAGCCCGCCGAGGTGCCCCGCCCTGCCGTCGAGCGGGGCGGGGCACCTCGTCGTGTGCCCCGGGGCAGTCTGGTCCCGTCACCTATGCGGTGAGCCGGGCGAGCCGCTCCGCGTCGGAGGAGCCGGGCTCGGCATGCAGGACCACGAGCACGAGTCCCGCGGTCCCGCTGACGGCGAGCCGTTCCCGGTGGAGGGTGAGCAGCCCGGCGCGGGGGTGGTCGATCCGGATCGCGGAGGGCCGCTGGGCGCGCACGTCGTGCCGTGCCCACAGCTCGCGGAACCGCGGGCTCGCGTCTCGCAGCTCGGCGACGAGCGCGCCGAGGCGAGGGTTGTCGAGGGCGCTGCCCACGGCCTGTCGCAGGCTCGCGACGAGGCACTCGGTGGCGTCCTCCCAGTCCGGGTGGAGCGCCTTCTCCTCGGGGTCGAGGAAGATGTCCCGCAGCTGGTTGCCGCCCTCGGTGAGACGCGGGGACAGGGCTCGGGCGGCGGCGTTGGCCGCCACGATGTCGAAGTGCGCGTCCTCGATGAAGGCCGGCTGCGGCAGGGAGTGGAGCAGCGTGAGGGTCGCGCCCGGCACGTCGTCGTCCCGTCGTGGCCGCGGCGGCCGGGGCGGCCGGCCCGCGAGGGACTGCAGGTGGGCGACGTGCTCGTCGTCGAGCCGCAGGACGCGGGCGAGTGCCTCGATCACCTGGGCCGAGGGGTTGCGGTCGCGTCCCCGTTCGAGGCGCAGGTAGTAGTCGACGCTGATGCCGGCGAGCATCGCGACCTCCTCCCGCCGCAGCCCCGGCACCCGCCGCACGCCGACGGCGGGGATGCCGGCCTGCTGCGGGGTGACGAGCGCGCGCCGCGCCTGCAGGTAGCTGCCCAGGGCGTTCCTCCGCTCCCGCGCGACGTCGTGGTCTGGGCCGACCGGCCGTGGGACAACGGACAGCCGGGGTCCTGCCAGACCCCCGGCTGACGAGGGCTCTGCCAATCGGCTCGCACGGCTCATAGCGTCGACAACAGCGCATCCGCGCGGAACATTTCGGAGAAGGAAGTCCCATGACGATCACCCTCATCACCGGCGCCAACAAGGGCATCGGGTACGAGACGGCGCGGCAGCTCGTCGCGCAGGGCCACGTGGTCTACCTCGGCGCACGCAGCGTCGAGCGGGGGACGGCGGCGGCGAGGAGCATCGGCGCGCGGTTCGTCCAGCTCGACGTCACCGACGACGCCTCGGTGGCCGCCGCCGTGGCCACGATCAAGGACGCCGAGGGCAGGCTCGACGTCCTGGTGAACAACGCGGGCGTCCTCGAGACCGAGCTGACCGGCACAGCGGCGCTGCGCGCCTTCGACACCAACGCGGTGGGCGTCGTCCGGGTCACCGAGGCGGCGCTGCCGCTCCTGCGCAGGTCGCGTGGTCCCCGGGTGCTCACCATCTCGAGCAGCGCCGGCTCGTTCTGGGCGGTGACCACTCCCGGTCGGCCGGAGCACGGGCTGTCGCTGCCGCTCTACTCGGCCTCCAAGGCCGCGGCGACGATGCTCACCGTCCAGTACGCCAAGGCCCACCCGGACATCCGCTTCACCGCCCTCGAACCCGGCACGACGGCGACGGACCTCACCGCCGGCCTGGGGATCGGCCGCTCGGCGGAGGACAGCGCCCGCGCCGTCGTCGCGGCCCTCGACGGGGACGGCCCCTCCGGGACGCTGCGCGACGAGTCGGGGGCGCTGCCGTGGTGACCCTCGGGATCCTCGGCGCCGGCCAGGCCGGGAGCACGCTCGCGCGGGCGGCGGTGGTGGCGGGCTACGACGTCGTCATCGCCAACTCGCGGCCACCCGGGACGCTGGCCGACCTCGTCCACGCGCTCGGTCCCCGTGCGCGTGCGGCGTGGGCGCCCGACGCCGCGGCGGCGGCGGACTTCGCGTTCCTCGCCTTCCCCTACCGCCCGGAGCACACGCTGCCCGGCGCGGAGCTCGCCGGCAAGGTCGTGCTCGACAACAACAACTACATGCCCCGGCGGGACGGCATCTTCCCGGCGGTCGTCTCCGGGGAGAAGACGGTGCACGAGCTGCGCCAGGAGCAGCTGCCGGGGGCACGGCTGGCGAAGGCGTTCAGCCACATCCAGTTCCACGGCCGGGTGCCGGTGCGGGTCGCCGCCGACGCGCTGCCGG
Organism: uncultured Georgenia sp.; assembly: GCF_937958535.1. Taxonomy (GTDB): domain Bacteria; phylum Actinomycetota; class Actinomycetes; order Actinomycetales; family Actinomycetaceae; genus Oceanitalea. The sequence goes on along the minus strand of NZ_CALGNQ010000272.1, from coordinate 5,496 downwards.
CGCTCGTGCGGCTCGCGCGCCCCGCCGGCGCACCGGACCGCACCGCCCTCGTCGTCTCGAGCGACCACCCCGGGGCCGTTGCGCTGGTGACGCGCTTCTACGACGAGCTCGGCTTCGACACCGTCGACAACAGCCCGCTCAGCGAGTCCTGGCGCAGCGCTCCGGGCACGCCCATGTGGGAGCAGTCCTTCGACGGGCAGACGCGCACGGAGCTCGCACGCAACCTGCAGCTGGCGGCGCGGCCCACGGGGTAGCCGCCCGACACCCCCGGCCGGTGCGCGGACTCCCGCCCGCTGGTCGATGCCCGCGACTCGTCGTGGAACGGCGCCTCGTACCAGGGGGCGCTTCCTCCTCACCGGACTCAGCGCTCTCAGCCGATCACGTGGACCAGGCCCCACCCACGACGCTGGAGGCGAGCGGTGAACTCCTGGGCCTCACGGAGGTAGTGAGTGACATACTCCCTCCCGCTCGCGGACAGGGGGTCTCCATGAGGGTCGCGGCACGCTGCCACCTCGTCCTCGCCGATGAGGACCAGGTCGCGGGCGACGTCGTCGACGTCAGCGGGTGACAGGACGTCGACCCACGGAACCCAGCCCCCGCCGGTGTGGGTGGCCTGGCCGCGAACGAGGGCGTAGGCCGTCCGGGGCGCGCCCGCGGTGGGACAGGTGAGCCACTGCAGCTCCTTCCAGCACTTGTCGAGGTAGAGCATGTCGGTCCGGGGTCGTCCGTCGAGCTCCCAGGCATCCGCGAGTGGGTCGGCCGGGAGGAACGGGTACGGGTCGGCCCGTGCCAGGTCGACATGCTCGGGGGCGAGCGGATAGGCGTAGTAGCGGATTCCCATGGCGCCGATCGTGGGTCTCACGACGGCCCGCCGGCCCGTCGCCTGAGTGGTTCTGTGGACGGCCGCGTGCTCAGTGCAACAGTGCGGCATCGTCGGCGCTCAGGCGTCGGCGACCGGTGCTGACCCCACTGGTTCCTCGCCACCCGCGTCCGCGGCCCGGCGCACCCGGCGGGCCCGTTCCGCGAGCCCACCGGAGATCCTGCCCGTGGCAGACCGGGCCTTGCCGAAGGCGTCGCTCCCCAGAGTCCGCACGACGTCCACACCATCGGACCCGGTCTCCAGCACCCGGTCCCTCGCCTCGGCCGCGGCATCTGCCCACCGTCTCGCCGCCACCTCCTGACGCTCGGCGTCGATCCCGAGCCGGCGTTGGAAATCGACGACGGCGGATGAGACGTTGTTGCCCGCATGCACCACCGACCGGGCGGTGACCGGGTGCAGCAGCACCCGAGCGTTCGCCCGGTCGGCCGCGGCGTCCATGCGTGCCATGAGCGCGGCGGTGCTCTGCAGGATCAGCTCGCGTCGGTCCTGCCGAGCGGCGCTGAGGCCGATGCGGTGACGGTCGAGCTCGTCGGGCGATGAGTCGAGCACCCGGTCGAGCTCGAGGACGGCGAGCGCGTCGTGGAGCTGGAAGCAGCGGGCCAGGACGGTGAGCCACTCCTGGACCTTCGTCTCGGCGGTCTTCGCGGCATCGGCGATGGCACCGAGGTCGGTCTCGCGTTCCAGCTTCTCGGCGAGGGCGTCGATCTGGCGCAGGGCGTACGCCTGAGTCCGCGCCACCGTTGCCGCGGTGGCCTGCACCTTCGACCACGTGACCTCGGAGACTCGGCCCACCCGCGAGCGGACAGTCATCGCCTCCTCGATGACGAGGTCCACCCCGATCATGTCGGCGAGCACTGCGTCCTGCTGGGCGCGGAGGACGTCGTCGAGCTTCTCGTCGATGGTCGCGAGGTAGTCGGTGATCTCGTCCATCGCCTGCTCCATGGCGATCTGCGCCATGAGGCCGGCCGCGCCGGAGAGGACCGCCGGGTTCATTGCCTTGGCCGCGGGGTTCGTCACGATCTCCATGAGGCCGGTGATGGTGCCCTTCGAGTCCGTGAACACGGCTCGGTTGACGCCTCGCTCGGACCCTTTCATCAGGTTGTACTTGCCGAGTTTCTCGGCGGACTCCTTCGTCAGCCTCACCCAGCGTCCCGACGTCGCGGCAACGTCCGCACCTGCCTGGGCGAGGCCCGCGGCGGATCGGAGTGCCGGCCCGAGCCGTTGCAGCCCGAGGTCCCGCGACGGCAGTCCTTCCGTGCGGAGAAAACGCTCGACGGCGCCAGGATGTCCGATGACGGCGATGCCGTCGCTGTCGGCGATGAGCTGGACCTCGTTCAACATGGGCTCCTGTGCGCGGAGGAACGGCCGTGGAGGACGACCGGATACGGGCAAAGCACTGAGCGTCGTGGTGCTCCCGGGCGCTCCCTTGCCGACGAGCATCGACCCCACCACGGTACCGCCGGCGGCTGCTCAACCGGGTCATGTGGCGAGCGTGGTCGTTGCGTGGTCGGTACGTCACCATGGCGGGAGCGCAGTGCCGACCCTGTCGTGAGCGAAGCCTCCGGAGGAGCATCACGGTGACCTCATCCCCCACTCACATCTCCGTCCGCGGCGCCCGCGTGCACAACCTCAAGGACGTCGACGTCGACATCCCGCTGCGTGAGCTCGTCGCCATCGCCGGGGTGTCGGGCTCGGGCAAGTCCTCTCTCGCCCTCGGTGTCCTCTACGCCGAGGGCTCGCGCCGCTACATCGAGGCGCTGTCCACCTACACCCGGCGCCGCATGGCCCATGCCCCGCGCGCCGCCGTCGACTCCGTCGAGCACGTCCCTGCCGCTCTCGCCCTCCGGCAGCGCCCGGGGGTGCCCGGCGTGCGCTCCACCTTCGGCACGTCCACCGAGCTGCTCAACGTGCTGCGGCTGATGTTCTCCCGGCTCGCCTCGCACGTGTGCCCGAACGGGCACCGCGTCCCGCCCACCATCGACGTCGCCGCCGAGGTCCCCTTCACCTGCCCGCAGTGCGGCGAGACGGTCCAGGCGCCGGGTGCCGAGCAGCTCGCGTTCAACTCCGAGGGCGCCTGCCTCGCGTGCACCGGCACCGGTGTGGTCCGCGACGTCGACGACGCCGCCCTGGTCCCCGACGACTCCAAGAGCATCGACGAGGGCGCCGTCCTGCCCTGGCAGATGTTCGGCTTCAACGTCCAGCCCGACATCGCCCGCGAGTTCGGCGTGCGCACCGACGTCCCGTACCGCGAGCTCACCGACTGGGAACGCGACATCGTGCTGGACGGGCCGGAGGAGAAGAAGCACATCACCGTGACGTCGAGGAAGGGCGTGCACGAGCTGGACTTCACCTTCCGCAACGCCCGCCTCACCGTCCTCAAGGAGCTCGAGCGCGCGACCGACGAGCAGCGGCTCAAACGCGTGGCCCGCTTTCTCACGGAGGGGCCCTGTCGTACCTGTGGCGGGACCCGGCTCAACGAGCGTGCCCGGCTCCCCCGCATCGGCGACCTCGGCCTGGCCGACGTCACCGCGATGACGCTCGACGACGTCGTCTCCTGGGCACCGACCATCGCCACCACCCTCCCGGCCGACATGCACCAGATGGCCGAGGGCCTGGTCGAGACGCTGCAGAACATGGCCCGCCGGCTCATCGAGCTCGGCCTGGGTTACCTCACCCTGGACCGCGCCGGCTCCACGCTTTCCACCGGCGAGCGCCAACGCGTCCAGCTCGCCCGCGCCGTCCGTAACCGCACGACCGGGGTCCTCTACGTGCTCGACGAGCCGTCGATCGGCCTGCACCCCTCGAACGTCGAGGGTCTGCTCGGCGTCATGCACGACCTGCTTGCCGACGGCAACTCCGTGGTCTTCGTCGACCACGACGTCCAGATCCTGCGCGAGGCCTCGTGGATCGTCGAGATCGGACCCGGTTCGGGCGCCGACGGCGGCCGCATCGTCGCCCAGGGCACCGCCGCCGACCTCGCCCGTCACCCCGACTCGCTGCTCAGCGGCTTCCTCACCGGCGAGGAACCCGTCGTCGTACGCGAGCGCGCCACGGAGGAGGCGATGGTCGACGCCGGTCGCATCCGGCTCGCCACCGGCGCGATCCACACCGTCCACCCGCTGGAGGTCGACATCCCGCGGGGGCGGCTCGTCGCCGTCACGGGGGTGTCGGGCTCGGGCAAGACCACCCTCGTCCTGGAGTCCCTCGTTCCCGCACTGGCCTCCCTCGCGGCGGACGACGACGGCGCACGCCGTCTTCCTGCGCACGTGCGGTCGGTCGACGCACCCGGGATCCGGCGGGTGCACACGGTCGACGCGACGCCGATCGGGATCAACGTGCGCTCCACCGTCGCCACCTACTCCGGCGTCTACGACGACCTGCGCAAGGCCTATGCCGCCACGGACGGCGCCCGGCGCCGCGGCCTGACCGCCTCCGACTTCTCCTACAACACCGGGTCGCTGGCCTGCCCGCGCTGCCAGGGCACGGGCCAGGTGTCCCTCGACGTCCAGTTCCTCCCCGATGTCGACATCCCCTGTCCCGACTGCGGCGGATCGCGCTACGCCCCGGAGGCGAGCGAGGTCCGGCGGGGCGGCCTGTCGCTGCCCGACCTGCTCGGGCTCACCGTGGCCGAGGCGCTCGACGTCGTCGGTGACATCCCGAAGGTGCAGCGGCGCCTGCGGGCGCTGGCCGACCTCGGGCTCGGCTACCTCACCCTCGGTGAGGACACCCCGGCCCTGTCCGGCGGGGAGGCGCAGCGGCTCAAGCTCGCCACCCAGCTCCACCGCGACCAGTCCGACGCCGTCTTCGTCCTCGACGAGCCGAGCGTGGGCCTGCACCCCCTCGACGTACGCACCCTGCTCACCGTGCTCGAGCGGCTCACCGACCGGGGTGCCACCGTCATCGTCATCGAGCACGACCTCGACCTCATCGCCAACGCCGACCACGTCATCGACATGGGTCCGGGCGGCGGTGCGGCGGGTGGGCGGATCGTCGCCGTCGGGACGCCGGAGCGGATCGCCCGCGACGCGGGGAGCGTGACCGGTCGGTTCCTGGCCGCCCACCTCCGTGAGGGAGTGCACGCCTCCTGACGTGACCGCGCGGGAGTGCCGCGGCCGGCGGCCGGCAGCGGACGGGCGTCCGCGCTCACCAGTCGCGCACGGACACCCGCACCCTCACGACGTCCCCGGGCTCGATCTCCTCGGCCTGGCGGGCCGCGTCCTTGAGCGGGAGCCAGAAGGTCCCCTGCCGCGGCCACATCGCCGTGGTGAACTCGGTGGCGCCGATCCGCACGTGCACGGGGACCATGCCCCAGCCGTAGGTCACGTCCGGCATGACGTCGGTGAGCCACTCGGCCTCGGCGGGCGGGGCGAGCACGAAGTAGTACGGCGCAGGTCCTCGCCACTCGACGACCTCGCCGCTCCACTCCAGGTCGTGCACCGCTCCCCCCGAGTCCGTCCGCGTCCGGGCCCAGACCGTGCGTGGCCGTTGTGTCGACGTCAGTTCAGCGCGCGCGTGGACTCCGGGATCACGCCGTCGGCGTAGAGGCTCTTGGCCACGTCCTGCAGCGCGGTGAGCGCGACCCGCTGGGTGGTGGGTCCGTAGGAGATGCGGGCGAC
>NZ_CALGNQ010000271.1 GCF_937958535.1 uncultured Georgenia sp. | reverse complement strand
GCCCCCAGCCGCACCGACAGCCCACTTCCCACCGACAGCTCACGTCCCGACGGGAGCCCTGCTCCCCACCGCACGACCGGAGACACCCGATGAAGCGCACCGTCCTCACTGCCACCCTGCTCGCCTCGGCGCTCACCCTCGCCGCGTGCGGCCAGGTCGACGTGGCGGACGCCGGCGACACCGACACCGGCCGGACCGCCGACACCACCACGGCGTCCGGCGAGATCACCGTCCTCGACGACCAGGACCGCGAGGTGACCATCGACGGCCCGGTGGACCGCGCCGTGGTCACGCTGTCCTACAACAACGAGTTCGTCCAGGCCATCGGCGCGGGCGACCGCGTCGTCGGCGTCGACCGCGGCACCGTCCAGCGCGCGCCCTACCTCGGGTTCACCGAGGAGGACATCGTCGGGGAGAGCATCGGAGAGCTGAACTACGAGGCGATCGTCGCCCTCGACCCCGACGTCGCGATCATCCCGCGCAACGGCGCCTGGCAGGAGGCCTCCGAACGGCTCGAGGAGTTCGACATCCCGGTCGTCGTCGTCTCCGCGTGGGACGTCGACGTCTTCGGCGAGACCATCGACATCCTCGGGGAGGTCTTCGGTGAGCCGGAGGCCGCCGAGGAGGTCCGGGCGTTCCACGACGAGATCGTCACCACCGTCGCCGAGCGGGTCGCGGGCACCGAGCCCGTCCCGGTGTACTGGGAGACCGACCAGCCCTACATCACCGCGCTGCCCGGCTCCGGCTTCGACCAGGTCATCACCGGCGCCGGCGGCACCAACGTCTTCGGTGACATCACCGGCGGCGACGCCCAGCACGAGATCACCGTCGACCCGGCGGCCGTCGTCGAGCGCGACCCGGCCGTCATCGTCCACGAGATGCCCCCGTCGGCCGAGCCGTACGGCGCGGACGAGGTCGCCGCGATCGTCGCCGAGATCCCGGCCCGCCCGGGCTGGTCGAGCATCACCGCCGTCGCGGAGGGGGAGGTCTACGTGACCAACGGCTGGGCGACGTCGGGCCTGTCCAAGGCGATCGGCACCGCCTACCTCGCCAAGTGGCTGCACCCGGAGGAGTTCGCCGACATCGACCCCGCCGACTACCTCGAGCGCTGGGCCACCGAGTTCCAGGGCGTCACCGACTACCCGGGCGAGGCGCCCTACATCGCCGCAGGCGGTGCCCGGTGAGCCCACGCACCGCCACCGCCGTCGCCGAGCGTCCCGCCGGCCGGCTGCCCGACGACGTCCACGCCGAGGCGGGCGAGCGCACGCGCGGGCTGCGGAGGGCGCTGGGCAACCACCGGTTGCTCGTCCTCGCCGTCGCCGCGGTGCTCACCCTCCTCGTCGTCGCGGGCTCGACGGCGGTGGGTACCAGCGGGGTCTCCGTCGGTGAGGCCATGCGCATCCTGTGGCTGCGCGTCGCGGGCGGCACGATCGAGCCCGACTTCGTCCAGTCCTACAACATCGTCAGCGACCTGCGCCTGCCCCGTGCGCTGCTCGCGCTCACCGCGGGCGCCGGGCTGTCGGTGGCCGGTGCGGTGATGCAGGGGCTGCTGCGCAACCCGCTCGTCAGCCCGTTCACCCTCGGGGTCTCCCCCGCCGCGGCGTTCGGCGCCTCGCTGGCGATCCTCCTCGGCGGGGGCGGGGTCGCGTCGTCCAACCCGGTGGTCATCTTCTCCGCGCTCGTCGCGGCCGGGCTGGTCACCATGCTCGTCCTCGGACTGGCGTCCGCGCGGAAGATGGCGGTGGCCACGCTCCTGCTCCTCGGCATCGCGGTCACCCAGCTCTTCGAGGCGCTGACCGCGGGCCTGCAGTACGTCGCCAACGAGAACACCCTGCAGGCGATCGTGCGCTGGACGCTCGGCTCGGTGAACGACGCCTCGTGGACCGAGGTGCAGGTGATGAGCGCCGTCGTCGTCGTGCTCCTGCCGGTGCTCCTGTGGTTCGCCAAGGACATGAACGCCATCGCCTTCGCCGGCGACGACGCCGCCCGCTCCCTGGGCGTCAACGTCACCGTGGTGCGGGTCGGGCTCATCCTCGTCTCGGTGCTGCTCGCCTCGGTGGCGGTCTCGCTGTGCGGGGTGATCGG
>NZ_CALGNQ010000270.1 GCF_937958535.1 uncultured Georgenia sp. | reverse complement strand
CTCGACGGGGTGCGCACGGTGCTCGTCGGCGGGGCCGTGCTGGCGGGCCAGCTGTCCATCGGCTGGTCCAACGACCTCCTCGACGCCCCCCGGGACCGTGCCGTCGGCCGGAGCGACAAGCCGCTCGCGACGGGGACGCTCACGACCGGGAGGGCGACGGCGGCGCTCGGGGTGGCGGTGGTGGCGTGCGTCGCGCTCTCGCTGACCCTCGGCGCGGCCGCGGCGCTCACCCATCTCGTGCTCGTCGCGAGCGGCTGGGCCTACAACCTCGGCCTGAAGTCCACGGTCCTGTCGTGGCTGCCGTACGTCGTGGCGTTCGGGGCGCTGCCCGCGGTGCCCCGGCTCGCGCTCGACCCACCGCTCTGGCCGCCGTGGTGGATGGCCGCGGTCGGCGCCCTGCTCGGCGCGGGGGCACACGTCGTCAACGTCCTGCCGGACCTGGCCGACGACGCCGCCACGGGCGTCCGCGGGCTCCCCCACCGGCTCGGGGCACGGGCGGCGGGGGTGCTCGCCGTCGCCGTCCTCCTCACCGGGACCGGGGTGGCGGTGCTCGGGCCGGCGGGTCCGACACCGGTCTGGGGGTGGGCGGTGCTGGCGGGGGCCGGCCTGCTCGCCGTGGTCGGTCTCGGCCGGCCCGGACGGGCGCCGTTCTACGCCGCGCTGGTCATCGCACTCGGCAACGTCGTCGTCCTGCTCGTGCGGGCCGGGTGACTCAGCCGCCGACGTCGTGCAGGTGGTGCAGGAGGTCGTGGACGAAGTACCCGGCCAGCGTCCGCACGGTGAAGGTGGCGCCGTCGCCCCGCACGCCGCTGCGCTCCCACGCGTCCGCGGGCACGGCGGCGAAGGCGTCGGCGAGCGCCCGGGCGTCGGCGGCCAGCTCGGCGGCGACCACCTCGGGGTCCTGCCGGCCGTAGGCACCCTCGACGGCGGCGGCGTCCTGGTTCCAGTCCGGGAACGTCGGGCGGTCCTGGCTGACCATGAGCCCGAGCCTGGCGTGGAAGACGGCGCAGACGTCCCGCACGTGGGCGGCGTACTCCAGCGGCGACCACGTCGAGTCGTCGGGGCGCCGGGCGACGTCCGGGCGGCGCAGCACCGCCTCCCAGCGCACGACGGCGTCGCGCAGCACGTCGGGGACCGTCGCCGGGGAGTGGGCGGCGGCCTCGGTGCCGCAGTCCGGGCAGCGACGCTCCAGCACCCACGTCCAGTCCTTGGTGTCGGGCTCGATCGGCATGGTGACCCTCCTGTCCGTTCCCGGCACGGTACCGCCGTCACGGGACCGGGTCACCGGCGCCGGCACCGAGCGATCGGCCCGTTCGCCCCGGGCCGGGTGGCGGACGTGCCGAGCCCGTGCGGACCGCACCCGGTGCAGCGGGACCGCGGCCCGAGGGCCGGAATGCCGTCCTCGGGACGCCGGGCGTTCCAGTAGCCTCGCCCACGACCGACGTAGGCCCCTGGAAGGACCCCGATGAAGCGTTCATCCCTCCGACTCGCCGGCGCCGCCCTCGCCGCCTCCGCCCTCCTCCTGTCCGCCTGCGGTGACGGCGGCTCGGACACCGACGGCACGGACGGCCCGGGGGCCGGCGGCGAGGAGCAGCAGACCTACTCCATCGGGATCATGCAGATCGCCGCCCACCCCTCGCTCGACGCCTCCCGCGAGGGGTTCAAGGCGGCGTTCGCCGACGCCGGAGTCGACGTGGAGTTCGACGAGCAGAACGCCCAGGGCGACCAGCCCACGGCGATCTCCATCGCCAACGGCTTCGCCTCCGCCGACCTCGACCTCGTCCTCGCCATCGCCACGCCCACGGCACAGGCCGCCGCCCAGGCGATCACCGACATCCCGGTCCTGTTCACCGCGGTCACCGAGCCGCAGGAGGCCGGGCTGGTGGACAGCTGGGAGGCGCCGGGCGGCAACGTCACCGGCACCAGCGACCTCAACCCGGTGGACGAGCAGCTCGGCCTCATCACCGAGCTCGCCCCCGACGTCGAGACGGTCGGGATCGTCTACAGCTCCGGCGAGGTGAACTCCGAGATCCAGGTCGAGATGGCCCGCGAGGCCGCGGCGGAGCTGGGCTTCGAGATCGAGGTCGCCACCGTGACGAACTCCAGCGAGGTGCAGCAGGCCGCCGAGTCCCTCGACGTCGACGCCTACTTCATGCCCACCGACAACACCGTCGTCGCCGCCTTCGAGTCGCTGCTCCAGGTCGCCGAGAGCCGGTCCGTCCCGCTCGTCACCGCCGACGGCGAGAGTGTCGGGCGGGGGGCGATCGCCACCTACGGCGTCGACTACGAGAAGCTCGGCTACCAGACCGGCGAGATGGCCCTGCGCATCCTCCAGGAGGGCGCCGACCCCGCCGAGATGCCGGTCGAGACGTTCGCCGACCTCCTCCTCATCGTCAACCCGGCGGCCGCCGAGCGGATGGGCGTGGAGATCCCCGCCGAGCTCCTCGAGCGCGCCGACACCGTCATCGAGTAGCCCCGGGCCACGGCGTGGCCCGGGCCTCACGCGGGTCTCACCCGGCTCCGCCCGACAGCCTGGCGTTCCCACGCGCGTGCCCACGCCCGGGCCACGTCCACCGCGCGGCCCGGGACCTCGGGCCCGTGTTCCCGCCCGCCCCCGCTGGTGTCATGGGGGTGAGGTGATGACGGTGAAGGTCCTCGTCGTGTACGAGTCGCACTTCGGGAACACGGGCCGGGTGGCCCGGGCGGTGGCGGAAGGGCTGGTCCCCTGCGCGGAGGTCGGGCTGCTCGACATCGAGCAGGCGCCCCCGATCGGCGAGCTGCGCGCCCACCTGCTCGTCATCGGGGCACCGACGCACGTGCTCGGGCTCAGCCGGTCCGACTCGCGCCGCGAGGCGCTGGAGCAGGCCGGCCTCCCCGAGGCCTCCCCGCGCGGGATCCGCGAGTGGCTGGACGGCGCGACGGCGGCGACCCCGCCGGTGGCGGTGTTCGACACCCGCACCCTGGAGTCCCGGCTCCCCGGCAGTGCCGCCCGCGCCGTCGTCCGCCGGCTGCGCCGCCGTGGCGTCCCGGTCGTCGCCCCGGTGGAGCACTTCGCGGTCCACGGCGTCCACGGCCCCCTCGCCCCCGGCGAGGAGGAGCGGGCCCGCGCCTGGGGCCGCGCGCTGCTCGACCGGCTGGCGCAGCGGGTGGCGAGCTAGGCGTAGCGGCCCTTCGGCACGTTCGTCAGCGCCGGGTCGCGCACCACCGAGTCACCGAGGATCTCGTCGATCCGCGACATGACCTCGGCGGGCAGCTGCACCCCGGAGGCCGCGACGTTCTCGGCCACCTGCTCCGGGCGGGAGGCGCCGATGATCGCGGCGGAGACGTTGTCGTTCTGCAGCACCCAGGCCACGGCGAGCTGCGCCATGGTGAGCCCGAGCTCCTCGGCGACGGGTCGCAGCTGCTGGACCCGGGTGAGCAGGACGTCGTCGTGCAGGTCGCGCTCGATGAACCGGGCCCCGCCCTTGGTGTCCGCGGCCCGCGAGCCCTCCGGGACGGGAGCGCCCGGCAGGTACTTGCCGGTGAGGATGCCCTGCGCGACCGGGGAGAAGACGATCTGGCCGATCCCCAGCTCACGCGACGCCGGGACCACCTCCGCCTCGACGACCCGCCAGATCATCGAGTAGCGCGGCTGGTTGGAGACGAGCTGGAACCCCAGCTCACGGGCCAGGGCATGGCCCTCGCGGAGCTTGTCCGCCGGCCACTCCGAGACCCCGATGTACAGCGCCTTGCCCTGCCGGACGACGTCGGCGAAGGCCTGCATCGTCTCCTCCAGCGGCGTCTCCACGTCGTACCGGTGGGCCTGGTAGAGGTCGACGTAGTCGGTGCGCAGGCGGCGCAGCGAGCCGTGGATGCCCTCCATGACGTGCTTGCGCGAGAGCCCGGTGTCGTTCGGCCCCATCCGCCCGATCGGGAAGTACACCTTGGTGAAGATCTCCAGCTCGTGGCGCGGCACCCCGGCGAGCGCGTCGGCGAGCACCTCCTCGGCCCGCGTGTTGGCGTAGGTGTCGGCGGTGTCGAAGCTCGAGATGCCGGCGTCCAACGCGGCGCGCACGCAGCGCACCGCGACCTCGTTCTCCACCTGGGAGGCGTGGGTGAGCCAGTTGCCGTAGACGATCTCGGAGATCTTGAACCCGCTGTTGCCGAGGTACCGGTAGCCCACCATGACGGGCAACCTACCGGGCCGGTCCGGACCGTGCCGCCCGTGCGCCCATGTGCGGCCACCGCCCTGGCCCTACCGAGCCGTGAGATGTCGCGCTCGACAGGCGAGCGGGTCCAGTACCCTCGGACACCTCCGCGTCTTGTGCCCCAGGAAGGACCCCCAATGAAGCGCTCATCCCTCCGCCTGGCCGGTGTTGCCCTGGCCACCTCCGCCCTCCTCCTCGCCGCCTGCGGGAACGGCGACGGCGGCGGCTCGGACGACCCGACCGACGGCGCGACCGAGACCGCGACGGGCGGCTCGGGCGAGGAGGCCCAGACCTACTCCATCGGCATCACCCAGATCGTCTCCCACCCCTCGCTGGACGCCGCGCGGGACGGCTTCAAGGCCGCGCTCGCCGACGCCGGCCTCGACGTCGAGTACGACGAGCAGAACGCCCAGGGCGACCAGACGACGGCGATCTCCATCGCCAACGGCTTCGCCTCGGCCGACCACGACCTCATCCTCGCCGTCGCCACCCCGACGGCGCAGGCCGTGGCGCAGACGATCACCGACGTGCCGATCCTCATCACCGCGGTCACCGAGCCGCAGGAGGCGGGGCTGGTGGACAGCTGGGAGGCTCCTGGTGGCAACGTCACCGGCACCAGCGACCTCAACCCGGTCGCCGAGCAGCTCGAGCTTGTCATGGAGCTGGCTCCCGACGCCGAGAGCATCGGGATCGTCTACAGCTCCGGCGAGGTGAACTCCGAGATCCAGGTCGCGCTCGCCGAGGAGGCCGCCGCCGAGCTCGGGGTGGAGATCGAGCTCGCCACCGTGACGAACTCCGGTGAGGTGCAGCAGGCCGCCGACTCCCTCGACGTCGACGCCTTCTACGTGCCCACCGACAACACCGTCGTCTCGGCCCTCGAGTCGCTGCTCCAGGTCGCCGAGTCCAAGTCCCTGCCCGTCGTCGTCGGCGAGGGCGACAGCGTGGAGCGCGGCGGCATCGCGACCTACGGCATCGACTACGAGCAGCTCGGCTACCAGACCGGTGAGATGGCCGTCCGCATCCTCCTGGAGGGCGCGGACCCGGCCGAGATGCCGATCGAGGAGCAGTCCGAGTTCCTCCTCATCGTCAACCCGGCGGCCGCCGAGCGGATGGGCGTGGAGATCCCCGCCGACCTGCTCGAGCGCGCCGACACCGTCATCGAGTAGCACCTGGACCGCACATGATCGGAGCAGTCGAGCTCGGCCTCATCTACGCGGTGATGGCGCTGGGGGTCTACCTGACCTTCCGGATCCTCAACTTCCCGGACCTCACGGTCGACGGCAGCTTCACCGCGGGTGCCGCGACCGCGGCCGTCCTGATCGTCGAGGGCACGCACCCGGCCCTGGCGACGCTCGCTGCGGGCGTCGTCGGGCTGGTCGCCGGCGTCATCACCGGGCTGCTCCACACCAAGGGCGGGATCAACCCGCTGCTCGCCGGCATCCTCACCCAGATCGGGCTCTACTCGATCAACCTGCGCATCATGGGCAAGGCCAACGTGCCGCTGCTGCGCGAGGAGACCCTCATCACCCCGCTGCGGGAGAACGGGCTGCTCGGCGGCGCGGTGGCGATCGCGATCTTCGCCGTGCTGGCGCTGCTGGTGAAGCTGGTCCTGGACTGGTTCCTCCACACCGACACCGGGCTCGCCCTGCAGGCCACCGGCAACAACGAGGAGATGATCCGCAGCTTCGGTGTCAACACCGACCGGACGAAGATTCTCGGGCTGGCGCTGTCCAACGGGCTCGTCGGGCTGAGCGGGGCGGTCATCGCGCAGTACCAGGGTTTCGCCGACATCTCGATGGGGATCGGGCTCATCATCGCGGGCCTGGCCTCGGTCATCCTCGGCCAGGCGGTCTTCGGCTCGCGGCTCATCGTCATCTCCACGCTGGCCGTCGTGCTCGGCTCGGTGCTGTACCGGGTGGCGATCCAGGTCGCCCTGGGGGTGAGCTGGCTCGACGCCAACGACATGAAGCTCATCTCCGCCGTGCTCGTCGTCGTCGCCCTGGTGCTGCCGAAGTGGGGCGTGTTCCGCCGGGTGGGCGCCCTGCGCTCGCTGCGGCGGACCGCCGCCACGACCTCGACGACGGGAGGTGCGTGACATGCTCGAGCTCACCGACGTGAGCAAGACGTTCTTCGCCGGCACGCCGAACGAGCGCCTGGCCCTCCAGGGCATCTCGCTGCGGCTCGCGCCCGGGGAGTTCACCACGGTCATCGGGTCCAACGGGGCCGGGAAGTCGACGATGCTCAACGTCATCGCCGGAAAGCTGCCGCCGGACGCCGGGACGGTGACGGTGGACGGTGCCGACGTGACGCGGCTGCCGGACTTCCGCCGGGCCGCCCACATCGGGCGGGTGTTCCAGGACCCGCTGGCCGGCACCGCGCCGGACATGACGATCGAGGAGAACCTCGCTATCGCCTACCAGCGGGGCAAGCCTCGGGGGCTGCGGCTCGGCGTCACCCGGGCCAAGCGGGAGTTCTTCCGCACCGAGCTCGCCTCCCTGGAGCTCGGGCTGGAGGACCGGCTGAAGATGAAGGTCGGCCTGCTCTCCGGCGGCCAGCGGCAGGCGCTGTCGTTGCTCATGGCGACGTTCAGCGAGCCGAAGATCCTCCTCCTCGACGAGCACACCGCGGCGCTGGACCCGCAGCGGGCCGAGCTCATCACCCGGCTCACCGCCGAGGCCGTCGAGCGCCACCACCTCACCACCCTCATGGTCACGCACAACATGGAGCAGGCGCTGCGGGTGGGGACGCGGCTCATCATGATGCACGACGGCAAGGTCGTCGTGGACATCGCCGGGGAGCGCAAGCAGCGGGCGACGGTGCAGGACCTGCTGCGGGCCTTCGAGCAGGTCAAGGGCGCCGAGCTGGACGACCGGACGCTGCTCCAGTAGACCCGCCGGGGCCCCGGCCGATCGTGTCGGGGCCGACGCGGCGGCCGGTGACGGTGGTCAGCGGCACCGCGATCGCCACCGTGTCGGTGAACCCGGCCCACCCCTCCTCGGTCGACACACCGGGGTTGACGAGGTCGGCACCCAGGAGGCGGGCCCGGCCGGTGACGACGACGGACCAGCCGGTGCGCGTCGTCTCGTCGAAGGAGCCGGCCCCGAGGGTCAGCTGCTGCCCCTGGACGACGGCGGTGAGCGTCTCGCCGTAGGCGCTGCGCACCACCACCTCGGCCTCGTGGACGGTGAAGTTCACGGGCTTCATGTGGACCACGCCGTCCTCGCAGTGGGCGAGCCAGCCCACGGGCACCTCGGCGAGCAGCCGCCGGCACGCCCGGGGCCCGAGCACCTCGATCGCCATGGCCTGCCTCCCATCACGGGGACTCCATCGTCCCACCGGTCGGGCGTCGGAGGGCCGCGTTCCTGCACATCCGGCGCAGGTGGTCGCCGGGCCTCGCGCCGTCGGTCTACGCGGGGTCGGTGATGTCGGCGACCTGCGCGTCGAGCGCGGCGACGAGGTCCGCGGCGTCCACGGTGGCGGCGACACCGTGCGCGCCGGCGCCGATGGACACCGTGCCGTGCATGGTCGCGTCGGCGATGACCGGCCAGGCGCGCAGCGCGCCGAACGGGGTGATCGTCCCCCGCTCGTAGCCGGTGACGTCCTTGGCGGTGGCGGCGTCGGGCATCGACAGGCGGCTCACCCCGAGCAGGGCGCGCAGCTTGGGCCACGAGATGGTCCGGTCGCCGGGGACGAGGACGAAGAGGTAGTCGTCCTCGGCGCGTCGCACGACGAGGGTCTTGATGATCGCCGCGGGCTCGACGCCGCGCGCGGCGGCGGCCTCCTCCAGGCTGCGCACCCGGCCGTGCCGGGTGACGAGGTGCTCCAGTCCCGCCGCGGTCATGGCGGCGAGCGCGGCCTCCTCGCCGGGGGCGCTCACTCGGCGCTCCGGGCGAGCTGGAGGGGCATCCGTCCGGCGGGCCGGGGCGCACGGCCCGGTGGCTGGGGCGGCTCCGGCAGGAGCGGCTCGGTCACCCGCACCGGGCGGGTCACCGGCTCCCCCATCCGGACGACGACGTCCTCGTCGTACACGCGGATCGGCAGCTCCTCCCCGTCGTGGCCGAGCAGCGTGCACGTCACGGTCTCGTGGTCGGCCTCCACCTTGAGCGTCATGCCGCGCCACAGTACCCGGAAGGCGAGCCGGTCGATGCCCTCGGGCAGGGCCGGGGCGACGCGCAGCCGCTCCCCGCCCTCGCGCAGGCCCCCCAGGCCGTCGACGAGCGCCGTCCACGTGCCGGCGAGGGAGGCCATGTGCAGCCCCTGGCTGGTGTTGCCCTGGAGGTCGCGCAGGTCGACGAGGGCCGCCTCGTGGAGGTAGGCGTGCGCCAGCTCCAGGTGCCCGACCTCCGCACACATGACCGCCTGGGTGCAGGCCGACAGGGACGAGTCGCGTACGTTGCGCCGCTCGTAGTAGTCGAGGTTCCAGGCCTTGTCCTTCGCGGTGAAGGCCTCACCGCACCAGTGCATCGCGAGCACGAGGTCGGCCTGCTTGACCACCTGCTTGCGGTAGAGCTGGAAGTACGGGGCGTGGAGCATGAGCGGGTACTTGGTGTTGGCGTGGAAGTCCCACTCGCCGTACCGGGTGAAGCCGGTGCACTGCGGGTGGACGCCGAGCTCGGCGTCGTAGGGGATGTGGACGGCGTCGGCAGCGGCCCGCCACGCCCTGCGCTCCTCGTCGTCCACCCCGAAGGCCGCGGCGAGGTCGGGATGGCGCTCGCACGCCTCGTCGGCGGCCCGCAGGTTGCGGGCGGCCATGAGGTTGGTGAAGACGTTGCAGTCCACGACGGCGGTGTACTCGTCCGGCCCGGTCACGCCCTGGACGTGCCAGACCCCCTCGCGGTCGTGGTGACCCAGGGAGACCCACAGCCGCGCCGTCTCGACGAGCACCTCCACCCCGCACTCCCGCTCCAGGCTCTCGTCGCCGGTGCTCAGCCGGTAGTACTCGAAGGCGCGGGCGATGTCGGCGTTGATGTGGAAGGCCGCCGTGCTCGCCGGCCAGTACGCCGAGGTCTCCTCGCCGCGGATGGTGCGCCACGGGAACGCGGCGCCCTGCAGCCCGAGGGCGGCGGCGCGGGCCTTGGCGAGGTGGAGCGTGGATGCTCGCCAGCGCAGCGAGTCGGCGGCCGCCTCCGGGTGGGTCATGATGAGGACGGGCAGCACGAAGCCCTCGATGTCCCAGAAGGTGTGCCCGCTGTACCCCGTCCCGGTCAGGCCCTTGGCGCCGATGGCGCGCCGCTCGGCCCGGGCGCCGGCGGAGAGCACCTGGAAGAGCCCGAAGCGCACCGCCTGCTGGAGGATCGGGTCGCCGTCGACCTCGACGTCGGCGGTGGCCCAGAAGTTGTCGAGGTACTCGCGCTGCTGCAGGACGAGGGTGTCCCAGCCGGCGTACCGGGCGCTGGTCAGCGCCGCGGCGACCTGGTCCCGCAGCGCGTGCGGGCTGCGGGTGGCGGACCAGCCGTAGCCGATGTACTTGACCAGCCGGAGCGTCTGGCCGGGCTGGACCACGGTGACGACGGTGGTGCGTGCCCAGTCCTCCCGGGCCTCGTGCTCCACCTCGTACTGTCCGGCGCACTCCACGACGTGGTCCATCCCGGCGGCCATGGTGAGCTCGCTGGCGCGGGTGCGGTGGATGAGGATGGCGCCGTCCTGCTCGACGTCCTGCCCGACGGCGACGAGCGGGTCCTGCAGTGCTGCGGCGACGCGCGGGTCGGCGCTGTCGACCTCCGGCGGTTCCTCGTTGGTGACGAGCTGGGACTGGACGATGAGCCGCGCCGGACCGTCCACCGGCTCGACCTCGTACTCGATCGCGGCGATGGCGCGGTGGACGAAGGAGACCAACCGGGTGGAGCGCACGATGACGTGACGCCCGGCCGGGGAGATCCACTCCGTCTCCCGGCGCAGCGTGCCCGCACGGAAGTCGAGCACCCGCTCGTGGGACACCACCTGCCCGTAACGCATGTCGAAGGGCTCGTCGTCGACGAGCAGCCGGATGAGCTTGCCGTTGGTGACGTTGACGATGGTCTGGCCGGACTCCGGGTACCCGTAGCCGCCCTCGGCGTAGGGCAGCGGGTGGAGCTCGAAGAACCCGGACAGGTAGGTGCCCTGCTGGGCGACGGGCTCACCCTCGTCGAGGTTGCCGCGCAGCCCGAGGTGCCCGTTGGACAGCGCGAAGAGGGACTCCATCTGGGCCAGGGTGTCGAGGTCCAGGCCCTGCTCGCGGACGCACCACGGCTCGACGGGCAGCGTCGGCTCGCTCACAGCAGCTCCTCCAGGTCCGAGACGACGACGTCGGCACCGGCCGCCCGCAGCGCCTCGGCCTGCCCGATGCGGTCGACGCCGACGACGTAGCCGAAGTTCCCGGCCCGCCCGGCCTCCACACCGGCCAGCGCGTCCTCGAAGACCGCGGCCTCGCCGGGGCGGACCCCCAGGCGGCGGGCCGCCTCGAGGAAGGTGTCGGGGGCGGGCTTGCCGGGCAGGCCCAGGGCGTGTGCCAGGGAGCCGTCGACGAGCACGTCGATCTGCGACTCCAGGCCGGTGACGTCCAGGACGAGCGCGGCGTTGGCGCTGGAGGAGACGACGGCGCAGGGCAGGTCGTGGGCGCGGGCCGCCTCCAGGTAGCGGGCCGAGCCCGGGTACACCGCGACGCCCTCGTCCCGCATGAGCTGCAGGACCCGCTCGTTCTTGCGGTTCCCGACGCCGTTGAGCGTCATCCGCTCGGGGCCGTCGGTGGGCTTCCCGCGCGGCAGGGTGATGTCCCGGCTGCCGAGGAAGTCGCGCACCCCGTCGATGCGGCGCTTGCCGTCGACGTAGGTGGCGTAGTCGGCGACCGGGTCGAAGGGGACGAAGGGCTCCCCGGTGTGGTGGGAGTGCTCCCGCAGGAAGTCGTCGAAGGTCTCCGTCCACGCGCGGGTGTGCAGCGCCGCCGTCTGCGTGAGGACGCCGTCGAGGTCGAACAGCAGCACGCGCACGCCGTCGGGCAGTCCGAGCACGACCACTCCCTTCCGTCAGGTGCCGACCTCTAGCGTCTCAGAGTCCGGGCGCGCTCCGCGACCTGCCGCCGTCGTGTCGCCGTCGGTCACCGCAGGTGCAGCGGGGCGGCGGTGAAGCCGCCGACGGGCGGCAGGCCGCGCTGCCGCGGCCGGCCGGGGTCGGGCTCCACCGCGGTCGTGGCGGTGAGGACGGCCCGGACGAGCAGCCGCAGCTCGAGGGTGGCGAGCGGCCGGCCGGGACACACGTGCTTCCCGATGCCCCACACGAGGTTGTAGGGGGCGTTGCGCTCGGGGTCGAAGGTGTCCGGGTCCGTGAAGAGCGCCGGGTCCCGGTTCGCCGAGGTCCAGTTGAGGAAGACCCGCTCCCCGGCCGCGATCTCCCGGCCGCCGACGGTGACGGCCTGGGTGGTGATGCGCCGGTTGACGACGAACGGGTCGTCGATGCGCAGGATCTCGTCGAGCACCGCGTCCAGCTCCCGGTCCGACAGCCCGGCGCGCACGTGCGCCTGCACGTCGGGGTGGTCGGCGAGGTAGGTCAGCACGATGCCCGCGCACAACGCCATCGACCCGAGGTCCCCGCCGGTCCAGTTCCGCAGGATCGAGACGATCTCCTCCTCGGTGAGCGGGCGTCCCTCGACGCGGTCGCGGACGAGCTCGCCTGTGACGTCGTCGGGCGCGTCGGGCCCGGCGCGCCGGCGGGCGTCGGTCAGCGACCGGATGATGGCGTCGAAGCGGTGGGCGACCTCCGCCGTCCGGGCCCGGTCGCGGGACCGGGTGGCGGCGTGGTTGTCCACCATCCACCGGAGCAGCTCCTCCTCCAGGTCGGCGGGCCAGCCCAGCCAGGCGCACTGTGCCCGCACCGCGAACCGTGAGCCCAGGACGACGGCGTCGACCGGGCCGGGGACCTCGAGCTCGGCCACGAGGTCGCGGGCCACCCGTTCCACCTCCGGGGCCACGGCGGCGACCCGCTCGGGGGTGAAGTAGCGCTCGATGACGGCGCGGTAGGCGGTGTGGGTGGGGCCGTCCAGCCCGTTGGGCACCTGGAGGAAGCGGGAGACGGCGTTGGAGAAGGTGCGGTCGTCGAGGGCGGCGCGGGTGACGTCGGCGTGGGAGAAGAGGGTCCACGCCCCGCTCGCGCCGAGTGCGACGGGACAGTGCTCGCGCATCCCGTCGTAGGCGGCGAGCGGGTCGCGCCGGACCGACGGTCCGCGCGGGTTCCAGTCCGCGCGGACCGGTGCCGCCGGCGCTCGCGCCGCTGTGTCGGCCTCGAGGGTGAGCTCGTCGGACGGCGTGTGGTCGCTCATGGCCCCATCCTGGCGCGGGCGCGCCCCCCACGCGCCCGCACCGGGGAGGTGTCAGTGCTCGTTGCCGGTGGTGACGATGACGTGGTTGCGCATGGCGATCCAGTGGAACAGGCCGCCGAGGACGGCGCCGATGAGCCAGGCGTAGCCGCCGAGGTCGGCGAGCGCCGGGACCCACACGGCGGCGATGGAGAAGGTGGCGGCGAGCCCGCCGGCCTGCAGCGCGCGGGTGTTCCAGCCGCGGGTGAACCAGTAGATGCCGTCCGGCGAGGTGGAGTACATGTGCTGCAGGTCGAGCCGGCGCTTGCGCAGGATGTAGTAGTCGGTGACGAGGATGCCGTAGAGCGGGGCGAGGATCGCCCCGAGGGTGTCGACGAACTTGGGCAGCCCCATCTCCCCGATGACGGCCACCCACAGCGCCCCGATGACGAACCCGATGGCGGCGGTGATGTAGCCGCCCGTGCGGAAGCTGATCCGGGCGGGCACGAGGTTGGCCAGGTCGTAGGCCGGCGGGATGAAGTTGGCGACGAGGTTGATCCCGACGGTGGCGAGGAAGAAGGTGATCGCGGCGATGACGGTGAGTGCGGGGTTGCCGACCTGCCCGACGATGTCGGCCGGGTTGGTCAGCGGGTCACCCTGCCCGTCCTGGTAGACGATGTAGGCGCCGGCGGTGATGAAGAGGGACAGGAAGGTGAAGAACGCCAGGCTCACCGGCAGGCCGTAGAAGTTGCCCCGCCGCATGTGCCGCAGCGACTTGGTGAAGCGGGCGAAGTCGCCGAAGTTCACGACCACAGCGGCGAAGTAGGCGATCATCGTGCCGGTCACGCCGAAGAAGGCGGCCACGGCCGCGCCCCCGGTCTTGCCGCCCTCGAAGAGGGTGCCGACGCCGCTGAGCAACTCACCCCCGGCCTGGGTCCAGATCGCGATGAGCAGGAGGACCATGACCACGTAGACAGCGGGCCCGGCGAAGTTGAGGAACCTGGCGATCCAGTCGATGCCGCGGACGAACAACGCCACCTGGACGACGGCGACGATGACGTAGGACACCCAGTCCACGAGGTTCATCCCGAGGAACGTCCCGGTCGGCGCCGTCGTCACCACGGCGTTGATCGCCAGCGCCACCGCCGTCGAGGCGAAGTAGGTCTGGGCGCCGTACCAGAACATCCCGACGATCCCGCGGAGGATGGCCGGGAACCGGGCTCCGATGACGCCCATCTGGGTACGGGCCATGACGGCGTAGGGCACGCCGTAGTGCACGCTGGGGCGGCCGGAGAGGTTGACGAGGAACATGATGACCGCGCCGGCCAGCACGATCGCCGCGAAGACGTACCAGCCGCTGATGCCGGCGGTGATGAACAGGCTCGCCGCCAGGGTGTAGCCGGCGAGCGACTGGACGTCGTTGGTCCAGACGTTGAAGATCTCGAACGCTCCCCACCGGCGTTTCTGTGCCGGCACGGGGGCGAGGTCCTCGTTGTAGAGGGCGGGCTCCAGCAGGCGGATGGCGTAGGCGTCGTCGGAGAGGAGCTCGACGTTGCGCGTGCCGCGGGCCTGCACGTTGCTGCGATCCATCCCGGGTCCTTCCGGTCTGGTGGTACGCCACGTCGCCCGCGTGGCGAGGCCACACTGTGAGGTTGGCGCCGAGAGTAGCAGCGACTACCGCCAGATGGAATACCCAGTCCTCGATGCGGAATAAGAGGCGGGGTCTGCCCGGGAGGTCAGCGTGCTCGGGCGGTCGGTCATCGCTCGAGCGCCTCCACCCGCTCGGCGACCGCGAGGAGCACCTCGAGGAAGCGGTCGAGCTCGGTGAGCAGCGGCTCCCCGGGGAGCCAGCCGACGACGACGCCGCGCTCGACGCGCAGGGACAGCCCCTCCGGCGCCCGCTCGCGCAGCCACGCGGCACCGGCCTCCCCGACGTCCGGGTCCGGCACGCCGTCGGTCATCACCTGGACGACCGGCAGCGCGGCGCGCAGCTCGAGGGTGAAGACGTGGAAGACGCGCGGCGGGGTCTCCAGCCGCAGCGAGGTCGCCTCCCGGCCGTGGAACTCGCCGACGAGGCCGTCGTCGACGTACCGCTCCGGTGCGGTGAAGGGCGGGCACTGCCAGCGCCCCACGAGCTCGGGAGCCGAGCCGCGCAGCTGCCAGCCGCGGGGTGCGGCCCAGTACAGGAGCCGCTCGGCCCGGCGGGCCTCCCGCCCCACGCGGCGCATCGACCGGGCCACGAGCACCGCCGGCACGATGAGCAGGGCGAGGAGGAAGAACAGGATGAGCGGCTCGTTCATCGCCTCAGCCTCCCGGCAGCACGGCCACGTGGGCCGGGGCCACGCCCACGGTCACCGTCTGCGGCACGGCTGGGTCGTCCGGGCGGCCGGCGAGCCGGACCACTGCGGGTTGCCCGTCCGGCAGGGTGACGTCGAGCTCGCGCTCGCCGCGGCGTACCCGCCACCCGCTCACCTGGAGCGGGGCGCCGGCGTCGTCGACGACGAGGGCACGGGGCCCCAGGGCGAGCCGCACCCGCTCCCTCGGGCCGACCGGCACCGGGGCGGGGACGGCGCCGAGCGGGGTGCGCAGCTGCCCGTCGACGGCGACGGCGTCGACCACCGGCCCGTAGCCGAGGAACCGGGCCACCTGCTCGCTCACCGGGGACCGCCACAGCCGTTCGGGGGTGTCCGCCTGGAGGATCCGGCCGCGGGACATCACCGCGATGCGGGAGGCGACGGTGAACGCCTCGTCCTGGTCGTGCGTGACGTAGACGGCGGTGGTGCCCGCGGCGTGGATGATGTCGCGCAGCTCGCCGGCGAGGTGCTCGCGCAGCGAGCGGTCCAGCGAGGAGAGCGGCTCGTCGAGCAGGAGGAGCCGCGGCCGGGGGGCGAGCGCGCGGGCGAGCGCGACCCGCTGCTGCTCCCCTCCCGACAGGGTGGTCACCGCCCGGCCGCCGTAACCGCGCAGCCCCACGAGGTCGAGGAGCTCCTCGACCCGGCGCGCCCGCTCGGGGCGTGGCAGCGCGGTGAGCCCGTAGGCGATGTTCCCGGCGACGTCGCGGTGCGGGAAGAGCTGACCGTCCTGGAACATGAGCCCGAACCCGCGCCGGTGGACCGGCAGCCCGGAGATGTCCTCCCCGTCCCAGCGCAGCTCCCCCGCGGCGAGCGGCTCGAGCCCGGCCACCGCCCGCAGCAGCGACGACTTGCCACAGCCGGACGGGCCGAGGAGGGCGAGCACCTCCCCGGCCGGGACGTCGAGGGTGACGCCGTCCACCGCCGTCGGCCCCCCGGGGTAGGTGACGACGACGTCGCGGATCTCCAGCCCGTTCACCACGTCCCCATCCTGTCCCCTCGGAGCCGTTCGGCGAGCATCATGACGGTGGCGGTGAGCACGGCCAGGACGACCGAGGCCGCCAGCGCCATCCCGTAGTTCTCCGCCCCCGGGCGCCCGATGAGGCGGAAGATCACCACCGGCAGCGTCGGCGTCTCCGGCCGGGCGAGGAAGGCGGTGGCGCCGAACTCACCGAGCGAGACCGCGAAGGCGAACCCGACCGCCAGGCCCAGCCCGCGCACGAGGAAGGGGCCGTCGACGGTGGCGAGCACCCGCCCCGGGGAGGCACCGAGCACGGCGGCTGCCTCGCGCAGCCGCGGGTCGATGGCGCGCAGCACCGGCAGCACCGTGCGCACGACGATCGGCACCGCGACCACCGCCTGGGCGATCGGCACGATGACCGGGGAGGCGCGCAGGTCGAGCGGCGGGCTGTCCAGCGTGATGAGGAACCCGAAACCGACGGTCACCGCGGAGACCCCGAGCGGGAGCATGAAGACGGCGTCGAGCACACCGAGCACCCGCCGGCCGCCCGCGGCCCGCGGGCGGCGGGACACGACCAGGGCGACGAGCGTGCCGACGACGACGGCGATGACGGTGGCGTCCACCGCGGCGCGCAGCGAGTTGGCCGCCGCCTCCCACACCGTGACGGTCAGCGCGTTGGCCCCGCCCGTCGTGCCCAGGCGGCGGTAGTTGCCCAGACCCCAGCCCTCGGGTGCGCGCAGCGAGCCGAGGACGAGGTAGGCCAGCGGGAGGACGAGCAGGCCGAGGACGACCGCGGCGGTCACCGCCGTCGGGACCAGGTCGCTGCCCGCACGGCCGGCGCGGCGGCGCAGGCGCAGCGGACGGCTGGTGGCGCGGTCGGTGCGCAGGTGGAGGGAGCGGTCGTAACGCCTGCGCGCCCGGGCGGCGAGGAGCAGCGCGAGGCCGACCACGACCAGCTGGAGCACCGAGAGGACGGCGGCGGTGCGCAGGTCGAGGAACTGGGTGGTCTGGATCCACACCTCGGTCTCGATGGTCCCGTAGCGCAGGCCGCCCATGGTGAGGACGAGCCCGAAGGACGTCGCACAGAAGAGGAAGACGACGGCCCCGGCGGACACGACGGCCGGGGTGAGCGCGGGCAGGGTGACGGTGCGGAACGCCCGCCACGGGGAGGCACCGAGACTGCGGGCGGCCTCCTCGGTGCGCGGGTCGAGCCGTTCCCACAGCGCCCCGACGGTACGCACGACGAGGGCGTAGTTGAAGAAGACGAGGGCGGCGACGACGGCGGCGAAGGTGCCGTCGATGCCGAGGAAGCCGAGCGGGCCGGTCTCGACGAGCAGCGCCCGGAAGGCGACGCCGACGACGACGGTGGGCAGCACGAAGGGGACGGTGATGAATCCGCGCACCAGTCGCTGCCCGCGGAAGCGGCAGCGGTAGAGCACGTAGGCGCCCGGGATGCCGAGGAGCAGCGCCACGAGGGTGGCGGTGAGCGACTGCCCGACGGTGATGCCGATGACGCGCCAGGTCCGCGGCCGGGAGAACACCTCGGCGACCCCGCCGAGGTCGGGGACGCCGTCGGGCAGGAAACCCCGCCCGACCATGGTGGCCACGGGCCACAGGAAGAAGACGGAGAGGAAGGCGAGCGGCACCGCCGCCGCCAGCCCCCATGCCAGGAGCGCCCCGGGGGAGGGGGTGCGGCCCGAGCCGGCCCACCCCCTCCTCCCGGAGCGGGTGGCTGCGGTCAGCCGATGACGATCTCGGTCCACGTCTCGATCCACCGGTCGCGGTTCTCGCTGATCGCCGCCGGGTCGACGTCGTGCGGCTGCTCGGCGACCGGGGCGTGCTCGGCCCACTCCTGCGGCAGCTCGATCCCCTCCAGGACCGGGTACATGTACATGCTGCCCGGGATGTCGGCCTGCACCTGCGGGGAGAGGAGGAAGTCGATGAACTCGCGGGCGCCGTCGACGTTCTCGGCGCCGGCCAGCACACCGGCGTACTCGGTCTGCCGGAAGCAGGTGTCCAGCAGCGCACCGGTACGCGGGGCGGAGCCGTCCTCGGGGACCTCGGCGGCCGGGGAGGAGGAGTAGGACAGCGCCAGCGGCCGCGGCCCGGCCCCCTCGGAGCCGGAGAAGTCGACGTAGTAGGCGTCCGACCAGCCTTCGACCACCCGCACCCCGTTGGCGACGAGGTCACGCCAGTAGTCCTGCCAGCCGTCCTCACCGAAGGCGCCGATCGTCGCCAGGAGGAAGGACAGGCCGGGGGACGACGTCGCCGGGTTGGTGACGACGAGGAGGTCGCGGTAGGTGGGGTCGGTGAGGTCCTCCAGGGTCTGCGGCTCGGGCACACCCTGCTCCGCGAACCACTGGTGGTCGATGTTGATGCACACGTCACCGAAGTCGACGGCGGTGAGCGCGTCGTCGAAGGCGGTCTCCACCGCGGCCGGGGAACGGTAGGGCTCGAGCACCCCCTCCTCGACCGCACGGGCGGCGAAGGAGTTGTCGATGCCGTACACGACGTCGCCCAGGGGGTTGTCCCGGGTGAGGACGAGCTGGTTGACCAGGGCACCGGCGTCGCCCGGGGTGACGTGCTCGATGGTGTACCCGGTGCGCTCCTCGAAGTCGGCGAGGAGCTCTTCGTCGAGGTGGAACGAGTCGTGGGTGACCACCCGCAGCGTCCGGCCGTCCCCCTCCGGGGCGGTGGGGTCGCCGCCGGTCGCCGAGCAGGCGCCGAGGGCGAGGGTGGTGGCGAGCGCCGCCGCGGTGGCCAGGTACCGGTTCGTCGTCATGATCCTCCTCGGACACAAGGAGGGGTCCGGGGCGCTGACGGCCCGGAGAGAAGTCCCGACTTCCTTCGCCGGTGCTAACCGGAGCAGGTTCGAGGGTCTGCGGTCCTGCCGCACTCTCAGCACCATCCGGTGCTCCCCTGTCGTTCGGCTCGATCCTACCCCGGTCCCGCCGGGGTGCCCGAACCCGCGTCCGCGGCCCCGGGGTGGCGGTGTGCACCGCCACAGCGCCGGCGCTAGGTTGGAGCCAGCCAGCCCACAGGACGGAGTGACATGGACATCGGGTGGAAGATCGTCAGTGCCGGCTCGGCCGTCGTCGCCGGCCTGCTCGCCAACAAGATCCTCGACGTCGGGTGGAAGCTCGTCACCGGGCACGAGCCGCCGAGCGACGACCCGGACGACCCGACGATCAGCCTCACCGAGATCATCGTCTTCGCCGCCGTGAGCGGCGCCGTCGTGGGCATCAGCCGCCAGCTCGCCCAGGTGGGCGCGGCCAAGTGGTACGGCGGCCCGATCGAGAAGAAGGCCTAGCCGCCCGGCCGGCGGCGCCGGCCCACCCGGCCGTCGCGCCGGTGTCGGTCGCTCGTCGTGTGCGTCGTCCGGGCGTCGGGCCGGGGACGTCAGCCCTCGGCGTCGTCCGCTGCGGCGCCCCGGGCGTCACGCTCCTGGTCGCCCAGCGCCTTGGCACGTGCCCGTTCCAGCTCCAGCCGGTCGAGCTCGTCGAGCTTCGCGGCACGGTCGAGGTCCTCGGTGAGCTCGTCGACGAGCAGCAGCGAGCGGTCGATCTTGCCGGTGCGGTAGCCCGCCCGGCTGAGCATGTGCGCCGAGATCGGGCCGGTGACCAGCTGGAAGGCGACGACGAGGAGCAGGGTCAGCCCGACCCTGACGCTGCGCAGCTGGATCGCCAGCCCGAGCATGAGCAGCATGAGCCCGAGCACCTGGGGCTTGGTCGCCGCGTGCATGCGTGCCAGCAGGTCGGGGAAGCGCAGGATGCCCAGCCCCGCGATGAACGCCAGGAGCGCCCCGCCGAGGAACAGGACGGCGGAGACGACGTCGAGCACGGTGTCGAGCATCAGCGTTCCTCCCCGCTCTGCTCGAGGTCCTCGACGCCCTCGAGGTCCTCGAGGTCGACGTCGACGGACACGATGACGGTGCCACCCTCGTCGTCGTCGGCGGAGACGTCGGCCTCCGCGGCGCGGTCGGCCATGATGTGCTCGAGCTCCTCCCGGGTGAGGATGCGACCCTCCTCGCCGGTCTCGGCGACCGCGAACCGCGCGATCGCCGTGGAGCCGATGAAGCCGACGAGCGCGAGGACGACGAGCACCGGCACGAGGTCGGTGCGGCGGGTGGCGGCGGCGATGAGGGTGACGACACCGATGAGCACCGCGGTGGTGACGTCGAGGCCGAGGATGCGGTCGAACATGCTCGGGCCGCGCTCGACGCGGGTGAGGGCCGCGACCGCCGCGGCGAGGAGGACGAGCAGGCAGACGATGTAGACGACCGTCATGACTCCGCCTCCCGCCGGGCGTCCATGTCGGCCTGGACGCGGTCGGACGCGGCCCCGCTCAGCTTGCCCGCCCGGGCCGAGCTGCCCGGCACGAGACCGGCGGCGATGAGCTCCTCGCGGCTGCCGAAGGCCCGCAGGATGCGCTCCTCCTGGTCCAGCACCGACTGGTGGGCGCGCTCCAGGCCGCCGTGCTCGACGTCGATGAAGTGGTGGTAGAGCGTGCCGGTGATGCGGTGCGCCTCGATGACCACGGAGCCGGGGATGAGGGTGGTCATCCCGGCGACCATGGTGAGGTAGACGTCGTTGTGGCTGCGCAGCCGCACCCGGATGACGCCACCGCGCGGCGGCTCCTTGCGCAGGGCGAGCCGGGCGACCTCGATCGAGGCCTTGACCACGTCCCAGAGGAAGTGTGCGACGAGCAGGACGACGCCCCACGGGCGGAAGCGGCCGTCGAACGGGGTGGGCGGGAGCGGCAGGACGGTGGTGACGAGCAGGGCGAGGAAGGCGCCGATGACGACGTTGGCGAACGTCAGCTCACCCCAGAGGAAGATCCACACCACGGTGAGCCAGAGCAGCACCCCCCAGTTGGCGCGCGGCCGAAAGCGCCGCCGGCGCATCACGGGGTGGTCGGCGAGCTGGGGGCTCATGGCACCTCCTCCTGGGTCTCCTCGTCCTCGGCGACCTGGCCGGTCCCGCCGTCGCGGGCAGCCTCCTCGGTGACCTCCGGGGAGCGGCCCGAGCCGCGCTCCCCGTCGGGCAGGACGGTGGAGACGTAGGGCGTCTGTGCGCGCAGGTCCCGGGCGGCGCGGTCGGTGTAGTCGAACAGCGGGCCGGCGACCACGGTGAAGGCCAGCGAGAGCGCGACGAGCGCGGCGGTCGGCCCCATCATCGACCGCGGGATGGAGGTGTCCGGCAGCGGGTCCGGGGCCTCCTGCCAGAAGGCCTGGTTCCACGCCTTGCTCACGGCGTAGAGGGTGAGCAGCGAGGTGATGAGGGAGGCCCCGATGAGCGTCCAGTCCAGGGCGCTGCCCCGGCCGGCACCGGCCTCGATGAGGCCGACCTTGCCGAGGAACCCGGACATCGGCGGGATGCCGGCGAGGTTCATCGCCGGGACGAAGTAGAGGATGGCGAGCAACGGCGCCATCCGGGCCAGCGAGCCGAGCTTGGCCAGCGACGTCGTCCCCCCGCGACGCTCGATGAGCCCGGCGACGAGGAAGAGCGCCGTCTGCACGGTGATGTGGTGGACGACGTAGAAGATCGCGGCGGACAGCCCCAGCTGGGAGGACATCGCCACGCCCCACACCATGTAGCCGATGTGGCTGACGAGCGTGAAGGACAGCAGCCGCTTGACGTCCTGCTGCGCGACGGCGCCGAGGATCGCGATGACCATGGTGACGAGCGCGACCACCATGAGGAGGTCGTCGGCCCTGCCGTCGGGGAAGAGCAGGGTCTGGGTGCGGATGATCGCGTAGACGCCGACCTTCGTCAGCAGGCCGGCGAACACCGCGGTGACCGGGGCGGGTGCGGTGGGGTAGGAGTCGGGCAGCCAGGCGTGCAGCGGGAACACCGCGGCCTTGATCCCGAAGGCGATGAGGAGCATGAGCTGGAGGACCAGCTGGGTGCCCGGGTCGATCTCCCCGAGCCGCTGCGAGAGCTGGGCCAGGTTGACCGTCCCGGTCGCGGCGTAGACCAGTGCGATCGCCGCGAGGAAGAGGATCGAGGAGAGGATGGAGACGACGATGTAGACCGTCCCCGCCCGCACCCGCTCGCGGGAGCCGCCCAGGGTGATGAGGACGAAGCTGGAGACGAGGAGGATCTCGAAGCCGACGTAGAGGTTGAACAGGTCGCCGGTGAGGAAGGCGTTGGACACGCCGGCGGAGAGGATGAGGTAGGTCGGGTGGTAGATCGCCACCGGGGCCCCCTCGTCGCCGTCGGCGTTGCCCTGGGCGAGGGAGTAGAGCAGCACGCCCAGGGTGACGGCGACCGACACGACGAGCAGCAGCGCGGAGAGCCGGTCGGCGACGAGTGCGATGCCCACCGGGGCCGCCCAGCCGCCGATGTCCACCGACATCGGGCCGTCGTTGACGAGGACGAGCAGCGCGATCGCGACCCCGAGGACGCTGGTGAGGGCGGTGAGGGTGACGATCCGCTGGACGTGCGGGAAGCGGACGAAGGTGAGGGCGAGCCCGGCCCCGATGAGCGGGATGAGCACCGGCAGGGGGACGAGGACGTTCATCGCAGCTCCTCGTCGTCCAGGCCGATGCCGGGGCCGCGACGGCCGCGGCGGTCGCGGTCGGGAAGGACGGAGGTCTCGTCGCGGGCCAGGGCCGCCTCCTCGGCAAGGGTCGTTCCGGCGTCGTCGGTGCTGCGGGGCGGGACGACGTTGGTCTCGGCGAGCCGGGCGATCCGGCGGTCCTCGAGGTCGTCCTGCACCTCGTCGTGCCCGTTGAGCTGCCACGCGCGGTAGGCCAGCGAGAGCAGGAAGGCGGTGAGCCCGAGGGTGATGACGATGGCGGTGAGCACCATCGCCTGCGGCAGCGGGTCGCTCATGTTCTCCGGTGCGGTGGTGCCGACGATCGGCGGCCCGCCGGCCCGTCCGCTCGCGATGAGGAACATGACGTTGACACCGTTGGAGATCATCGAGATCCCGACGATCACCCGGGTGAGGCTGCGCTCCAGGAGCAGGTAGACCCCGGCGCCGACGAGGACGACGACGAGCATGACGAGCGCGAGGCTCGGGGAGGTGTCGATCACCGGGCACCTCCCTCGCTCGGGCCGCCGGGCCAGCCGACGGGCACGGCCTCCGGGGCGGCGTCGTCGGAGGTGACCTCGGGTGAGTCGAAGGGCACGTCGGGTGCGGCGTCGCCCTCCCGCTCCCCCTGGCGGTCGATCTCGGCGCCGAGGGTCCGCAGGATGTCCAGGACGAGGCCGACGACGACGAGGTAGACGCCGATGTCGAAGAAGATCGTCGTGACGAGCTTGAGGTCGCCCATGATCCCGAGGTCCGCCTCGACGAGCACCGACTGGAGGACGTCCCCGCCGAAGAACAGGGGGATCGCCCCGGCGCCGGCGGAGAGGAAGAGGCCCGAGCCGAGCAGCCAGCCGGCCTGTACGGGCGCGGCCTCCCCCAGCTCGTAGCGGCCCCCGGCGAGGTAGCGGACGGTGAGCGCGATCCCTGCGACCAGCCCGCCGGCGAAGCCGCCGCCGGGCGCGTTGTGCCCCGCGAAGAGCAGGTAGAGGGAGAACAGCACCATGGTGTGGAAGATGAGGCGGGTGCCCACCTCGAAGATCACCGAGCGGCGCTGCGGTGCGACGGTGCGCACGGCGGAGAGCCACTGGCGCCCGCGGCCGCTGCCGGGGTGGACCTCGCGCTGCTCGCTGAGGCGGCGGTAGAGGCTGGCCGCCCGCTCGGGTACGGGGGTGCCCCACACCTTGGGCTGCTGCCCGGGGCCGAGCTCGGTGGCGCGGTCGATCTTCCGGGCGCGGGCCCGGAGGAAGATGAGCGAGGCGACACCGGTGGCGGCCGCGACGAGCACGGAGATCTCCCCCATGGTGTCCCAGGCACGGATGTCCACGAGGGTGACGTTGACGATGTTGCGGCCGTAGCCGTACTCGTACGCCTCCTCGGGGAAGTCGACGGAGACCGGCACGTGGATGCGGGCGCCGGCCGCGACCATCGCCAGCCCGCCGGCCATGAGCCCGACGACGGCGCCGAGCGCGGCGCGCCACCAGCGGGAGGCCACGAGCGGGCGGTTGGAGAAGTAGGGGGGCAGCCGGCGCAGGACGAGGATGAACACGACGAGCGTGATCGTCTCGACGAGCACCTGCGTCAGGGCGAGGTCGGGCGCGCCGTGGAGCTCGTAGAGCAGCGCCACCCCGTAGCCGGTGACGCCGAGCAGCAGCACGGCCTTGAGCCGGCGGCGGGCACGGGCGGTGAGGAAGGCGGCGACGGCGATGACGGCGACGACGGCTGCCTGGACCCGGCTGTCCCACATCCGCACGTCGTCCGGGAGGGTGGTGAGCGCGAGCGCGGTGCCACCGCCGAGGGCGACCGTGGCGACGAGGATGGTGGACAGGTAGGCGGGCAGCGAGCCGCGCTGGGTGAAGGCGGTGACGTCCGCGGCGAGGCGCTCGGTGCCGCGGATGACCCGGCGGTAGGCGCCGGCGGCACCCTCGAAGTCCCACAGCGTGCCCTGCACCCGCTCGACCGGCTCCCGGGCCAGGAAGAGCAGGGTGCCCACGGCGATGACGAGCAGGGTGAGGTAGAGCGCGGGCCCGAAGCCGCCCCACAGCGTGAGGTGCCCGGGCTCGCCCGGGTAGGTGTCCGCGTGCGGGGCGAGCAGCCGCTCGGACGCCGCCGGCAGGACCCCGACGACCACGCTCGCCAGGGCGAGGACCGCGGCCGGGGTGACGATGAGCTTGGAGGTGCGCTGCGCGGCGGGCGGCTCGACGCCCGGCTTGGTGGAGAACGCCCCCCACATGAACCGCATGCCGTAGGCGAAGGTGAGCACCGAGCCGGCCACGACCAGGACCAGGCTCGCGGTACCCCGGCCGCCCTCGGCGTGGAGCATCGCCTCGAGCGCGGCCTCCTTGGCGACGTAGCCGGCCATGACGGGCAGCCCGACCATCGAGGCGGTGCCGATCCCCGCGGTGAGCGCGGTGAGCGGCATCCGGCGCCCGAGCTCGGTGAGCTCGCGCAGGTCACGGGTCCCCACCGACCAGTCGATGGTGCCGACGACGAGGAAGAGGCAGGCCTTGAACAGGGCGTGGGCGCCGAGCAGGGCGAGGCCGGCGAGGGCCGCCGCCCGGGTGCCGAAGCCCACGAGCAGGATGATGAAGCCGAGCTGGCTGACCGTTCCGAAGGCGAGGAGCAGCTTGAGGTCGTGCTGGCGCAGCGACCGGTAGCCGCCGAGGATCAGCGTGCCGCCGCCGAGCGCGACCACCGTCCACTGCCACACCGGCACGTCGGCGAAGCCGGGCGCGAGACGCGCGACGAGGTAGACACCCGCCTTGACCATCGCGGCGGCGTGCAGGTACGCGCTGACCGGCGTGGGGGCGGCCATCGCCGCGGGCAGCCAGAAGTGGAACGGCAGCAGCGCCGACTTCGTCACCGCACCGAGCAGGACGAGGGCGACCGCAACCGGCACGAGGCCGCCGGTGGGCGGGTTCGCGACGAGCTCGCCGAGGGAGTAGCTGCCGCCCTCCGTCTCACCGAGGGCGATGAAGCCGGCAAGCATCGCCAGCCCGCCGAAGGTCGTGAGGACGAGCGCCTGGATCGCCGCCCGCCGCGAGTTCTGCCGGTCGTAGTAGTGGCCGATGAGCAGGAACGACGTGATCGTCGTCAGCTCCCAGAACACGTACAGCAGGAGCGTGTTGTCCGTCGTCACCAGCCCGAGCATGGAGCCGGCGAAGGCGACGAAGACGCCGGCGAAACGCCCGAGCCCCTTGGCCGAGGCCGAGAAGTACGCGGCGCAGTACACCAGGACCAGCGCCCCGATCCCCCCGACGAGGAGCACCATGAGCCAGGCGAGGGTGTCGAGGCGGAAGCTGAGGTGCAGGTCGAGCAGCGGCACCCAGGAGACGTCGACCCCGGGATGGTCACCGCGGAGCACGGCCGGGGTCTGGACACCGGCCCAGACGGCGGCTGCCGCGGGGGCGAGGGCGAGGGCGAGGAAGAACCGGCGGCCCCACAGCTTCATGCATGCGGGCGCGATCACTGCCACCACGAGGTGGAGGACCAGCAGCTGCAGCACCGGCGGCTCCCAAGGTTGTCGACGGTCAAGACACGCCCAGGCCGGCAGACACCCACGCTGGACCGCCCCTCGGACGCTGTAGGCGATCCGCCTCGGGGACAAGGCGCACTCTACCAATCGGCGAGTGCGCCCAGCCCGCCCAGTGGGACTTCCCACAGGCATGATGCAACGGCTGTGACGCGGTTCCGACGCGTTCGACGGACCCTGCGCGAGCGTTGCCCTGACCCGCCTTTTCGCTTCGCGTGCAGGACAAGGTTGCGCAAGTTTCGACGAGCGCTCCGAATCGATCGGGCGCACTCTGGTCCGGCGCCTCGGCGTCGCGCCGGGGCTGGAACAGCACCGAAGGGACTGGACCAGATGACTGAGGACACCACCCGACCGACGGGCGACCCCCGGACGCTCGGGCAGCACGAGGCACGACCCCCGGTCGGCCCACCCTCCCCGGTGGTCCCACCGCCGGCGCCGACCGGCGCACCGGTCGCGTCGTCGCAGGCCGACGAGGGTCCCGGCACGACGCAGGCCGCCAGGGAGGAGGCGGGGAAGGTCGCCGGCACCGCAAAGGAGCAGGCCTCCCGGGTCGCGGACACCGCGCGGCAGGAGACGCGCCGCACCGTCGGGGAGGCCCGGCACCAGGCCCAGGACCTGCTGAGACAGGGCCAGTCCGAGCTCTCCTCCCAGGCCGCCGCCCAGCAGGAGCGGCTGGCGAGCGGGCTGCGCTCCTTCTCCTCCGAGCTCGACCGGTTGGCCGAGGGCGCCGAGGAGCCGGGTCCCGCCACGCAGGTGGCGCGGTGGGCGTCGCACGTCGCGGACAACGCCGGCCGCTGGCTCGAGGACCGCGACCCTTCGTCGGTCATGGACGAGGTGCGCCGCTACGCGCGCCGCCGCCCGGGCACCTTCATCCTCGCCGCGGCCGGCCTCGGCCTGGTCGTCGGACGGGTCGCCCGCAGCCTGAAGGACAGCACCGGCGACGACTCCTCCGCGGCGTCGACCGGCTCGGGCACCTCCGGGTACCGGAGCGGCACGGGGTACCGAGGCGGCACCGCGGGTGATCCGCGTGGGTCCGGGTACGAGAGCGTCACGTACGGGACCACGACCCCCGCCCCGGTGGGCGGCACGACCGGCCGCCCGCTCCTCGAGGAGCACCCGCCGGGCCTCGCCACCGGCGTGCCCGACCAGGGCGGTTCCCGATGACCGTGCCCGGCACCACTCCCCCGACGCCGCCCGGCGGCCCGCCTGCCGGGGCGGCCAGCCCGCCCGGTGCGGTCCCCCCGACCGCACCACCGCCCGGTCCGGTCCCCCTGACCGAACCACCGCCAGGGTCGGCGCCCCGTGCGCACACAGCACCGCCGGCCGGTGCGCCCTCCGCCGGCCCTGCTCCGGACGCGAGCATCGGCGACCTCGTCCGCACCATCACCGAGGACTTCTCCACGCTCGTCCGGCAGGAGCTGGAGCTCGCCAAGGCCGAACTCACCCAGACCGTCACCAAGGTCGGCCGCGGCGCCGGGATGTTCGGCGGCGCCGGGCTCGCCGGCTGGTTCACCCTCCTCTTCCTCTCCCTCGCCCTGTGGTGGGCGCTGGGCGCGCTGATCGGCGACGGGGACACCCGCCCGGCGCTCGGCTGGTCCGCACTCATCGTCGCCGTGGTCTGGGGGGTCGTCGCCGCCGTGCTGGCGGTCACCGGCCGCAAGGAGGTCAAGGAGGCACAGGGCATGCCGCGCACCACCGAGACGGTCAAGAAGATCCCGGACGCCGTGAAAGGACAGGACCACTGATGACCACCAACGACCCCGAGGCCATCCGCGCGGACATCGCCCGGACCCGCAGCGACCTCAGCGAGAACGTCGACGCCCTCACCGACCGGGTGAACCCGAGCACCATCGCCCACCGCCAGGGCGAGCGGGTGCGCGACGCCGTGACCGGCGCGAAGGACCGGGTCTTCGGCACCGCGTCCGACGCCCGGGACAAGGTCTTCGGCGCCGCCTCCGACGCCGGCGACTCCGTCCGGGACCAGGCCGACCGGGCCGGTGAGCTCGCCCGGGAGGCACCCCACCGCGTCAAGGAGAAGGCCGAGGGCAACCCGCTCGCCGCAGGCCTCATCGCCTTCGGGGTCGGCCTGCTCGTCGCCGGGCTGGTCCCGTCCTCCCGCAAGGAGCGCGAGCTCGTCGAGGAGGCCCGGTCGAGCGACGCGCTCGCCAAGGCCACCGAGGAGGTGAGGTCCGCCGCCAAGGAGACCGCCGAACACCTGCGGGAACCCGCCCAGCAGGCCGTC
This sequence comes from uncultured Georgenia sp., assembly GCF_937958535.1. Classification (GTDB taxonomy): domain Bacteria; phylum Actinomycetota; class Actinomycetes; order Actinomycetales; family Actinomycetaceae; genus Oceanitalea. Next base: position 9,589 of record NZ_CALGNQ010000270.1, on the reverse strand, counting down.
CAGGACGTCAAGGACACGGCCACCGAGGGTGCCCAGCACGTGCGGGAGGAGGGCACCGGCGCCGCGCAGGACGTCCGCTCCCAGGCCGAGGACTCCGCCCGGACGGTCCGCGAGGACCACTGAACCGGCCGCGCGCGGGGGCTCCTCGTCGAGGGGCCCCCGCCGCGCTGGTCAGCCGAGCGTGTCCACGGCGACGAGGAACCCGTCGTCGTCCACGACCTGGCCGCCCACCGCAGCGTGCAGCGCGACGACCACGCGCTCGACAGTGGCGCGGACCTCGTCGCGGGCGCGCCGCAGCCCCAGCGGGGGCCGGGGCCCCAACGCGACGGCCGGGTCGTCCGGCCGCCAGCGCACCTCGTAGCTGATCACCCCACCGCGCGCCCACGGCAGCGCGCGCAGGACGAGCGGGGTGTGCTCGTCACCGGCCACCCCGACCTCCAGGACCCCGCCGGGCACCGGTGCCTCCAGGGCGTAGCCCTCGACCACCTGCGGCTGGGCGAGCACCGCAGCGTCCAGCGCGTCCGCCTCGGCGTGCAGCCACGCACGTTCCCCCTCGTCCAGCCGGGCCGCCGCGCGCGCCCGCTGCGGGCTCACGTCCACCGCCCGCCGGTCACTCGGCGGCTCCTGCGGCGCGACCGGCTCCGGGAGGGTGAGCCCGGGCAGCAGCGGCGCCAGCACCCGCGCGCAGGCCTCCGGCTCGAGCCACACCGTGGTGTGCAGGGTGAGGTCGACGGCGGAGGCCGGGTCGGGCACGAGCACCGTGCCGGTACCGGCGACCCGCAACGCTCCGGCCAGCCGCCGCGCCTGGCCGAGCAGGTGCTCCAGCGCCAGGCGCTCCAGACCGACCGGCTCCCCCTCGGGGAAGGCGTCGAGCAGGCCACCGAGGCCGCGCAGCTCGGGCGGGATCGGGGAGGAGCGCTCCACGGGGCAGCGCAGGAGCATCGCCGCCGTGGCCCACGGGGGCAGGTCGAGGGCCGCGCGCAGCGCGTCGTCCACCCGCCACGGCCCGGTCAGCTGCGCCTCCCGGGTCAGCCGCAGCACACCCGGCCCGACCCAGCCCGCGTCGTCGAAGTGGGAGACGGCCAGCGCCTCCACCTCGTCGGGGTGCACCTCGGCCGAGAGCACGAGCAGGTGACGGGGCTCGGCGAGAGCCCGGTCCAGCAGCGGCAGCTGGTCGTCGATCACTGCAGGCGGACCCGGCTGAAGTCGACGTGGGAGCGGGAGGCCGTGGGGCCCCGCTGGCCCTGGTAGCGCGAGCCATGCGCCCCGGCGCCGTAGGGACGCTCGGCCGGGCTGGAGAGCTGGAAGAAGCACAGCTGGCCGATCTTCATCCCGGGCCACAGCGTGATCGGCAGCGTCGCCGTGTTGGACAGCTCCAGGGTGACGTGGCCGGTGAACCCCGGGTCGATGAACCCCGCCGTCGAGTGGGTGAGCAGGCCGAGGCGGCCGAGGGAGGACTTGCCCTCCAGGCGCGCGGCGATGTCGGGGGGCAGAGTGAGGAGCTCGTACGTCGAGGCGAGGGCGAACTCGCCCGGGTGCAGGACGAAGGGCTCGTCCGGGTCCACCTCGACGAGACGGGTGAGGTCGGACTGGTCCTGCGCCGGGTCGATGACCGGGTAGCGGTGGTTGTCGAAGAGCCGGAACCAGCGGTCCAGCCGGACGTCGATGCTCGCAGGCTGGACCATCGCCGGGTCGTACGGGTCGAGCTGGACACGCCCCGCCTCGATCTGGGCCCGGATGTCGCGGTCGGAGAGAAGCACGCCTGCGATTGTGCCTCACCCGCCCGCAGCCGGCGCCGGCGGGCCGGCCGGTGAACGGGCGCCGGCCGAGCGGTTCGCTGCCGGCGAGATCGACGAGGCGGAGTACCGGGCCCGGCGCGCCGTCCTGCGCGCCGAGCAGTGACGCCGCGAAGAAAAGCACGTCGCCCCGGGCGCTCGGCCCGGGGCGACGTGGTGGAGCGGGTGACGGGAATCGAACCCGCGCTGTCAGCTTGGGAAGCTGAAGTTCTACCATTGAACTACACCCGCGTGGCGGCGATGTCGGTCGCTGCCGCACATGAGTATAACCAGCGTCCGGCGCGAGTCGAAAACACCGCCTCGGTGGGTCGCCCGGTCGGGGGGTGGAACCCGGAGGGGTCACGTAGCGTTGACCAACTGTGAGCACCAAGCACGAGGAACCCCCACCCCTGCCACTCGTCGGCCTCGACGACCGGCTCGACGAGGAGCTGGACACCGCGAGCCAGGTCCGCCAGGCGCTGCGCACCACGGCGCCCGGGGAGAACGTCACCACCATCCTCGAGCTCGACGCCGACTCCTCCCGCCTGGAGCAGACCCGGCGGATCATCGTCAACGGGGTCGAGGAGCTCACCGGGCTGCGGCTGGGCGAGCTGCAGACGCTGACGGCGGTCTCCGAGGGGGCCGACCACCACCGCACCATCGCCCGGCTCACCGGCCAGACCGACGCGGCCGCGGCCGCGACGGTCGAGGGCCTGGTGCGCAAGGGACTGCTGGCGCGGCACCACCACCCGGCGGAGCAGCGGGCGGACGCGGAGCCGACGCTCGTCCACCTCACCCCCAAGGGCGAGGCCGTGCTCGGCCAGTCGGAGGCGATCCGCATCCGCCTGCTCGACGCCATGGCGCGGTCGCTCAGCGAGTCCGAGCTGGAGCAGGTCCGCGCGGCGGCCGACGCGCTGCGGCTCGGTGGCCGGGACGACGGCCGGCAGCAGATCGGCGGGTCGCCCGCGGCCTCGTGACCGGCCTCAGCGGACCCCGACGCCGCGGTTCGCGCGGATCCGGCGCTCGGGCGGCCGCAGGCGCTCCAGCACCGGGCCGAGGATCCTGGCGAGCTCGGGCACGTCCTGCGCGGAGATCGCATCGAAGACGAGCTCCCGGACGTCGTTGACGTGCGCCGGGGCGGTCTCGACCACCTTGTCCAGCCCGGTGTCGGTGAGGGTGGCGATCCGTGCCCGCGGGTTACGCGGGGAGCGCTCGCGCACCACCCACCCGTGCCGCTCGAGCCTCGTGAGGACGTGGGAGAGCCGGGAGAGCGAGCCGGAGGTGAGCTCGGCGAGCTCGCTGAGCTGCAGGGTGCGGTCGTCCTGCTCCGAGAGCATGGCCATGACCATGTACTCGTAGAAGGTGATGCCGGCGTGGTGCTGCAGCCGCGAGTCGAGCGCCCCGGGCAGGGTGGTGACGAGCTCGGAGATGCTCAGCCACGTCTCACGCTCCACGGGTGTCAGCCACCGCGGGGCCGTCTCGTCGCTCATCGATCCACCCTTCTTAGTTGATTGTTCAAGTATCGACTGTCGTGGTCGTGCTGTCAACGGACGAGCAGGTCGGCCAGCCGGTCGGCGACCACCCAGCTCGCAGCCGCGTGGACGAGGGCGAAGGTGACCATCCACAGCGCCGTCGGCACCCGGGTGAGCCGGGCCAGCACCTCCGGGTCGGAGCCCGACCCGCGGGTGCGGCCCACGGCGGCCAGGTGGCGCCACGCGCCGAGCAGGAGCAGGACGCCGACCGCGAGGAGCACCAGCCCCTGCAGCTCGTCCCCGCCCGACCACCACAGCCAGCCGGTCCCGGCGGCGGTCGCCAGCATGACGAGCACGGTGTAGCCCGAGCGCGCGCGGAGCAGGCCGACGAGCAGGAGCACCACCGTGGTCAGGAGCACCGGTGCCGCCCAGCCTGCACTCCCGGCGAGGACGAGCGCGGCACCGACCAGCGCCGGGGCGGGGTAGCCGGCCCACGTCGTCACCACCCGGCCGGTGCCGCGGGAGGGCCCGACTGTCACCGCGTGGCCCGACATGTCCGGGCGCAGCACGAGACCGGTGAAGCGACGTCCGGCGAGCACCCCGACCACCGCGTGCCCGAGCTCGTGCACGACCGTCACCCCCACCCGCAGCACCCGCCACAGCGGTCGCAGGGCGACGGCGAGCAGACCGAGGGCGAGGGCGCCCCAGAGCACCTCGGCGGGCACACCGACCTCGCCGAGCGGCGCGCCCGGCCGCAGCCGGTCGACCACCGCGGACCACACCTGGGTCACCTCCATCCCGTCATCGTGCCCGCCCGACGGCACCCCTGTCCTCCCCGGCACCGGTACCCTCGCGGCGTGACCAGGGACCCGGTGCGCGGATGAGCGGCGACGGCCTCGTCGTCGCCGCCGCGATCGTCGACGACCTCACCTCGCCACGTCTGCTGCTCGCCGCCCGTCGGTCGGCGCCTGCCGCGCTGGCCGGTCGGTGGGAGCTGCCCGGCGGGAAGGTCGAGCCCGGGGAGGACCCGGCGGCGGCGCTGCACCGCGAGATCCGCGAGGAGCTCGGCGTCGGGCTCGTCGTGGGCGCCCGCGTACCCGGCCCGCTCGCCGGGGACTGGGCCATCGACCGGTCCCTGCGCCTGCGGGTGTGGCGCGCGAGGGTCGCCTCGGGCACCCCCGCGCCGCTCGTCGACCACGACGACGTCCGGTGGGTCGACGCCGAGGACTGGACGGAGCTGCCGTGGCTCCCGGCGGACGAGCCGATCGTCGCCGCGCTGCAGCTGCGCCGCTGAGCCGCCCTCAGATCCGGCCGGCGCACCACTCGCCCGGCGGGCGCCGGCTGCCGCAGGTATCGCCGAACTCCTCGTACTCGGAGCCGAACGGCGACTCCATGTACAGGTCGTCGCACGCCTGGCCGCTGCCCGCGGCGCACTGGTCCCACAGCCGGTCGAGGTCCGGGTCGTCCCCGTAGGTGGCGCTCGTGTCGATGGCACCGAAGATCGCCGAGGCGGCGAAGACCAGGGCCCCGAGGAGCAGGACCACCCCGACGACGATCGCGACGACGAGCCCGGTGCGGCGGCGGCCACCGGCCTCGGGCAGCCGGTAGCCGTAGGCGTCCTGTGGCAGCCCGGTCACGGGCGCCGGGGCCGCGTGGCCGGACCCGTAGGCAGGACCCGCCCCGTAGGTCTCCGGCGGTGCGTAGGGGTTGGTGCCCGCCAGCGGCTGCGGCGGCGGGGCGTAGGAGCCGACGACGGTCCGGCCGGGCGCGCCGGCGGCCGGTGCGGTGGGTGACCAGTCCTGGGCAGCCCCGGTCCCGTACCCCCCGGCCGGCGGGCCGGCGGGGGACTGGGGAGCGGCCGGCGCGGCGGGACGGCGGCGGGCCAGGGCGGCGTCGACGGCGTGGTCGCCCAGCGTGCCCAGCCACTCGACGACGTGCTGCGGGGTCGCCGGGTTGGCGGCGACGAACTGGCGCAGGTCGGGCCGGCTGCGGGCCATCTCGGCGAGGGCCTCCGGTGAGGTCGCGGGGTTCGTCGCCTGGTAGACGGTGAACTCCTGACTCATTGCACGCTCCTCCTGCTGGGCCCGGCGGGGGACCCGTGCTCGTGAACCAGGTCGATGACGGCGCGCAGCCGCCCGACGTCGATCTGGCCCGGGGCCGAGGCCCGGTCGACGGCCCCGAAGGTGACGGCCGAGCCGAACGCCTCCCCGCAGAGCCGGCTCACCAGCCCGGCGGGGCCCATCGCCATCGTGACGACCGGGACGTCGAGCGCCTCTCGTGCGGCGACCGTCGCCTCGAGGAGGGCGAGCACGTCGCGCGGGGTGTGGGCCGTGACGGCGGCCTTGACGATGTCGGCGCCGGCGGCGGCCATCGCGGCGAGCCACTCGGTGAGCTGGGCGACGGACGGCGTCCCGGTGACGTCGTGGCCCGAGACGAGGACGCGGGTGCCGGTCTCGCGGGCCCGTGCGACGAGGTCGCTCAGCACGGCGGTGCGGGCGAGCTCGAGGTCGACGGCGTCGGCACCACCCGCGCGCAGGAGCTGGTCCACGACGCCGGCATAGGCACCGTCGGCGAGGTCCACCTGTCCGCCCTCGCCGGCGCTGCGCACCGTGAGGAGCAGCGGCGTCGCGCCCAGACGGTCACGGAGCGCGGTCCCGAGCGCGGGCTCGGGGAGGTCCGGGGAGGCGGCGAGCAGGTGGTCCACCCGCCACTCGGCGATGTCGACCCCCGCGGCGACGACGTGGTCGGCCTCGGCGAGCAGCTCCTCCGGCGTGGTGCCGCACAGGGGGGCGGCAACCTTCACGCGCCCCTCCCCCACGGGCACGTCGCGCAGCCGCACGACGGCGCTCATCGCCACCTCCTCACCTGGTCCGGGAGCACCTTACCCGCGAGCCGCGGGTCGTCGGCCGCTCCGCCCGCACCCCGGGACACGCCCTCAGCCCGGGAACGACGCGGCCCTCACGGGGCCAGCGACGGGACCGGGAGGCCGAAACGGTGACGCAGTGCACGCCGGGCGGCGTGCCAGCCGTTCATCCCGTGCACACCGGGTGCCGGGGGCGCGGAGGAGGAGCACAGGTAGACGCCGGGGACGCCGAGTGCGTAGGGGTCCCACCGTCCGGTCGGTCCGCCGAGCACCCGGCGCATGGTGACCTCCCCACCGGCGATGTCACCCCCGGCGAGGTTCGGGTTGTGCTCACCCATACGGGAGGCCGGCACCGCCGCGCTGCGGACGACGACGTCGCGGAAGCCGGGTGCGAAGCGCTCGATCTGGCGGGTGACTGCCTCCGTCATGTCGACGTCGCAGCCGAGGGGCACGTGGGCGTAGGTCCACAGCGGCCGCAGCCCGTCGCGCTCGCGCGCCGGGTCGGCGACGGTCGGGTCGGAGAGCAGCACACTGGGTCGTTCGGGAAGGCGGCCGCGGGCGACGTCCTTCTCCGCCGCGGCGATCTCCTGCCTGGTGCCACCGACGTGGACCGTGAACGCCTGCCCCACCTCGGGGACGGCCCAGGGCACCGGGCCGGAGAGGACGAAGTCGACCTTCGCCGCTCCGCCCCCCGCAGGGGTGCGGCGCAGCCGGCGCTCCATGCGTGGGGGCAGCCGGCCGGCCCAGATCTCGGCCGCGACCTGCGGGGAGGTGTCGAGCAGGTAGGCGCGGGCGCGCGGCAGCTCCCGCCAGGAGCGCACCCGGGTACCGGTGCGGACCTCACCACCGTGGGCGCGCAGGTCCGCGACGAGGGCGTCGGTGATGGCCTGGGAGCCGCCCACCGGGATACGCCAGCCCACGCTGTGCGCGAGCGTGCCGAGCATGAGCGCCACACCGGCAGGGGCGAGGGCGGGCAGCGCGGCGATCGCGTGTCCGGCGACTCCGGTGACCATGGCGGGCGCGACCTCGCCCCGGAAGGGCAGGTTCCACAGCGGGGTGCCCTCGACGAGCACGCGCAGGCCGAAGGCGAGCGCCCCGCGCAGCCCCCGCGGCGAGCGCAGCTGGGGCGGCAGGCTGCGCATGTCCGCGAGCGTGGCGGCGACGACGGCCTCGGCGTCGCGCACGAGCGGGCCGAAGACCCGCCGCCACGCCGGCCCGTCCGCGCCGAGCCCCTCGGCCGTGGCGTCCAGGTCGCGCCATGCGAGGCCCGCCCGGCGCCCGTCCAGGGGATGGGCGTAGGAGAGCTCGGGCACGACCAGCTCCACACCGCGGGCCGGCAGGTCGAAGGCCGCGAGGAACGGGCTGGCGGTGGCGAGCGGGTGGACGGCGGAGCAGATGTCGTGCCGCAGCCCCTCACCGAGGCCGAGGTCGAGCGTGCGGGCACCGCCGCCGACGGTGGGCTCGGCCTCGAGGACGACGACGCCGAGCCCGGCGCGGGCCATCGTCACCGCGGCCGCGAGCCCGTTGGGCCCCGAGCCGACGACGACGACGTCGGTGGTCTGCGTGGGGGCAGGCATCACGTCATTCTGCCCTGCGCCCGACACCGGCCGCCTGGCGAACGGGGGCCGGCGGGCTCGGTGGACGCGGGCGGAGCCGACGTCCGAGGCTGCCGAGCGCCGTCGTGACGGAGGCGAAGGTGGCGGAGGAGACGAAGATCGAGTCGAACGCGATCATCGACAGCGAGAACCACGGCAACCCCATGAGCACGGCGATGCCGAGGTGCATGAGGATGACGCCGACCAGCGCGACGCGGCGGGTGACGTGGTGGAGCAGCCCGACGGCGAAGAAGAGCTGGACGAACACCGCGACGTACGTGCCGACCACGACGACGACGTCGCTGTGCGTGAGGAGCCGGTTGAGCTGTGGGAACACCGCGTACTCGTGCAGGCTCAGCGGGTGGTAGAGGGCGGTGCCGTCCTGCCACGGCTCGCCCTGCACCTTGTAGAGCGCCGACGCGGTGTAGAGGATGAACAGCTGCAGGGCGAGGGCCAGCAGAGCGGCGTTGTGGACCGGGTTGGCCAGCCAGGGCGGGGCCACCGGGAGGCCGTGGAGGACGCGCCGGCCGAGCCCGAGCCGTCGGCCCGCGTGGCGGCGACGGCGACGGGCGTCCAGCGACCAGTGCGCCGAGGTGTTCATGAAGACCATGAGCAGCAGGCCGATCCGGGCGATGTTGTCGCCCTGGTCTCCGATGAGCGCGTTCCGCTCGACGATCGAGGCCAGTCCGACGACGAGCAGCGCGGTGGTGAGCCGGGTGCGCCAGCCGAGCACGACCGCTACCGCGAGCGCCATGACGGCGAGGTAGGCCAGGGTGAACAGCGTCGTGCTCGACGTGCCGAAGACGGCGTCCAGCGGTCCGGCCCCGGTGTCGGCGCGGTAGGCCGCGATCCACTGCGAGGCAGGCCCCCACTGCACGTGCCGCATCCCGAAGTTCGTCACGAGGATGCCCAGCACCGCCGTCCCGACGAGGATCCGGCTCGCGCTCAGGCCGTGGAGCGCGTGCTGTCGATCGGCGAACCAGGTCTCGACCCGGGTGACGGCGGCAAGGAGCGGGCGGGTGGCGGTGGCGAGTGGCGCGGTCATCGGGTCGCCTCCTGCTGGACGCGGACGTAGGGCGCGAAGAGCTCGGCGGTCTCCTCCCCGAGCTCGGATGCGGGGCGCCAGCCGTAGGCGTAGACCGTCGGCTCGACGTCGTCGATGTCGCGCTCGTGGCGCTCGTCGAAGTCGGGGGTGAAGCGCCGTGAGGTGCGGTACTGGACGTGGGTGACCTCGCCGTCGTGGGCCGCCGCGGCGTAGGAGGTGGCCAGCGCGGTGGCGACCGCGTCGTAGCGCAGGTAGGCGTTGACGGTGGAGGGGCCGGCCGGGGAGTCGCCCTGGCCGCGGTTGAGCCTGTCCCGCAGCTCGGCGACCGGGGTGGTGAGGTAGTCCGCCTCGATCTGGCGCCGCTGCTCGGCGTTCAGCTCTCGGGTCCGGGTGACGAGGTGGTTCGCCGTGCGCCGGGCCGCGAGCGCCATCCGGGGCGGGAAGGGGTTGCCGCGGATGAGGGAGTCCTCGCCGTCGACCAGGCTGACCCAGTCGGTCGTCGTCTCCTGGCCGGTGGCCGGGTCGACGAGGCGGGCCCGGACGTCGAGCTCGACGGCGACGCGGCGTGGTGTCGGGGCGAAGATCCGCCAGTTCTGCTCGAAGGCGGGCATGACGTAGCTCCGCAGCCGGTCCTCGCCGACGGTCTTGCGCACGGGGGTGTCCGGGCCGACCCACAGTGCGATGAGCAGGGTGTGGACGAGGACGACGGCGACCAGTGGCCACAGCACCAGCCGGGCTCGGGTGGTGACGGGCTCGGGGGTCTGGGTGTCGTCTGGGTGCAGGGTGCTCACCTGCCGGGACCTTCCTGTGCGGTGGGGTGGGCGTGGCCGCACGGCCCG
>NZ_CALGNQ010000269.1 GCF_937958535.1 uncultured Georgenia sp. | reverse complement strand
GGCGTGGCAGGCGGGGCCGGCATCTCCGGCCCGGCAGGGCCGGCCGTCCCGGCAGGCGTGCCCGGGTCGGCGGGCCCGGCAGGGCCGCCGGGCACCTCGGCAGCGGCCTCGTCGTCGGCCCGCACGACGGGTGCCGACCCGGCCTGGACCCGGCTCGCCGAGGGCGCGGCGCGCACCCAGGCGGCAATGTCCACCGCCGCGCCGGTGGGGCGCGGGACCTCGGGGGAGAACTCCTCCACCTCGGTGAGCGGTTCCTCCCCCAGGTCGTCCACCTCGTCCGGGACGGCCGGCGCGGGGTCCTCGCCCGCGGCGGCACCGTCCGCCGGTGGCGCGGTCCGGGTGCCGTCGACCTCGACACCGCGCAGGGCCAGCACGGCGATGAGCACGGCAGCGGCGACGATCGCGATGTCCGCGACGTTGCCGACGAACCAGCCGTTGTAGTTGATGAAGTCGACGACATGGCCGCGGCCGAAGCCCGGCTCGCGCAGGAGGCGGTCGTAGAGGTTGCCCAGCGCACCGCCGAGCAGCAGGCCGAGCGCCACCGCCCACGGGGTGGAGTACAGCCGCCGCGCCACGCGCAGCACGTAGACGACCACCGCCACGGTGATGACCGTGAAGATCCAGGTCATGCCCGTCGCCAGGGAGAAGGCGGCGCCCGGGTTGTAGATGAGCTGGAGGCCGAGGAGGTCCCCGAGCAGCGGGTTGACCACGCCGGGGGTGAGCCGGGCCTCGGCCAGGTACTTGGTCACCTGGTCGACGACGGCGATACCCGCCGCCAGCCAGAGGAGCAGGACGATCCGGCGGCGCCGGCCCTGCTGGGTCATGCCTGTCCTTCCTCGGCACGCAGCGACGGCGGCAGCCCGGTGGGCCGCCGCCGTCGGGGCATGCTCAGCGACCGAACTGTGCCGGGCCGGCGTCCGCGCGCCCGGAGATGTTGCCGCGGCCCTCGACGTCCGCGAGGAGCGACTCGAGGTAGCTCTTCAGGCGGGTGCGGTAGTCGCGCTCGAAGACACGCAGCTCGTCGATCTTGCGCTCCAGCAGCGAGCGCTCCTGCTCGAGCTGGGCCAGCGTGCGGTTGTGCTGCTCCTCCGCCTCGCGCACGATGCGCTCGGCCTCGGTCCGTGCCTCGTGGAGGATGCGCTCCCCCTCCTGCTTGCCGTTGTTGACGTACTCGTCGTGCAGGCGCTGGGCGAGGGCGAGCATCCCGGCGGCGGAGGTCGGCTCGTCACCCGCCTCGGCGGCGGGGGCGGCCGGGGCCGCGGGCGGCGCGAAGGTCTGCTCCTGCTCGGCCTCGGGCGCTGCCTCGGCCTCGGCCTCGGCCTCCTCGGCCGGGGCAGGTGCGGGGGCGGCAGTCTGCTCACCGCTGGTCAGCTCGGCGATCCGCCGCTCGGCGGCCGCCAGCTTCGCCTTGAGCTCCTCGTTCTCGTTCTGGAGGGTGCTCAGCGTGTTGACGACCTCGTCCAGGAAGTCGTCGACCTCGTCCTGGTCGTAGCCCTCCCGGAACTTCGTCGGCTGAAACTTCTTGTTCAGCACGTCGTCTGCAGTGAGCAGCGCCATAGTCGTCACCTCGGTAGTCCAGTCGTTCGGTCGTGAGCGCCCGCGCGACTCACGGGTCCACGTTAGCGGAACGTTACCTGAGCCAGCGCACCGGGCCGGTACGGCGCCGTCAGGTGAGCGCCAGCCCCGCGGCCACCCGCATGAGGATGCTGACCGCGAGGAAGAGGATGATGAAGCCCAGGTCGAGGGCGATCCCACCGAGCCGGAGGGGCGGGATGTAGCGGCGCAGCCACTTCAGGGGTGGGTCGGTGAGCGTGTAGATGAGCTCGGCGAGGATGAGCAGCGCGCCCCGGGGTCGCCAGTCGCGGGAGAACACCTGCACCCAGTCGAGGACCAGCCGTCCGATGAGGACGACGAGGTAGAGCAGGAGCAGGAGGTAGACGATCGAGAAGAGCAGCTCCACGTCGTCAGCTCTGGTTGAACAGACGCCCCGGCCCGGCGTCGGGCTCACCGGAGTCGGTGGCGACCTCGACGTTCGCCGGGGACAGGAGGAACACCCGGTTGGTCACGCGCTCGATGGTGCCGTGCAGCCCGAAGACCAGGCCGGCGGCGAAGTCGACCATCCGCTTGGCCTCCGCCTCGCTCATCCCGGTGAGGTTCATGATCACGGGGGTGCCGTCGCGGAACGACTCACCGATGACCCGGGCCTCGTTGTACGTGGCCGGGTGCACGGTGCTGATGCGGCGCAGGTCCTGCTCCGGCTCGGGGGCGGGCACCACACGCATCGGCGTCACCTGGGCGTGCCGGTCGGCCCGCTCGGCCCGCTCGGACCGCGGCTCGGGCGCCGCCGGCTCCTCGTGCCGGGGGACGTCGAGCTCGTCGGCGTAGTCCGCCTCGTCCTCGGACAGTCCGAGGTACGCCATCGTCTTCCGCAGTGCTCCGGCCATGACTGCTCCCGTCGTCGAATTCTGCGATCACACCTCGTGCCGCTCCTGTGGTCGTGACGCTAGACCAGCATCCGCGCCACTGTGCGCAGCAACGCGCGGCGTGTCGCTCACGCCGGCCGGACGACGCCGGCGAAGCGGCCGGTGCGCCCGTCGCGGCGGTAGGAGTAGAACCGCTCGTCCTCCCGCGTGCACGCCGCCGGGGGCGTCACCCGCCGCACCCCGGCCGCGGCGAGCTGGGCCATGACCCCCGCCGGGACGTCGAGCGCCGGGGTGGCCCACGACGTCGTGCTCCGGGCCTCCGGCACCACCGCGGCGACCTCCTCGCGCAGCGCCGCCGGGACCTCGTAGCAGCGGCCGCAGATGCTCGGACCCAGCGCCGCGTACAGCTCGGCCGGCTCGGCCCCCTGCGCGGCGAGTGCCCCGAGCGTCGCCCGGACGATCCCGCTCGCCAGCCCCTGGCGGCCCACGTGGGCGGCCGCGACAAGGTCGCCGGAGGGGGTGGCGAGCAGCAACGGGACGCAGTCGGCCACCATGACGCCCACCGTCGGGGCGCCGGGCCCGGCGCGACGGGCGACGAGGGCGTCGCACTCCCCCACCGTCGTGCGTCCGCGCGCCGGGACGGCGTCGACGACCTGGACGACGGCGGAGTGGCGCTGGCTCATCCAGGCCACGGGGTGTCCGGCCCAGCGGTCGAGCAGGTGCCGGTTGGCCAGGACGTCGTGCTCCTCGTCGTCGACGTGGAGCCCGAGGTTGAGGCCACCGCTGCCGTCCGGGGCGGCGTAGGGCCCGCCGGAGACGCCACCGGCGCGCGTGGTGAAGCCACCACGCGCGCCGGGTCCCAGGTCGGCACCGAGGAGCTCGGGCACCTCAGCGGAGGAAGTCGGGGATGTCGAGGTCCTCCTCGCGCCGGCCGCGCACCGGCTCCTCGTCGAAGACCCGCGGCACCTCCAGCGGCCGCCGCTGCTCGGCCGCTCCGGCGTACACCGGCTCCGGTTCGCGCTGCGGCTCGCGCTGGGGGGCGGCGGGCTCGGGAGCCTGCTGTGCGGCGGGCGGGGTGACCGGCTCGGGGGCGCTGGGGGCGCTGTCGAGCGGCACCGGGGCCTCCGCCGGGGTGGCGGTGCGCCGCTGCTGCGGCGCCGGGGCGGGGGCCGGGTTGGGCTTGGGGTCGTCGAAGCCGGCGGCGATGACCGTGACCCGGACCTCGTCGCCGAGGGCGTCGTCGATGACGTTGCCGAAGATGATGTTCGCCTCGGGGTGGGCGGCCTCCTGGACCAGCCGGGCGGCCTCGTGGATCTCGAAGAGCCCGAGGTCGCTGCCGCCCTGGATGGACAGCAGCACGCCGTAGGCGCCGTCGATGCTCGCCTCGAGGAGCGGGGAGGAGATGGCCAGCTCGGCGGCCTGGATGGCGCGGTCCTCCCCGCGGGCGGAGCCGATACCCATGAGGGCGCTGCCGGCGCCCTGCATGACCGACTTGACGTCGGCGAAGTCGAGGTTGATGAGGCCGGGGGTGGTGATGAGGTCGGTGATCCCCTGGACACCGGAGAGGAGCACCTGGTCGGCGCTCTTGAAGGCGTCGAGGACCGAGACGTTGCGGTCGGAGATCGACAGCAGCCGGTCGTTGGGGATGACGATGAGGGTGTCGACCTCGGCGCGCAGCGCCTCGATACCCGCCTCCGCCTGGGTGGAGCGGCGCCGGCCCTCGAAGGTGAAGGGCCGGGTGACGACGCCGATGGTCAGCGCGCCGAGCGAGCGGGCGATGCGCGCCACGACCGGGGCGCCGCCGGTGCCGGTGCCACCGCCCTCCCCCGCGGTGACGAAGACCATGTCGGCACCGCGGAGCACCTCCTCGATCTCCTCGGCGTGGTCCTCGGCGGCCTTCTTGCCGACCTCCGGGTCGGCGCCGGCCCCGAGCCCACGGGTGAGCTCACGCCCGACGTCGAGCTTGACGTCGGCGTCACTCATGAGGAGCGCCTGGGCGTCGGTGTTGATGGCGATGAACTCCACGCCCTTGAGCCCGACCTCGATCATCCGGTTGACGGCGTTGACACCGCCGCCACCGATGCCCACCACCTTGATCACTGCTAGGTAGTTCTGCGGTGCCGCCACGTCGGCCCCCTCACTTGGTTCGCTGCTGGTGCTGTCCTGGGGCTAACCCTCAACCTCTACCTGAGGGTTAGACTTATGTCATGTTCTGGCACCGGAGACGCTAGGTGCCCGATGCACCCCGGGCAACGACATCGAGGGGTGTGTCGCACACGGTTCACCCGGAGATCGTCGGGGCGCGGGGCACGGTGACGTCGTAGACGCCGGCCTCCCGCTCACGCAGGACGGCGAGCACGGCCGCCTTGAGGTCGGACTCCTCCGGTCCGCCCCACCGCACGGTGGCGCCGTCGGCCAGCTCGAGGGTGATCGCGGCGGGGTTGGCCGCCCCGGCCGTCGCGACCTCGGCCCGCAGGTCGGCGGGCAGCTCGGCCAGCACGCTGAGGACGGCCGCGAGGGTCTGGCCGGCCCGCTCGTCGGCGAGCGGCACGGTGACGTTCGGCAGCTCCTCGGGTGGCTCCGCCGCCGTCCCGACGACGACGCCCTCGACGTCGAGCAGGACGACGCCGTCGTCGCCCGGGGCCACCGCGACCGGCACCCGCGGCACGACGTCCACGCGCAGGCCGTTGGGCCACGCACGGGTGACCTGGGCGGAGCGCACCGTGGTGATCTGCGTGAGGTCGGCGACGAGCTCGCCCGTCTCGAGCCGGGCGAGCGGGGTGCCCTCCCGCCGGGCGACGACGGCCATGACGTCCTCGTGCGCGACGGTCGTGCCCTCCCCCACCCCGGTGACGGTGACGTCGGCGACCTCGAGGGCGAGGAGCGGTGAGACGAGCACGGCCCAGGCGGTGCCGGCCAGCACGGTGACAGCCGCGGCGAGAAGGAGGACCTTGCGCCAGGCCAGGCGGCGGCGGGCGCGGGTCCGCTCGGCGAGGCGCTCGAGGAAGCTGCTGCGCTCGACCGCCGGGTCGGTGGGTGGTTCGGCAGGCGTGACGTCGCGGCGCGGGAGGAGCCGGCGGCGGGCGGGCGAGGGCTCCTGCGCGGGCAGCACCTCGCGGCCGCCCTGGTCCGCCGCAGGTGTCTCGGGAGCCCGCTCCTCCTCACCGAGCAGTGCGGCGGTGACCACCGGGCGGGGCCGGCGCGGGGCGCGGGGTGGTCTCACGCCCGCTCCGCGAGCAGCCGGAGGATGTGCGGTCCGAGCTCGGTGACGTCCCCGGCCCCCATGGTGAGGACGAGGTCGCCGGGGCGGGCCAGCCCGGCGACGACCGCCGCCGCCCCGTACCGGTCGGCGACGTAGCGGGCGCCGTCCAGGCGGTCGGTGATGAGCGAGCCGTCGACACCCGGCACGGGGTCCTCCCGGGCGGCGTAGACGTCGGTGACGACGACGGCGTCGGCGGCGGCCAGCGCCGCGGCGAACTCCGCCGCGAAGGTCTGGGTGCGGGAGTACAGGTGGGGCTGGAAGAGGACGAGGACGCGCCCCTCCCCCGCCGCGAGCCGGGCCGCCGCGAGCGTGGCGGCGACCTCGGTGGGGTGGTGGGCGTAGTCGTCGACGACCCGGACCCCGTGCGCGCGGCCGCGCTCCTCGAAGCGCCGCCCGGTCCCGCGGAAGGCACCGAGGGCGGCGGCGAGCGCCACGGGGTCGGCGCCGAGGGCGACCCCGGCGCACCAGGCCCCGGTGGCGTTGCGGACGTTGTGCGCCCCGGTCACCGCCAGCCGCAGCGGCACCGGGCGGTCGACCCGCGGGTGGTGGAGCACCGCGCTCGCACCGTCCGCCCCGACCTCGAGGTCGGCGATACGGACGTGCCCCTCGCCCGTCCCGGAGGTGGGCACGGGACCGGGCCCGGTGCCGTAGGTCAGCACCCGCACGTCGGGGCCGACCCGGTCGACGAGGCGCCGGCCACCGGCGTCGTCGGCGCACACGACGAGCAGCCCGGTGACGCGGGCGGCGAAGTCGACGAACGCCTGCTCGAAGGCGTCCCGCGAGCCGTAGTGGTCGAGGTGGTCGGGTTCGACGTTCGTCACCACGCCGACCGCGGGCCGGTAGTTGAGGAAGGACCCGTCGGACTCGTCGGCCTCGGCGACGAACGCCCGGCCCTGGCCCAGGTGCGCACCGCCGCCCAGCCCGGCGACGCTGCCGCCGATGGCCCAGCTCGGGTCGGCCCCCACCTCGGCGAGCGCGACGGCGAGCATGGCGGACGTCGTGGTCTTGCCGTGGGCGCCGGCGACGGCGACGAAGTCCTGGTCCCCGGCGGCGACGACGAGCGCCTGGGAGCGGTGGATCACCGGCAGCCCCAGCTCACGGGCCCGCAGCAGCTCGGGGTTGTCGGGGCGCACCGCCGTGGAGACGACGACGGTCCCGTGCTGCGGGACGTGCGCCGGGTCGTGGCCCACGTGGGCCCGCACCCCGGCGGCCCGCAGCCGGTCCAGGATGGCGCTGGGGCGGGCGTCGGAGCCGGAGACCTCCAGGCCGCGGGCGGCGAGGAGCTCGGCCACCGGGGCCATGCCGGCGCCGCCGATCCCGATGAGGTGGTAGCGGGTCACGTCCGCTCCCGCGCGGCACGGACGACGAGCTCGGCGAGGCGGGCGGCGCCGTCGCGGATACCGGCGCCGGCGGCGGCGCGGCCCATCTCGGCCAACCGCTCCCGGTCGGCGAGGAGGGCGCGCAGCGGCCCGGTGACGTAGTCGGCGGTGAGGTCGGCGTCCGCGACGATGGTCCCGCCCCCCGCCGCGACCACCCCGGCGGCGTTGCGCCGCTGCTCACCGTTGCCGATGGGCAGGGGCACGTAGACGGCCGGCAGCCCCAGGGCGGCCAGCTCGCTGACCGTCCCGGCCCCGGCGCGGCAGAGCACGAGGTCGGCGGCGGCGTACGCGCTGGCCATGTCGTCGAGGTAGGGACGCACGTGGTAGTGCCGCAGCCCGGAGGTCGCGCTGCGCACCGGCTCGTCCTTGCCGTGGCCGGTGAGGTGGAGCACCTGGACCCCGGCCTCGTCCAAGGCCGCGGCGCCGGCGGCGACGGCGTCGTTGATGCGCTGCGCGCCGAGGGAGCCGCCGGTGACGAGCAGCGTGGTGCGCTCCGGGTCGAGCCCGAGGGCGGCGGCACCGGCACGGCGGCGGGCCGCGGTGTCGGCGGCGCGCTCGGCGACGAGGTCGGCGATGGCCGGGCGCAACGGCAGCCCGGTGAGCGTGGCCCGCGGCAGCGGGGTGCCGGGGAAGGTGACGGCGACGTACCGGGCCCAGCGGGCGCCGAGGCGGTTGGCCAGCCCGGGCCGGGCGTTCTGCTCGTGGATGACGACCGGCACGCCCAGGCGGCGGGCGGCGAGGTAGGCCGGGGTGGCGACGTAGCCGCCGAAGCCGACGACCACCTGCGCCCGGGTCGCGGTGATCGCCTCGGCGGCGGCCCGCACGGCGGCGCGCAACCGTCCGGGCAGGCGCAGCAGGTCGAGGGAGGGGCGCCGCGGCAGCGGGGTGCGCGGGACGATCCGCAGCGGCAGCCCGGCCTCGGGCACGAGCCGCGACTCCAGCCCCTCGGCCGTGCCGAGCACGGTGAGGTCCGCACCGCCGGGCAGGGCGGCGAGCCGGTCGGCGGTGGCGAGCAACGGGTTGACGTGGCCTGCCGTCCCGCCGCCGGCGAGCAGGGCGCGCAGCTCAGCCACGGCCGCGCCCGCCCACGACCACCGCCAGCGAGCGGCGCACCGCGCCCCGGCGGGCGCGCAGCGCCTCGGCCGCGCCCGGCTCGTCGCGGGCGAAGGCGAGGACGACGCCCATCGCGAGCAGGGTGGCGATGAGCGCGGAGCCGCCCGCGGACACGAGGGGCAGCGGCACGCCGATGACGGGCAGGAAGCCGATGACGACCCCGATGTTGATGAGCGCCTGGCCCAGGATCCACGCGGCGACGGCGCCGGTGGTGATCTTGACGAACGGGTCGGGGTGGCGGCGCACGATGCGGAACATCCCGACGGCGAGCGCGGTGAACAGCCCGAGCACGAGGAGCGTGCCGAGCAGGCCGAGCTCCTCGCCGAGGATGGCGAAGATGTAGTCGTTGTGGGCCTCGGGCAGGTAGGCCCACTTCTCGCGGGAGGCGCCCAGGCCCACCCCGGAGATCCCACCCGTGCCCAGCCCGTACAGGCCGTGGAGGGTCTGGTAGCAGGCCGCCGAGGTGTCGCAGTCCCCGCCGAAGACGGCCATGATCCGCTGCATCCGGTTGTCCGAGCCGATGACGAGAAAGGAGACGAGCCCCGCCCCGGCGACGACCGCGGCCCCGAACCAGCGCAGCGGGACGCCGGCGACGAACATCGCACCGGCGACGACCGCGGCGACGACGAGGGCCGTGCCGAGGTCGTGCCCGGCCAGGACGAGCCCGAGCGCGACGGCGGAGACGACGAGGCCCGGGACCAGGACGTGCATGGGCCGGTGGAGCAGGTGCGCCTTGCGGGCGAGGACGAGCCCGAGCCACACGGCCAGGGCGAGCTTGAGGAACTCCGAGGGCTGGATCGTCTGTCCCAGGCCGGGGATGTAGATCCAGTTGGTGTTGCCCTTCTCGCCGCGGGCGAGGGGGGAGAGGATGAGCGACTGGAGCACGAGGCCGAGCCCGAGGGCGGGCCAGGCCAGGCGCCGGTACCACCGCACCGGGATGCGGCTGGCGACGACCATCGCCGGCACCCCGACGAGGGCGAACTTGGCCTGGTCGAGGAAGTAGCCGTAGGGCGTGCCGGTCTCCCGGATCGAGGTGATCGAGGAGGCGGAGAGCACCATGACCACGCCGATGGCCAGGAGCAGGAGGGTCGCTCCGCCCACGACGTAGTAGCTGAGCACGGCAGGCCCGCGGACGAGGGCGTCGGTGGTGTCACGGGTGTCGCCGCGGCTGCCGTCGCGCACGTGGGTGCGGCGCGCGGACGCGCCGGAGCGGCGTCCGGGCAGGGCCGGCCGCGGGAACCGGGCCGGCTGGACGGCCGTCATGCCGGCTCCTCGGGCAGCGCGCGGACGGCGGCGGCGAAGGCGTCGCCCCGGGCGCCGTAGTCGGTGAACTGGTCCATCGACGCGCACGCGGGGGCGAGCAGCACGGTGTCGCCCGGCCGGGCGAGGCCTGCTGCTGCGGCGACGGCGTGGCTCATCACGTCCCCAGTGTCGCCAGCCGTCACCTCGGTCACCGGCACCTGCGGCGCGTGTCGGGCAAGTGCGTCACGCAGCGGGGCGCGGTCGAGGCCGATGAGGACGACGGCGCGCAGCCGGTCGGCGACGTCGCGGACGAGCTCGTCGAAGGTGGCCCCCTTGGCCAGCCCGCCGGCGACCCACACCCCGCGCCCGGCGGGCAGTGCCGCGAGGCTCGCCCGGGCGGCGTGGGCGTTGGTCGCCTTGGAGTCGTCGACCCAGGTGACGCCGCCGCGGGTGGTGACGACCTCGATCCGGTGCCGGCCGCCGTCGAAGGCGCGCAGCCCGGCGGCGACCGCCTCCGGGGGGACCCCGTGGGCGCGGGCGAGCGCCGCGGCGGCCAGCGCGTCGGCGACGACGTGGCCCGGGACCTGCCCACCCGGGGTGGGGGCGAGGTGAGCGAGGTCGGCGAGCGTGGCGAGCGGGAGGGCGTGGGTCTGGCGGCGGGGTTCGAAGGCGCGGTCGCACAGGACGTCCTCGACGATGCCGAGCTCGCCGACGGCCGGGGTGCCGCGGACCGCGCCGATGCCGCGGGCACCCTCGGCGACGTCGGCCTCCTCGACCATGGCCCGGGTGTCGGCGTCGGTGTAGACGCAGGCCCGCACGGTGCGCTCGTACACGCGCGCCTTGTCGGCGCGGTAGGCGGCGAAGGAGCCGTGCCAGTCGAGGTGGTCGGGGGCGATGTTGAGGCACACCGAGGCGAGCGGGGCGACGGTGTGGGTGAGGTGGAGCTGGAAGCTGGAGAGCTCGACCGCCAGGGCGTCCACGCCGCCCTCGGCGGCGACCCGGACGACGGGGGTGCCGACGTTCCCGACCGCCGGGGCGCGCAGCCCGGCCGCGGTGAGGATGGCGCTGAGCATGCCGACGGTGGTCGTCTTGCCGTTGGTCCCGGTGATGGTGAGCCACGGCGGCCGTGCCTCGGCGGGCTGCAGCTGCCAGGCCAGCTCGACCTCGCTCCAGCACGGCAGGCCGCGCGCGGCGGCCCGCGTCAGCAGCGGGGAGGTCGCCGGGACGCCCGGGGAGACGACGGCGAGGTCCGGGGCGGCGTCGAGCACCGCATCGGCCAGCGCCTCGTCGTCGGCGACGGCGACCAGCTCCACGCCCGGGCCGAGCTCGGCGCGGGCCGCCTCGACGGCGGCGCCGCTGCGGTCCAGGCCACGCACGTGGGCACCGAGGGTGGTGAGCACCTCCGCGGCCGCGCGCCCGGAGGTGCCCAGCCCCACGACCGTGACCCGGGCACCGGCCAGCGCGCTCATGCCGTCACCCACTCCGCGTAGAAAGCGCCGAGCCCGAGCGCGACGCACAGCGCGGCGATGAGCCAGAACCGGATGACGATCGTCACCTCGCCCCAGCCGCCGAGCTCGAAGTGGTGGTGCAGCGGGGCCATCCGGAAGACCCGTCTGCCGGTCGCCTTGAAGAACCCGATCTGGATGACGTCGCTCATGACGATGACGACGAAGAGCCCGCCGATGACGATGGCGAGGAACTGGGTGTGGGTGAGGATCGAGAAGCCGGCGATGGCCCCGCCCAGTGCGAGCGAGCCGGTGTCGCCCATGAAGATCTGGGCCGGTGAGGCGTTCCACCACAGGAAGCCGAGGCAGGCGCCGATGAGGGCGGCACCGATGAGCGAGAGGTCGCGGGGGTCGCGCACCTCGTAGCAGGCGGACCACGCAGCGCCCGGGTCGGTGAGGAACTGGCAGTTCTGGTTGGCCTGCCACATCGAGATCACCGTGTAGGCGGCGAAGACCATGGCCGAGGCGCCGGTGGCCAGCCCGTCCAGGCCGTCGGTGAGGTTGACCGCGTTGGACCACGCGGTGATGAGGAAGTTCGCCCAGAGGATGAAGAGGATGAGGCCGAGCACCGGCCCGGCGAAGGCGAGGTCGATCGACGTGTCCCGGACGACGGAGATGTGCGTCGACCCGGGGGTGCGGAAGTTCTCGTTGGGGAAGTTCAGCGCGAGGACGGCGAAGGTGATGCCGACGGCCGCCTGGCCGATGATCTTCCACCGCGCCCGCAGCCCGAGGGAGCGCTGCCGGCTGATCTTGATGTAGTCGTCGGCGAAGCCGATGACGCCCAGGCCCACGATGAGGAAGAGCAGGAGCACCCCGGAGGCGTTCGGGGCGCGTCCGGCGACGATGTTGGAGACGGCGTACCCGAGGACGGTGGCGAGGATGATGATGACCCCGCCCATGGTCGGGGTCCCGCGCTTGGTGTAGTGCGCGGTGGGTCCGTCCTGGCGGATGAACTGCCCGTAGTTCCGCTTGACGAGGAACCGGATGAACAGCGGGGTGCCGAAGAGCGCGATGACGAGGGCGGTCGCCCCCGCCACGAGGACGGTCACCACTCGGCGCCACCCCCCTCCCGGGTGAGCCGGTCGGCCAGGCGCCACACGCCGGAGCCGTTGGATCCCTTGAGCAGCACGAGGTCGCCCTCCTGGAGGAGCTCGTCGAGCAGCGCGGCGGCGGCGTCGACGTCGGTGGGGGTGTGGACCTGGGGGCCGTTGGCACCGGCGCCCCGGCGCACGGGCGGGCCGGCGGCACCGGGGGCCACGACGATGTCGACCCCGAGCTCGGCCGCGAGGCGGCCGAGTTCGACGTGCGCCGGCTCGGTCTCCTCCCCCAGCTCGAGCATCTCGCCGAGGACGGCGATCCGCCGGGCGGCGGGCATGGCGGCGACGGCACGCAGCGCGGCGGCCATCGAGTCGGGGTTGGCGTTGTAGGCGTCGTCGACGACGGTGACGCCGTCGGGGCGTCGGGTCACTGCCATCCGGTGGGCGCTCACCCGTTCCGCGCGGCTCAGCGCCTGGGCGACGAAGCCGACGTCGAGGCCGAGGGCGAGTGCGGCCCCCGCCACGGCGAGCGCGTTGGAGACCTGGTGCTCGCCGTGGAGGGCGAGGCGGACGGGGTGGCGCGTGCGGGCACCGGAGCTGTCCGTCTCCAGGACGAAGGAGGGGCGGGCCTCCTCGTCGAGGGTGACGTCGCCGGCACGGACGTCGGCGTCCGCGCCGCGACCGAACCAGACCACCGGGCCGGGGGCGTCGGCGGCCATGGAGGCGACGCGGCGGTCGTCGGCGTTGAGCACCGCGGTGCCCCCGCCCCGCAGGCCGGCGACGATCTCGGCCTTGGCGCGGGTCACGGCCTCGATGGAGCCGAACCCGCCCATGTGCGCGTGGCCGACGATGAGGACGACGGCGACGTCGAGGGGGGCGATGCGGGTGAGGTAGGCGATGTGGCCGGGGCCGCTGGCCCCCATCTCCAGCACGAGGTAGCGGGTCTCGCGGGTGGCCGACAGGACGGTCAGCGGCAGTCCGATCTCGTTGTTGAACGACGCCCGCGGCGCGACGGTGGGGCCGGCCTGGGCGAGCACCTGGGCCAGCAGGTCCTTCGTCGTGGTCTTGCCCACCGACCCGGTGAGGCCGACGACCCGCAGGTCGCCCTCCTCCCGCAGGACGGACAGGACGTGACGGGCCAGCTCGCCCAGCGCGATGACGGAGTCCGGGACGAGGACGTGCGGGGCGTCCACCGCCCGCTCGGCGATGACGAGCGCCGCCCCCGCGGCGACGGCGGCGGCGGCGTGCTCGTGCCCGTCGGTGCGCTCGCCGCGCACGGCGACGAAGACCGAGCCGGGGCCGGCGAGCCGGGAGTCGGTGACCACGCCGCCGGTCACGAGGAGCTGGGGGTCGACGCCCACCGGGCGTCCGCCGACGGCCCGGGCGATCTGGGCGACGGTGAGCTGGATCACGGCTGCCCCCACCCGGGGCGCTGGTCGTCGGAAGTCACGTCTCGACAATCTATCCGCAGCCTGGTCACTCTGCGCGCAACGGGAAGAGTGACGGCGGCGACGTCGAGGGCGGGATGCCCAGGTGCTGGAGGGTGAAGGCGGCGATCTCCTTGAAGGCCGGTGCCGCGATGATCGAGGAGGGCACCTGGTGGCCGGGGTGGTAGACGACGATGCCGACGGCGAACTTCGGGTCCTCGGCGGGGGCGACGCCGACGAAGTTGGCCACCGTGCGGGTGAGGCGGCCGTTGGCGTCGGGGACCTGGGCGGTGCCGGTCTTGCCGGCGAGCCGGTACCCGTCGACCTGTCCGAGGATGCCGGTGCCCTCCTCGGAGACCACGCCCTCCATCATCGTGATCATCTGCTGGGCGGTCTCCTCGCTCACCACCCGCCGGCCCTCGGGCTCGGGGGCGGCGTGGAAACGGCCGGAGGCGTCCGTGGTGCCGTCGACCAGGCGCGGGGGGACGTAGACCCCACCGTTGCCGAAGGTGGCGACGACCCCGGTGTTCTGGAGCAGGTTGACCGCCATGCCCTGGCCGAACATCGTCGTGTAGCGCTGGCGGCCGTCCCAGGTGTCCGGGGTGCCGAGGATGCCGGGCGTCTCGCCCGGCAGCTCGATGCCGGTGCGCTCCCCCAGCCCGAAGGCGCGGAAGTAGGCGTAGCGCTCCTCGTCGCTCATCCGGTCCCCGATCTGCACCGTCCCGGTGTTGGAGGAGGTGGCGAGGATTCCGGCGACGGTGAGCTCCTCGGTGGGGTGGGGGTCGGCGTCGGAGAAGGTCTGCCCGGAGGGTGTGGTGTAGCGGTCCGGGGAGGTGAAGGTCGTCGTGGGGGTGACCGCACCGCTGTCGAGCGCGGCGGCGAAGGTGGGCAGCTTGCCGGTGGACCCGGGCTCGTAGGCGGCCTGGACGGCGCGCGAGCCGCGGTTCTCCGGCGGGGAGTCCTGGTAGTTGTTCGGGTCGACGGCGTCGGACTCGGCGATGGCCAGGATGCGCCCGGTGCCGATCTCCTGGACGACCATCGCACCCCATGCCGCCCGGTACCGGTCGACGGCCTCCTGGATGATCTCCTGCGCCCGGAAGTTGATGTCGCGGTCGATGGTGGTGTGGAGGGTGTCGCCCGGCTCGGCCGGGGTGACCTCGCGCAGCCCGGTGGGGATGGACTGTCCGTGCAGCCCGACCTCGACGACGCTGCTGCCGGGCACGCCGCGCAGCTGCTCCTCGAAGGCGAGCTCGAGGCCGGCCAGGCCCTCGCCGTCGCGCCCGACGTAGCCCAGGATGTTCCCGGCGGTGTTGCCGTTGGGGTAGATCCGCTCGGTCGTGGGCTCGGGCTCGATGCCCGGGATCCCGAGCGCGAGGATCTCCCGCCACTTCTCCGGTGTGAGGCCGCGGGCGATGTAGACGAAGGTGGAGTCGCCGACGAGCTGGGCGCCGAGCTCGGCGGGGTCGCGGTCGAGCACGGGGGCCAGCAGGGCGGCGGCGGCCACCGCACCGCGCTTCTCCTCCCCGTCGATCTCGGCGACGAAGTCGCGCACCTTGAGCTGGTTGACGCCGACGTTGTAGCGCTGGACGGAGGTGGCGAGCACCTCGCCGTTGGCGTCGAGGATGTCGCCGCGGGAGGCCTGGAGGGTGGAGTGCCACAGCCGGGTGTTCAGCGCGTCCTGCGCCAGCCGCGGCCCCTCGAGCGCCTGGACGTAGACGAGCCGGCCGGCGAAGACGATGACGACGGCGAGGACGACGGCGAGGACGGCGTTGTGGCGCCGGCGCAGGGTGCCGCTCACTCCTCCTCACTCCCGCCGAGGATCCTGCCCTCCTGGAGGAGGATGAAGTCGACGCGCTCGGCCGGTTCCATGCCCAGCTCCTCCGCCCGGCGGCGCAGCGCGGCCGGGCTACCGGCCTCCTCCACCTGCTGGACGAGGGAGGTCTCGGCTTCCAGGAGCCGGTTGAGGGTGCGCTGGTGCTCCTGGATGGCGTAGGCGTCCACCGCCATGTGGGTGTTGATGAGGAGGGCGGCGACGAGCGAGCCGAGGAGGATGGTCGCGCACAGCAGGAGGTAGGGCACGAGGGAACGCGCCGGGGCCGGGCTGCGGACGACCTGGAGCCTGGGGCGCCAGGACCGGCGCGGCTCGGCGACGGCGGTGCGGGCGGTCATCGCGCTCATGCGGCGCTCCTTGCTCCGGCTCGCATGTGGTCCGGGGTGGGTCGGGTGCGTTCGGCGGCGCGCAGTCGCACCGAGGCGGCGCGGGGGTTGGCGGCGACCTCGGCCGCGTCGGCCTCCTCCGCGCCGCGGGTGAGGAGGCGCAGGTAGGGCCGGTGGGTCTCCGGTTCGACCGGCAGGTCCGGTGGGGCGGAGGAGGTGGCCCCGCGGGCCAGCGCCCGCTTGACGGCCCGGTCCTCCAGCGAGTGGTAGGCCAGGACGACGATGCGGCCACCGACGACGAGGGCCTCGATGGCCCGCGGCAGGGTCCGCTCGAGGACGGCGAGCTCGTCGTTGACGGCGATGCGCAGCGCCTGGAACGTGCGCTTGGCCGGGTTGCCCCCGGTGCGGCGCGTCGCGGCGGGGATGGCGGCGCGGACGAGGTCGGCCAGCTCGCCGGTCCGGGTGAGCGGGTGCTGCGCGCGGCGCCGGACGATCGCGGCGGCGATCCGGCCGGCGAACCGCTCCTCGCCGTAGTCGCGCAGGATGCGGCGCAGCTCCCCGACGTCGGCGGTGGCCAGCAGGTCCGCGGCGCTGCTGCCGCGGGTGGGGTCCATCCGCATGTCCAGGGGGGCGTCACGGGAGTAGGCGAAGCCGCGCTCCTCCTCGTCCAGCTGGAGGGAGGAGACGCCGAGGTCGAGGAGGACGCCGGCGACGCCGTCGGGGGCGTGCTCGGCGACCACCCGGTCGATGTCGTCGTACACGGCGTGCACCGCCGTGAACCGGTCGCCGAAACCGGCGAGCCGGGCACCGGCGAGCTCGATGGCCTGCGGGTCCCGGTCGATGCCGACGACGCGCAGCTCGGGGAAGCGACGCAGGGCGAGCTCGCTGTGCCCGCCCATCCCGAGCGTCGCGTCGACCAGCACGGCGCCCGGACGCTCGACGGCAGGGGCGAGGAGCTCGAGGCACCGGTCGGCGAGCACGGGAACGTGCCGCTCGGCCGCGGGCTTGTCACTCACTCCCCTCACCTCCCTCGCGTCGTCGTGGTCCGGTCCTCGTGCTGTACCTGAGGTGGTCGGGGGCCCTCCACCACCCGACCAGGACTCCCGCCGCCAGACTCTGGCGCCGGGGAAGTGCGCCAGAGTCGCGGTGAGAGACCTCATCGTGTGGGGTCGGGCCGTCAGAACAGTCCGGGGACCACCTCCTCCGCGGTCTCGGCGAAGGCGTCCTCGGTGGCCGAGAGGTACTCCTCCCAGGCGGAGGCCGACCAGATCTCCACGCGGTTGCCGGTGCCGATCACCGCCAGGTCCCGCTCCAGCCCGGCGTAGGTCCGGAGCGGAGGCGGGATGGTGATCCGGCCCTGCTTGTCCGGCACCTCGTCGGTGGCGCCGGCGAGGAGGACGCGCGAGTAGTCGCGCACGCGGCGGTCGGTGACCGGTGCCTTGCGCAGCTGCTCATGGATCTCCTCGAACTCACGGATGGGGTAGGCCGCCAGGCAGCGCTCCTGCCCCTTGGTCAGGACCAGTCCCCCCGCGAGCTGGTCCCGGAACTTCGCCGGAAGGATGAGGCGGCCCTTGTCGTCCAGGCGCGGGTGGTACGTGCCGAGGAACACGCGGGTCACCACCCTTCGCCGGACCACGAGCCGCCAATGCGCCCCACATTACCCCACTTCCCTCCCCCGTCAACGACAAGACGGACCATTCCGTCCATCACTGTCGACAAATGCGCAGGTCAGAGCGGTGGAGGAAGGTGGAGGGAAAATCCGCTCGGGACTGTTGCGTGCGTCACGCAGGGGCGGTCGGTACCCGGGCGGTCACATTCCGCGCGGGGACGGGCCGGGTGGGGCGATGTGGAGGGGGCCGGGTGGGCCGAGGTGGAGGGCGCCGGGTGGGCCGAGGTGGAGGGCCGGGTGGGGCGAGGCGGAGGCAGCCGGTGGTGCGGAGTGGAGGTGGGGTGTCGGCGACCGGCGGCCTGCGGTGTCGCGCCTCCCGGTCGCGGGGTGGCCGCCGACGAGGGTGCGTCGGTGGGGCTGCGGCGGCGGTGCCCGTGGAGCGCGGTGGAGGGCGCGGAGCAGCGCGGGCCGGGTGGACCGACGCGGGCCGGGTCTTGCTCAGCGGCGGCGCTGCTCGCCGGTGAAGACGTCGGGCCGGGACGCGGACCGGTCAGGTGCAGCGCGGCGGAGCTGCGGCCGGGAACGCGAAAGGTCCGTCAGGGATCCTGACGGACCTCGCGTGGCTGTCGGTGGTCAGCGGCCGCGCTCGTCGCGGCGACGGTCCCACCGCTCCTCGAGACGCTGCATGAAGCCGGAGTCACGGCGGGCGGCCGGCCTGGCCTTCTTCCCGCCGCCCAGGGAGCCCGCCACGGCGCCCTTCGGCTTGGAGATCGCGAGCATCACCCCGCCGAGCATCGCGACGAAGCCGAGGACGCCCAGCCAGACGAGGGCGGCGGCGACACCGGCGACGAGCAGGGCCAGACCCGCGAGCACGAGAAGGGCACCTCCTGCGAGCCGGCGGCCGGAGTAGCGCTGCTCGGAGGTGAAGGTGCTCACCATCCGCGGGTCGGAGCGGAGCTGCTGCTCCATCTGGCTGAGCACCCGCTGCTCATACTCAGAAAGAGGCATCGGTCCTCCGATCCGGTCCACAGGGTGCCCTACCTCAGGGCGATTAACACAAGTTTAGGTCGCCGGAGGGTCGGGCGAAAGTCAACCGGGTTGGATACTGGTCACGTTCCGAGGTCCTCCCCCACCGCTCCCGCCCCGGCGTCGGGGCGGGGTGAGGCTGCGGGATCGAGCAGCGACGCCGGACGCAGTGCCGCCGGGCCGAAGCGGCGCCGGATGTCGTCCATCGCCGACTCCGCCTCCCGGCGGCGGTCCCCCTCGCCGAGCCGCAGCTGCACCCCCTCGTCGGCGGACTGGAGCTGCTCCACGCGCACGCCGAGCAGCCGCACGCCCCCGGCGGGCAGTGGGACGCCGTCGAGCAGGCCGCGGGCGACGGAGAAGATGTCGTGGGCGACGTCGGTGGCCTCCACGGCCCGGGAGCGGGTGATGGTCCGGAAGTCGGCCGACCGCACCTTGATCGCCACCGTCCGCCCCAGCCGGCCGGACCGGCGGAGCCGGGCGGCGGTGCGATGGGCCTGGTCGAGGAGCACCGCCTCGAGGGAGTCGCGGTCCTGGACGTCGGAGGCGAAGGTCGTCTCGGTCCCGACCGACTTCTCCACCCGCTCGGGCTCGACGGCACGCGGGTCCAGCCCGTTGGCAAGGTCGTGCAGCCGCTGCCCGGCCGCGACCCCGAGGATGCGGTGCAGGGTGCCCACCGGCTGCGCGGCGAGCGCCGCGACCGTGTCGATGCCGTACCGGTGCAGCCGCTCACGGGTCTTCTCCCCCACGCCCCACAGCGCCCCGACCGGCAGGGAGTGGAGGAAGGGGACGGTGGCGGCGCGCGGCACGAGGAGGAGCCCGTCGGGCTTGGCGTGGCTCGAGGCGAGCTTGGCGACGAACTTCGTCGCGGCCACGCCCACCGAGGCGGGCACGCCGAGCACGCTGCGGATGCGCCGCCGGATGTCGCGCGCGATCACCAGCGGCGGACCGAGCCGGCGCTGTGCCCCCGCGACGTCGAGGAACGCCTCGTCGATGCTCACCTTCTCCATCACCGGGGTGACGTCCGCCAGAATCGCCATGACCCGACGTGACATGCGCGCGTAGGCGTCGTGGTGCGGAGGCAGCACCACGGCCTGCGGGCACAGCGCCCGTGCCCGGGCCATCGGCATCGCGGAGTGGACGCCGAAGCGGCGTGCCTCGTAGGTGGCGGACAGGACCACCCCGCGCCGGTCGGCACCGACGATGACCGGCCGTCCCACGAGCTCGGGGCGGTCGAGGAGCTCGACGGCAGCGAAGAACGCGTCCATATCGACGTGCAGGATGGTGCAGCCGGCGTCGTCGGTGCCCCAGTCGCGCCGGGCACTCGCACTGCGCTCGCCCCTGCTCATCCCAGCGACAAGGTTAGCCTGGAGGGTATGCCCGAGCGCCCCTCCCCCCGACGGCGCCGCGGACGACGTCTGCCCTTCCCCCACCTGCCGGACGGTCCCGTGCGGACCTCCACCGGTGTCGTGGAGCTGCTGCGCGACCCGTCCCGCCCGTCGGCCGTCACCGTCTTCATCAACGACGCCGAGAGCTCCTACGTCGACCTCGCCGACCCGTCGTACCTCGAGTTCGAGTACATGCAGCAGATGACCGTGGTCCTCGACGAGGCCGGTTTCCCGGCGCCGCGGCCGCTGCATGCCGTGCACCTCGGGGGCGCGGGCTGCGCGCTGGCCCGGGCACTGGACGCGCAGCGGCCCGGCTCCACCCAGCTCGTCGTGGAGATCGACGCCGAGCTCGCCCGCCTCTCCCGGATCTGGTTCGACCTGCCCCGCTCGCCCCGGCTGCGCATCCGGGTGGCCGACGCCCGCGCGGCGCTCGGGACCCTGACACCGGGGGCGTGGGACGTCGTCGTACGCGACGTCTTCGCCGGGATCCAGGTCCCCGGCCACGTCCGTACCGTCGAGACGGCGCAGGAGGCACGCCGTGCCCTCACCCCGGACGGGCTCTACCTCGTCAACCTCACCGACCGGCCGCCGCTCACGGTGGCGCGGACGGAGGTCGCGACGCTGCGGGAGGTCTTCCCGCACGTCTCGCTGATCGCCGACCCGGCGATCCTGCGCGGCCGCCGCTACGGCAACGTCGTCCTCGTCGGCTCCGCCGCCCCGATCGCCACGCCGGCGCTGGAGCGGGCCCTGCGCGGGCTCCCGCTCCCGGTGAGGCTGGTCGCCGGGGAGGAGCTGGAGGCCTTCGCGGGGACGCACCGACCGACGTACGACCCCGCCCCCGTCGGTCCCGTCGGCCCCGTCGGCTCACCCGACCCCGCGGCGACCGGCTGACCGGACGACGAAGGGGCCCGCACCATACCGGTGCGGGCCCCTCACGATCTGCAGGTCAGAGCGAGCGGACGCTCTCCGCCTGCGGGCCCTTCGGGCCCTGCGTGATCTCGAACTCGACGCGCTGCGCCTCCTCGAGGGAGCGGTAGCCATCGGACTGGATCGCGGAGTAGTGGACGAAGACGTCGGCGCCGCCGCCGTCCTGGGCGATGAACCCGTAGCCCTTCTCAGCGTTGAACCACTTGACGGTTCCCTGTGCCATTCTGCTGTGTCCTTCCGGGGACGTCTGGGGCCGGCCCTGTGCCGGCCCCGCCTTGCCGCAATGCCTCGTCCCACGTGGTGCACAGCCCGGCCGGAGCCAGGGTCATACGTAAGCGAACTGCAACTGCAACGCCGCCCAGTGTGTCACGGGTGAGCGCCCGTGACTACTGTTTCGGCGCGCCGTCTTCGTCCGAGGCGTTCTCGGCCTCGTCCGCAGGCCGCTCCGCGGCGGTCTCGGGGCCGGTCCCCAGCTCCGTCGTGCGCCCGCCCAGGGACTCCTGGTCCACCTGGTCGGCGAGGAACGCCTCGACCGCCGCGCCGATCTCCTCGGCAGTGGGCAGCTCGACCGGCTGGGCGGTGAGCGTGGCCTTCGTCTCCTGGTTCGCGCCGCGCATGAACGCGTCGAACTGCTGCTCCAGGGCCCGCACCACGGCGGTCACCTCCGGCGAGGCGGACACCTGCCGAGCGATCTCCAGGGCGGCGGTGCTGGCGGCCTGCTCGAGGTCGCCGACGGGCAGGGCGAGGTCACCGGAGCGGGCCGTCTGCCGGATGAGCTCGGCGGCCGCCTGGTGGAAGGGGCTCTGGGCGAGGTAGTGCGGGACGTTCGCAGAGAAGCCCACCGCCTGGTGGCCGGCCTGCCCGAGGCGGTACTCGATGAGTCCGGTCACGCTGCCGGGCACCTGGATGGTCCCGATGATCTCCGGCTGGGAGGGGATGAGGCCCGGCTCGGTGGCGTGCGCGGTGACCGTGGTCGGCCGGGTGTGCGGCACACCCATGGGCACGCCGTGGATGCTGATCGTGCGCTCGACGCCGAACTGCTCGACGGCGTCGATGACGGCGTCGACGAACGCGCCCCAGCGCAGGTCGGGCTCCGAGCCGTGGAGCAGGAGCAGCGGGGTGCCCTCGTCGTCGCGGAGCAGGTCCAGCACGACGTACGGCTCGTCGTAGTCGGTCCAGCGCCAGTTCTCGAACGTCATCGGCGGTCGGTGGGCGCGGTAGTCGATGAGCTCGTCGATGTTGAAGGTCCAGACGCGCTGGGTGTCGAGGCTCTCGGTCAGGTGGCGAGCGGCGAGCGCTGCGGCATGTCCGGCGTCCATGGCACCGGTGAGCGCGTTGACGAGCACGCGCGCATGCACGTCACCTGCCTCGGGGTGCACGTCGTAGAGCTCCACCACCGTTCTCCTTCCTTCACTCGTCCATCGCTTCCGACAACGCCCGGTGAGCAGTGTTCATTCCCGCCCGTCCGCCGCTCAGCGTCCTGGGAGGCGCACGACGGAGACGAAGAAGTCGTCGATCTTGCGGACCACCGAGATGAAGCGCTCGAAGTCGACGGGCTTGGTGACGTAGGCGTTGGCGTGCAGGTTGTAGCTGCGCAGGATGTCCTCCTCGGCGTCGGAGGTCGTGAGCACGACGACGGGGATGCGTCGCAGGACCGGGTCCTCCTTGAGCTCGGCGAGCACCTCCCGCCCGTCCATCCGGGGCAGGTTGAGGTCGAGGAGGACGAGGTCGGGCGTGGCGGCCCCGGCGTAGGGACCCTGCTTGCGCAGGAAGGCCATGGCCGACTCACCGTCGGAGACCACGTGGAGCTTGTTGGCGACCTTGTACTCGGCGAAGGCCTCCTCGGTCATGAGGACGTCACCGGGGTCGTCCTCCACCAGCAGGACCTCGATCATGTCGCTCACGGCTCCGTCTCCGTCGGGTCGGCGTCGGCAGTCCCGGCGCCTGTCATGCCGCGGCCCATGATCCCACGGTCGGCGGGTGCGTCGGCCTCGACGCTCAGCAGGCCGCGCGGGTCGGTCGCCGGCAGGGTCCAGCGCACCGTGGTGCCCCGGCTGACGTCCTGGTGCTCGACCCAGATCCGACCCCCGTGGTGCTCCACGATCCGCTTGCACATCGCCAGCCCGATGCCGGTGCCGCCGTAGGCGTCCTTGGCGTGGAGGCGCTGGAAGATGGCGAAGACCCGTTCGGCGTGCCGCGGCTCGATCCCGATCCCGTTGTCGCTGCACCGGAAGAGCCACTCCGAGCCGACGCGCTCGACGCCGATGTGGACCTCCGGGACGGTGTCGGGGCGGCGGAACTTCACCGCGTTGGCCACGAGGTTCTGCAGCAGCTGGGTGAGCAGCCCGCTGTGGCCGAGGACCTCGGGCAGCGGGTCGGCGGTGACCCGCGCGCCGGTCTCCTCGAGGGTCTCGGTGAGGTTGCTCAGCGCGTCGGCCAGGCAGTCGGCGACCGCCACCGGCTCGGGCGGCTGCTGGTTGCGGCCGAGGCGGGAGAAGGCGAGGAGGTCCTGGATGAGCCGCTGCATCCGCAGCGCACCGTCGGCCGCGAACTCGATGTACTGGTGGGCCCGCTCGTCGAGCCGGTCGCCGTAGCGTCGCTGGAGGAGCTGGGTGAAGGAGGCGACCTTGCGCAGCGGCTCCTGCAGGTCGTGGGAGGCGACGTAGGCGAACTGCTCGAGGTCCCGGTTCGACGCCTCGAGCTCGGCGCGGGCGCTCTCCGTCGTGGCGATCTGGGTGACGAGGTGCCGGCGCATGTGCTCGACGTCCGCGGCCAGGGTGACGATCTCGTGGGGGCCGTCGACGGTGACGGGCCGGTCCAGGGCCCCGCCGGCCACCGCCCGGCTGTCGGACGCCAGCTCGGCGAGCGGGTCGATCACCCACTGCCGCAGGTAGCGCCACACGAGGATGCCGGCGACGAGGCCGAGGACGGCCAGCGCCAGCACCGACCCGAGGAGGACCTGCTGCCACGTGCGCATGGACTGCGCGCCCGCGGTGCGGAAGGCGATGAGCTCGTCCAGGGCGTCACGCAGCGGCCGGCGCACCTCGGCGAAGAGCTGCTCCCCCTCGGTGCGCCACTCGAAGTAGACCTCCCCACCGCCGCGCTCCCGGGTCTCCTCGATGAGCGGCTTGGCGTAGCCGGCCCGCCAGTGGTCGGTGGCGTCGGCCAGCGCGTCGAAGTGGGCGGTGAGCCCGGGCACCCGGGGAAGCACCGCTCCCAGGCCGGAGCGGACCTTGTCGGGCCGCCCGTAGGCGAGGTCCGTGTAGGCGGTGAGGAGCTGCTCGTCCCCGCTCAGTGCGAACGCCCGGACGGCGGACTCCGCGTTGACGAGGTCGGACTGGAGCTCCTCGAGCTCGACCACCGCGTTGAAGACGACGCCGGTGACCTCGTCCTGGTAGCGGGTGAGCTGGCTGAAGGCAATGACTGCCGCGAGGAGGGCGAGCCCGAGCGTGGCCCCGGTGACGAGGATCGCCGTGCGCAGCCGGCTCTGCATCGACCACGCCCCGCGGGAGCTCCTCACGCCGGCGCCCACCCCAGGAGGACGAACTGGGGCTCGCTGTCGTCGGTGGTGTAGGCCCGCACCACCCGCTCGACGGTGTCCGCGAGCGCCGTCTCATCACCGGCGCCGCTCGCCGCGGCGTCGAGGACCGCCGCGAGCGGCAGGCGCCCGGGGGCGCCGCCCGCCTGCTCGAGCACGGCGTCGGGGAGGATGAGCAGCCGGTCGGGGATCCGCAGGGGGGCGGCGACGACGGGGCGCGGCCCGGGACCGGCACCGAGCGGGACACCCCGCCCGTCGTCGGCGGCCAGGGCGGTGGCCCCCTCGTCGCCGAGCACCACCGGGCCGTGGTGCCCGGCGAGGTGGCACAGCGCGGTGCGGGTGGCGGGCAGCAGCTCGACGACGAGCGCCGGGACGAGGTCGGAGCCCGGGCCGGCGTCGACCACGCGGTCCAGGACGTCGACGAGCTCCGCGACGGGCACGTAGGTCAGTGCCAGCGCCCGGAAGGCGGCCCGCACGGTGGCGGCGAGCGCTGCCGCCTCCGGCCCGCCGCCGGCGGCGCTGCCGAGGAGGGTGAGCACGGTGCCGTCGGGCCGTTCGACGACATCGCACAGCTGGGGGGACAGCGGGTCGGAGGAGTCGGCGCGGACGAGGGACCGCAGCGGGGCGCCGGGCAGGTACGGCGCCGGACGCAGCCGCGCGGCGAACGCGGTGACCTCCTCGGCCCGCGCCCGCAGCTCCTCCTGCGAGCGCCGGTCGCGGTCGCCGCGGCGGTGCTCGACGGCGTACCGCACGGCGCGTCCCAGGGCCTCGCCGTCGACGCTGCCCTTGACCAGGTAGTCGTGGGCGCCGGCGCCGACCGCCTCCAGGCCGCGGTCGGCGTCGTCGAGCCCGGTGAGGACGACGACGGCGGCGTCGGAGGCGTCGCGCAGCTTGACGAGGGCGTCCAGGCCGGAGGCGTCGGGCAGCCCGAGGTCGAGGAGGATGCAGTCGACCGGTACCGCAAGCGCGTCCACCGCCGCCTCCAGGCTCCACGCCCGGGTGACGTCGGTGTCGAGGCCGGCGTCCCGCAGGAGCTCCTCGACGAGCAGCGCGTCGCCGTCGTCGTCCTCCACCAGCAGGAGGTGGAGGGCGGCCCGGGCCTCGGTGTCGGTCACAGCGGTCCTTCCGTCGGTCCGGCAATGGTACGCAGTCCGCGACCGTGGGCGGGCGCACCTCCGACCCCCTCGAGTCGTAGATAATGGTCTGCCGATCGAGACGGAAGCGGGGTCGTGGTGGTGCAGTCACAGCGGACCGGCGTGCCCTGGCAGGCCGACCAGGAGTTCGTCGACCAGGTCTACGAGCGTCTGGACGACCTGCGTCTCCGGTACCGCAGACGCCTGGAGGAGGTCCGCCGCCAGGGGGCCTCCGGCACCCCGCAGAACCGGTCCGAGCGCGACGCCTTCGCCACCCACTACGAGGACACCCTCGCGCGGCTGGAGCAGGTGGAGAACCGCCTGGTGTTCGGCCGCCTCGACCTTCAGGACGACTCGCGCCGCTACATCGGGCGGATCGGCATCTCCGACGACGAGCAGGAGTCCCTGCTCATCGACTGGCGGGCCCCGGCGGCCCGGCCCTTCTACCAGGCGACCGCCGCCCAGCGGGGTGACGTCGTGCTGCGGCGCCACCTCATGACCCGGGGCCGCGAGGTCACCGGGGTGGAGGACGAGCTGCTCGACACCGACGCCGAGGTCGAGGGGCTCACCGGCGAGGGCGCGCTCTTCGCCGCGATGGCCGCCGCCCGCGAAGGGCGGATGGGTGACATCGTCGCCACCATCCAGGCCGAGCAGGACGAGATCATCCGCTCCGACGTCGACGGCATCCTCGTCGTCGAGGGCGGTCCGGGCACCGGCAAGACCGCGGTCGCACTGCACCGCGCCGCCTACCTCCTCTACACCCACCGTGAGCGCCTGGAGCGCTCCGGGGTGCTCGTCGTGGGGCCGAGCCGGGTCTTCCTGCGGTACATCGAGCAGGTGCTGCCCTCGCTCGGGGAGAGCGGGGTGGTCGCCACCACCCTGGCCGACCTGCTCGCCGACGTGCCGGCGACCGGCACCGAGCCGGAGGAGGTCGCCGCCGTCAAGGGCCGGTCCGTCATGGCCCAGGTGCTGCGCAGCGCGGTCCGCGGCATCCCCCGGCCGCTGCGCGAGCCCGTGCTGCTCGACGTCGACGGCGAGCAGGTGCGGCTCGAGCCGGAGGACGTGCGCGCCGCTCAGGTGCGGGCCCGGCGCAGCGGGCGGCCGCACAACGTGGCCCGGCGCACCTACGCCACCGCGGTCCTCAACGCGGTGGTGCGCCGCTGGGCCGAGGAGAAGGGGCTGGACCTGGAGTCCGAGCAGGGCTGGCTCCTGCAGTCGCTGCGCGAGTCGCGCGACGCCCGCCGGGAGATCAACCTGCGCTGGATGCCGACCACCCCCGAGGGGCTGCTGCGGCGGCTCTACGCCGACCCCGGGCTGCTCGCCCGGCACGGCCGCGGGCTCTCGTCCCGCGAGCGCCGGCTGCTGCACCGGCCCGCCGACGCCCCGTGGACGCCGGCCGACCTGCCGCTGCTCGACGAGCTGGCCACGCTGCTCGGGGAGCTGGAGGACCCGCAGCAGGAGCGGGCCCGGCGCGCCCGGGAGGCGGAGCGGGCCGCCGCGGTCGCCTACGCCGAGCACGCGCTGCGCGAGGACGGGCTGGGCGGCGGGATCGTCGACGCACAGACCCTGGCCGAGCGCTTCGCCGAGCCGGAGGCCCGCCTCTCCCTCGCCGAGCGGGCCGCCGCCGACCGCGAGTGGACCTACGGGCACATCGTCGTCGACGAGGCCCAGGAGCTCTCCCCCATGGCGTGGCGGGCGCTGCTGCGCCGTAACCCGGCCCGCTCGATGACCCTCGTGGGCGACCTCGACCAGCGCTCCGGGCACCGCCCCGCCCACAGCTGGGCCGAGCTGCTCGGCCCGGCGGCGCAGGACGACGTGCGGACCGCGTCGCTGACGATCAACTATCGCACCCCGGCGCAGGTGATGCGGGCTGCGGTGCGGGTGCTCCGGGCCGCCGGGGGCGCCCACGCCGCACCGGCCCGCTCGGCCCGGGAGGTGCCCGACTCGCTGCGGATCACCCGGCTGGTGGAGGAGCGCGACCTCGTGGACGTCGTCGTGGCCGAGCACGCGGCACTGGGCGACGGCAAGCTCGCCGTCATCACCGCCGGCGACCGCGTCGCCCCCACCCGCGAGCTCCTCGCCACCCGCCTGGCCGCGGAGCTCGAGGCACCCGGCGGCGACGTCCTCGCCGCCCCGGTGGCCGTGCTCGACGCGGTGACGAGCAAGGGCCTGGAGTTCGACGTCGTCGTGCTCGTCGAACCCGCCGAGGTCGGGGCCGGCGGGCCCGGCGACCTCTACGTCGCGATGACCCGTCCCACCCGCCGGCTGCACGTCGTCCACCGCGGCGAGCTGCCCGCCGGGCTGGAGGGCTGACCGTCCTGGCGGACGTGCCCAACGCCACAGCCGTCCGGTGGGCGGATCGGCTACCTCCGCGGGCGCCGCGTACGTCACGATGGACGGGTGCGCGCACTGCTTCTGGAGAACCCCCACCCGAACGCCGACATCGCCCTGGAGAAGGCCGGCCTCGAGGTCGTCCGCCACGCCGGCGCGATGGACGAGGACGAGCTGATCGCCGCGCTGGACGGCGTGCGCATCCTCGGTATCCGCTCCAAGACCACCGTCACCGAGCGGGTCCTGGACGCCGCACCGAGCCTGCTCGCCATCGGCTCCTTCGCGATCGGCACCAACCAGATCGACCTCTCGGCCGCCGCGCACCGCGGCGTCGCCGTGTTCAACGCCCCCTTCTCCAACACCCGCTCCGTCGTGGAGCTGGCGCTCGGGGAGATCATCGCGCTGAGCCGGCGCCTCACCGTGCACGACCGCGCCCTGCACGACGGCATCTGGAACAAGTCCGCCGCCGGCTCCCACGAGGTGCGCGGCCGCACCCTGGGCATCGTGGGCTACGGCAACATCGGCACCCAGCTGTCCGTGCTCGCCGAGGCGCTGGGCATGCACGTCGTCTTCTACGACACGGCCGAGAAGCTGGCCCTGGGCAACGCCCGCCGCATGGGCAGCCTCGAGGAGCTCCTCGACATCGCCGACGTCGTCACCCTGCACGTCGACGGGCGAGCGGGCAACGCCGGCATGTTCGGTGCGGAGCAGTTCGCGCGCATGCGGCCCGGGTCGATCTTCCTCAACCTCTCCCGCGGCTTCGTCGTGGACTACGGGGCGCTGCGCGAGCACATCCTGGCCGGGAAGATCGTCGGCGCCGCCGTCGACGTCTTCCCCGATGAGCCCAAGCGCACCGGCGACCCGTTCGACTCCGAGCTGCGCGGGCTGCCCAACGTCATCCTCACCCCGCACATCGGCGGGTCCACCGAGGAGGCGCAGGAGGCCATCGGCGCGTTCGTGTCGAACAAGCTCGCGAGCTACCTCCTCGAGGGCACGACGACGATGAGCGTCAACGTCCCCCAGCTGTCCCTGGACCCGGCTCCCGGCGCGCGCTACCGGGTCACCTACCTG
The DNA here is from genome assembly GCF_937958535.1 of uncultured Georgenia sp. Classification (GTDB taxonomy): domain Bacteria; phylum Actinomycetota; class Actinomycetes; order Actinomycetales; family Actinomycetaceae; genus Oceanitalea. Next base: position 9,012 of record NZ_CALGNQ010000269.1, on the reverse strand, counting down.
CACCGCAACACCCCCGGTGCGCTCGCCCTGGTCAACCAGGCCTTCGCCGAGCACGGGGCGAACATCGAGGGGCAGATCCTCGGCACCTCCGGCGACATCGGCTACGTCATCACCGACATCGGCGGGGAGCTGCCGGAGGAGGCCCGCCAGGCGCTGGACGAGGTGCCCGACACGATCCGGCTGCGGGTGCTGCTGGCGGAGCACGCCCGGGCCTGAGCACTACGGTGGGGTGATGACCTACGTACCCGCCGCCGACCGCTACGAGTCGCTGACCTACCGCCGTTGCGGACGCAGCGGCCTGGACCTGCCCCCGATCGCGCTCGGGCTGTGGCAGAACTTCGGGCACGACACCCCGCAGGCGACCCAGCGCGAGATCGTCCTGCACGCCTTCGACCGCGGCATCACCCACATCGACCTGGCCAACAACTACGGTCCCCCGCCGGGGGCGGCCGAGGAGTTCTTCGGGCGGCTGCTCGCCACCGACCTGGCGCCCTACCGCGACGAGCTCGTCATCTCGACCAAGGCCGGCTACCGGATGTGGCCCGGGCCGTACGGGGAGTGGGGCTCACGCAAGTACCTGCTCGCCTCGCTGGACGCCTCGCTGCGCCGCCTCGGGCTGGACTACGTCGACATCTTCTACTCCCACCGTGACGACTCGACCACTCCGCTGCACGAGACGATGGGGGCGCTGAAGACGGCGGTGGACTCCGGCCGGGCGCTGTACGCCGGCATCTCCTCCTACACCGCCGAGCGCGCCGCCGAGGCGGTGGCCGTCGCCGAGGAGATCGGGCTGCACCTGCTGGTCCACCAGCCGTCCTACTCGATGCTCAACCGGTGGGTCGAGCGGGGTGAGCCGAGCGCCCTGGACGTCACCGAGCGGGCCGGCATGGGCAACATCGTCTTCTCCCCGCTGGCGCAGGGAATGCTCACCGAGAAGTACCTCGACGGCATCCCCGCCGACTCGCGCGCCGCGCGGGGCGGGTCCCTGCGGCGGGAGTTCCTCACCGAGGAGAACCTCGCTCACATCCGGGCGCTGGCCGCGATCGCCCGGGAGCGGGGCCAGACCCTGGCCCAGCTGGCCCTCGCCTGGGTGCTGCGCGACCCGCGGGTCACCACGGCCCTGGTCGGCGCGTCGAGCGTCGCCCAGCTCGACGACTCGCTCGGGGCGCTGGACAACCTCGAGCTCAGCGCCGAGGAACTGGCCCGCATCGACGAGCACGCCGTCGACGCCGGGGTGAACATCTGGGCCGCGCGCACCCGCTGAGAGATGGAAACCGGTGACGGTGGCGGCTTCCCCTCCGCCACCGTCACCGGTGGTCAGCGCGAGCCGGGCTCGCTGGCGTCCACCCTAGCGGAGCCGTCCTCCGCCGGCTCGGCGGCCGGCTCCGGCGGCCGCTCGGCCCGCAGCGCCGCGATCGCCTTCTCGAAGTCCTCCAGCGACGTGAAGGAGGAGTAGACGCTGGCGAAACGCAGGTAGGCGACCTCGTCGAGCTCACGGAGCGGGCCCAGGATCGCCAGCCCGATGTCGTGGGCGTTGATCTGCGCGGCGCCGGCCGCGCGCACCGTCTCCTCCACCTGCTGAGCCAGCAGCGCGAGGTCGTCGTCGGACACGGGGCGGCCCTGGCACGCCTTGCGCACCCCGGCCACGACCTTCTCCCGGCTGAACGGCTCGATGACGCCGGACCGCTTGACGACCGAGAGGCTCGAGGTCTCGATGGTGGTGAAGCGACGGTGGCAGGCCGTGCACTCCCGGCGCCGGCGGATGGCGGAACCGTCGTCCGCCGTCCGCGAGTCGATGACCCGCGAGTCCGGGTTCCGACAGAACGGACAGTGCACGCCACGCTCCTCATCGGTCGGGCGGGCCGCTGGTCGGCACCGCTCGGGTGCACGGTACGGGCGGGTCGCCGCGCGGTGCAACATGCCGACGCTCGCGTGACGTCAGGGCGCGGGGATCCGGCCTCAGCCGGCCGGGACGAGCAGCTGCTGGCCCACCGCAAGGTCCCCGGACTCCAGACCGTTGATGCGGAGGATGTCGTCGACGACGTCGCGGACGTCCTGCCCCTCTGCGGCGGCGGTGGCACCGGCGATCCCCCAGAGGGTGTCCCCGGTGGAGACCGTCACCCGCTGGACCGGGCCCGAGTAGGACTCCCCGCCGGCCATGACACTGCCGAGCCAGCTGCCCGTCGCGACGGCGAGGAGCGTGGCGAGGAGGAGCAGCGCCGCGGAGCGGACGAGCCGACCGCGCGCAGTGAGCCGCAGGCCCGGCCGCTCCGTGCGGGCGACCGACGGAGTCGACCGGGGAGGGGTGACGGCGGCCGGACGCGCCGGCCGCTGCACCTCCGGGGCAGGGACGAAACCGGGCCCCACGAGCTGGAGGTGGCGCGGCCGGGGCCGCGCACCGGCACCTGGGCTGACCGGGGTGGGAACTGCCAGCGCACTCATCCTCTACTCCTTCGAACGCCTGTACGTCGAACGTCTGTGCGACACCGTACTACGCCCCACCGACACTGTCGACACGCCGTCGAACAGATGTTTGATCTCCGGGTCGGGGCCTTCTACGCTGTCGAGCACGAGCCCACCACCGACCACTGACATCGAGGAGCGCGAGCCGTGAACGCAGGCCAGGACGACCAGGGCGGGGCGACCGTGCACGAGCTCCCCGAACGCACAGCACCGGACGGCGCGCTCACCGAGCGTCAGCGGCTCGTCCTCGAGACCATCCGGCGGAGCGTCGACGAACGCGGCTACCCCCCGACCATGCGGGAGATCGGCCGCATCGTCGGGCTGACCAGCCCCTCGTCGGTCAAGCACCAGCTCATGGCGCTGGAGCGCAAGGGCTACCTGCGCCGCGACCCCAAGCGGCCCCGGGCCATCGAGATCGTCGGCAGCGAGGTGCAGGGCTCCCAGCAGCTCGGCAGCCCGGAGGACGCCAGCGACGCCCCGGCGCCCACCCTCGTCCCCGTCGTCGGGCGGATCGCGGCCGGTGGGCCGATCCTCGCCGAGCAGACCGTCGAGGACGTCTTCCCCCTCCCCCGCCAGCTCGTCGGTGACGGCGAGCTCTTCCTCCTGCGGGTCACGGGCGACTCGATGATCGACGCCGCCATCTGCGACGGCGACTGGGTCGTCGTGCGGCGCCAGCCGGTGGCGGAGAACGGGGAGATCGTCGCTGCGCTCATCGAGGACGAGGCGACGGTGAAGACCTTCCAGCGCAGGGACGGCCACGTGTGGCTGCTCCCTGCCAACGACGCCTACTCCCCCATCGACGGGGACAACGCCCGGGTGCTCGGACGGGTCGTGTCCGTCCTGCGGAGCCTCTGACCACCACCTCGTCGGGCGGCACCGGTGCCGCCGGTCAGCGCGTCCGCGACGAATGGCGCGCGGCGAGGTCGGCGGCCAGCGTCCGCACCCGGTCGCGTGCGGCCGCAGGGCCGAGGACCTCGATGTGGTCGCCGAACTGGAGGAGCTGGCGTACCGACTCGACGTCGGGGTAGCGGACGACGACGGTGCACCACGTCCGTCCGGTGTCCCTCACCTCGCCGAGTCGGGCGCCGAGGATACGCCGCGCCAGGTCGAGACGGCTGGTGCGGAGCAGGGCGGTGACCTCCACCTGGCCCGCGGTCTCGGTGTGTTCCCGCAGCGCGGTCCACACGGTGCGCAGCGTCTGCCCCGCGCGTAGGCGCACCTTCTGCTCGAGGAGCTCGTACGCCGCGAGCCGCTCCAGCGCGAACAGCCGTCCGGCCCCGCCGTCGTCGGCGACGAGGTACCAGCGGCCTGCCTTCACCACCAGCCCGTACGGGTCGACCACCAGGGTCGCGGTTCTCGCCTCGGCGCTGCGCCGGTACCGGATCCGTAGCCGGCGGCGGTGCCGCAGGGCCTCGGCGAGCTCTGCGACGTCGACCTCCGTGCGCTCGTCCGCCAGCCATGCCGTGCTCTCGACCAGGACGACGTCCACGAGGCGCGCCCGAGTTCCCTCGCCGGGCATACCGGCCTGACGGGCGGCGATCTTGCGCGCAGCCGTCTCGTGCACCGCCGTCAGTCCGAGACGGGCGAGCAGCCGCTCGTCCAGGCCCGTGACGGAGAGCGCCTCCAGCTCCGGCGGGTCGAGGCGCGCGGTGTCGATCCGGGCACCGGGGAGCAGCGCGACCCCGCCGTGGCGGCCCCGTTCGGTGTAGACCGGTACCCCGGCCGCGGAGAGCGCCTCGACGTCCCGGAGCACCGTCCGCCGGGAGACCTCGAGCCGTTCCGCGAGCTCCGTCGTCGTCATCCGCCGGCGGGTCTGGAGGAGCAGGAGGAGGTGGAGCAGCCGGGATGCCCTCATGCTCATCATCCTCCCCCGAATAGATGACAGCTACTGTCGTGTATCAGGAGTTTCCTGACGGCGTCACTGCACCACGACCGGAAGGAGCCACCCGTGCCGGCGCCCAACCTGTTCCTCATCTACGTCCAGGACGTCGTGAAGGCCAGCGCCTTCTACCAAGACCTGTTCGACATCGAGCCGGCTTTCACCAGCCCCCGCTACGTGGCCTTCGAGCTCGCTCCAGGCGTGCTGTTCGCGCTGTGGAGCGGCCGCAGCGAGCACGCGGTCCCGAGCACACCGCGCACCAGCGAGGTCGGGCTCATGGTGCCCGGGCCGGCATCGGTCGTCGACGACATCTACGCCGAGTGGGTCGAGAAGGGCGCGCGGGTCGTCACAGCGCCGTACGACGACGTCTTCGGCCGCACCTTCGTCGTCGCCGACCCGGACGGGAACCTCATCCGGGTCTCCCCGGTGGACTGAGGGCGCCGTGGCGCTCAGGACGCTTCGGCGGACGGCGGTCACATCCCCAGCTCGCGCAGCGTGCTGCGGATCCGCTCCGCGCTGGCGCGCAGACCGGCGCGCTCCGCAGTGGTGAGCGGCGGCAGCAGCTGCTCGCCGGCGCCGTCCCCGCCGACGACCGTGGGCACCGAGAGGCACACGTCGGAGATCCCGGCGTAGTCGGTCAGGAGCGTGGAGACGCTGAGCACGCGGTTCTCCGAGCGCAGCACCGCCTCGATGATCCGGACCGCGGCGAGCCCGACCGCGTAGTTGGTCGCTCCCTTGCCCTCGATGATCCGGTAGGCGGACTCGACGACCTCCCGGGCGATCTCCGCCCGGGCCTCCTCGTCGAGGAGCGGACGGTGCACCGTGCTCCAGTCCAGGAGCGGCACCGCACCGATCGTCGCCGAGCTCCACAGGACGATCTCCGAGTCCCCGTGCTCCCCGACCACGTAGGCGTGGATGTTCGGCACCGCGATGCCGGTCTCCTGGGCGATGCGGTAGCGGAGCCGGGAGGTGTCGAGCACGGTGCCCGAGCCGAAGAGCCGGTTGCGTGGCAGCCCGGAGATGGTCAGCGCCGCCTGGGTGACGACGTCCACGGGGTTCGTCACCATGAGGTAGACGGCGTCCGGCGCCACCTCGGTGAGCCGCGGCACCAGCTCGCGCATGAGCCCGACGGTGCTCGCGGCGAGGTCGAGGCGGCTCTGTCCCGGGCGCTGCTTGGCCCCGGCGGTGATGACGACGATGTCGGCGCCGCGGCACACCTCGATGTCGTCCGAGCCGACGACCTGCGCGGGCGGCATGAACTGGATCCCGTGGGCCAGGTCGAGCGCCTCCGCCTCGACCTTGGCCCGGTTGATGTCGTAGAGGACCACCCGGTGGGCTGTGCCGCCCATGAGCAGGGCGTAGGCGAGGGTCGACCCCACGGCCCCGGCCCCGACGATCGCCACCGTGCTCGTCCGTGTCTCGCGCATGCACCGCTCCGCTCGTCTCGAAGGTTCCATGGTGCCGTAGGCGGCGACCGACGCGCAGTCCGGCGGTGTGGGCGGTGGTGTACCTCCTGCCATGAGGCCGGTGACGTCCCTCGACGTTCGATGGTCTTTGCGGATGGCGGGAACCTGTCGTTCAGGAGTGTGTCGGAGAGCACCCCGGCACCGGTCACTTCAACGGACAGGCGTTGGGGGACGGCAAAGGTCGACGTAAGCATCCACTGCACGGCAGCGGGCCGTTGGGGCCGGGAAGCGTTCGTCTTACGGAACACCAATCGCAGCATCCCGTGACCGGACCGCTATGACCCCAGCCTCCACCTGATGAAGATGATTCCGGCGACGCCGATTACTGCGATCCACAGCACGGCTTCAGGGCGCTCGATGATGACGACCTCATGTGTCGCCTCGAGTGTTTGCGCCTGTTCGGAGGTGATGCTGTCGATGATCGCGTCGATGGCGGAGGGGTCGTCGGCGTAGTAGAACGCTCCGCCGCGATTTGTTATGGCCTGCTCGTAGGCGTCAGCGGAGTAGGCGTCCCCAGAGGCGATGAAGAGTCCGTAGAGGCCGATTCCGCGGTCAGCGGTGACGTCGACAGCCTCCTGCAGGCTGTAGATCGGTTCGCCGATCACCTGGTTGTCGGTAGCAAGGATGATGGAGCGCGAACGGTCGGTCTCCTCGGCGTCGAAGCTGAAAGCACACGATGCCAGGCCATCGCCAACCAATGAGGAGGCGTCCTGATCCAGGGACAAGGTGCCGGTCACGAACTCCTCCAACTCCGGGGTGATCTCCAGCGAGTACGGCAAAGCGGCGGTGCTGAGCACGTGCGCGGCGTGCGTCAGCTCGTTGTTGACGAGGTCGTAGTCGTCGGTGAGTGGGAAGACGGTGCGGAGGTGCGGTTCCAGATCGACATAGCGATGCGTTCGCGCTCGAAGCTCTGGACCATCTGGGAGAACTTGTCGACGAGTTCGGCATCGAACTCGATCATCGACCCGGAGACGTCCAGACACAGCATGATGTCGCGGTTTGCCATAGCCGCGGCGCGCACCTGCCGATCTACTGGGCGAGCCACCAACAGCGCGGTGCCGATCACCGCGAGCAAGAGGCACAGAGCGAGACCGGTGCTAGCGGACATACCAACCTCCCTGTAGGCGGACACGGACTTCCCTGCTGACGGACAGCTGATCTCCCTGTCTGTGGCCATGGGGCCGGGCCCGTGTTGGTCCCGTCGTGGGCGTCCCTCCGGGGTTTGCTCGAGGTCTTCGACCACCTTGAGCAGTTCCACCGGAGGGACGCATGAAGAAGTGTGACAGGGAGATCATGGAGATTCTTGAGGCGTATGACGCCACCGGCAGTGCGCACTCGGCGGCGCAGCTGGCCGGGGTCGACCCGAAGACGGTGCGCCGTTACGTCGCGGCTCGCGACGCCGGCCGTCGGGTGACCGGGCCGGCGCGGCGACCGCGGATCATCGACCAGCATGTGGCGAAGATCGAGGAGTGGGTCGAGCGCAGCCAGGGCAAGGTCCGCGCCGACGTCATCCACGAGCGACTGGTGGCGATGGGGTTCACCGGCACCGAGCGCACCACCCGGAGAGCCGTCGCCGAGGCGAAGGCGGCGTGGAAGGTCGGACACCGGCGCACCTATCGGCCGTGGATCACGGAGCCGGGCCTGTGGCTGCAGTTCGACTGGGGCGAGGGACCGCGGGTGCCGGGTCCGGACGGGACGTTGCGGCGGACGTTGTTGTTCTGCGCGTGGTTGGCATGGTCACGGTTCCGGGTGGTGATCGCGGTGTGGGACCAGACCCTGCCGACGCTGATCGCCTGCCTGGACGCCACCCTGCGACGGATCGGTGGGGTGCCGAAGTACGTGCTGACCGACAATGCCAAGACGGTGAGCATCGACCACGTCGCCGGCGTGGCGGTGCGCCATCCCGAGACCGTCGCGGCGGCCCGTCACTACGGCACCCAGGTCCACACCTGCATCCCCTTCGACCCCGAGTCCAAGGGCGGCACCGAGTCCACCGTCCGCCTCGCCAAGGCCGACGTGGTGCCCACCGAGGCCAACCTGCGCCCGGCCTACGGCTCGTTCGCCGAGCTGGAGGTCGCGTGTGAGGAGTTCTGCGCCAAGGTCAACAGCCGCGTCCACCGCGAGTCCGCGCGCATCCCGGCCGAAGCACTGATCGACGAGCGGGCCCGGCTGCACGTGCTGCCGGCCGCCCCGCACACCCTGGCGCTGGGCCAGACCAGGACGGTGAATGCCGACCAGACGGTGCGCTACGGGTCGGTGCGCTACTCCACCCCGCCCGGCCTGGTCGGGGCGGAGATCTGGGTTCGGGTGAGTGGGACCGAGCTGGTCATCGTCGCTGACCTGGACGCGCTGCCGCGCCGGCCGCAGTGGGCCGGGGAGCGTCGGGGACTGGTCGAAGTCGCTCGCCACCGACTCTCCACCCCGGGCACTGCGCGGATCGATCTGGCGCACTATCCCGACCACCCGCAGGACCCCGCCGGGGCTCCGCGCCCGCCGCGGCCGCGGGCGCGCAGCCAGGCCGAGGGTGACTTCCTTGCTCTGGGTGAGGGGGCCCGAGACTGGTTGGTCGCTGCCTCGGCCGCGGGGGCGACACGAATCCGGGCGAAGATGGCCGCCGCCGTCCAGACCGCCGCCCTGGTCGGAGCCCCGGTCGTCGAGGCGGCCCTGGCCGCGGCTGCCGAGGCCGGACGGTTCGGCGAGGAAGACCTCGCCGCGATCATCACCCACCAGGCCACCACCACCACGCCCACCGGCGACCTCGTCCTCGCCGACGAGACGCACTCGGCTCAGCCCGGCACCGCCACCTGGGCCGGCTTCACCACCAGCAAGGAGACCACCCAATGAACCCGACCACGACGAGCATGCCGGCGGCGCCGCCGCTGCCCGAGGACCTGACCGCCGTCCTCAAGCGCATGCGCATGCCCTACCTACGCGCCGCCGCCCCCGACGTCCTGGCCACGGCCAGGGCGCAGCGCTGGGACCCCACCGAGGTGCTGCGCGTCCTGCTCGGCGAGGAGGCCCGCGGCCGCGACGAGGCCACCCGAGCGATGCGCCGCAAGGCCGCGGGCCTGCCGGCCGGGAAGACGTTTGATTCCTGGCGCGAGGACGACAGCAGCATCCCGGCCCCGACCCAGTCGGCGCTGGCCACGCTGGAGTGGGTCCACCGCGCCGAGAACCTGGCCATCTCCGGCCCGTCGGGGACGG
>NZ_CALGNQ010000268.1 GCF_937958535.1 uncultured Georgenia sp. | reverse complement strand
GCGCCGCGGTCGCGGCCGGTGCCCTGCGCGCGCACGAGCAGGCCCGCGCAGCCCAGGCCGACGCCGAGCGCGAGGTGGCGGCGGTGTGCGCGGCGGCCGGGGACGGCCCGGACGCCGACCTCGTCGAGCTCGACCTCCCGGCCGTCCGGGAGGCCGTCGCCGAGCTCACCGGTGAACGGGGCGGCCTCACCGAGCTCCTCGCGCTCGAGGCCGGCCTGGAGTCGCGGACGGAGGCGCTGGCGCGGGAGGAGGCCGCCCTGGCCGAGCGGCGCACCGCACTCGCCGAGGTCCGCTCCGGGCTCGCCGCCCGGCCCCAACAGCGCGAGCGGCTCGCCACCGCGCTGGAACGTATCCAGCGCGAGGCGCTCAGCGTCCCCGCGGCCGAGGCACGGGTGACCACCTGCCGTGCCGTGCGCGATGCCGCGGCGCAGGTCGCGCAGCTCACCACCGAGCGTGACGGTGCGGAGCGGGCGGTGCGGGCAGCGCGGGACGCCGCGCTGGCCGCCTCGGACGCGGAGCACGCCGTGCGTGGCCGGTGGATCCGCGGGATGGCGGGCAGTCTCGCCGCCGAGCTGCGCCCCGGTGAGCCGTGCGCCGTCTGCGGCGGCACCGAGCACCCGGCACCCGCTGCACTGTCCCCCGAGCACGCCACCGCGCAGGAGGTGGAGGCAGCGGCCGAGCAGCGACAGCGTGCCGAGGCCGCTCTCTCCGCCGCGCGGGAGGAGCAGGCCCAGGTCGAGGCCCGGCTGCGCGCGGCCGAGGACGCCGCCGGGGGCACCGACCTGGCCGCTGCCACGGCCGCGCTCGCCGCCGCCGAGCAGGACCTCGACGACGCCCGCGACGCCGTCCGCCTGGCGGAGCTGCGCCGCACCGAGCTCGCCGCGTTCGACGCCGAGACCGACCGCCTCCGCGACGAGGTCGGCGCCGAGGAGAGCGCCCTCGCCGTCGCCGAGGAGCATCTGCGGGGCCTCCGCGCGTCGCTCGACGGCGACCGGGAGCGCTGCCGCCGCGCCGCCGGCGACGCCCCGTCGGTGCGTGAGCGGGTCCACCGGCTCGAGACCCGGCTGGAGGTGGCGCAGCGGATCGTGCGGGCCCGCGAGGCGCAGCACGAGGCACGTCGCCGCTGCCGCGACACCGAGGCCTCACTCGCCGAGGCGCTGGAGGAGACGGGCTTCGCCGACGCCGACGCCGCCGCTGCCGCGCAGCTGCCCGCCGCCCGGGTGCACGAGCTGGAGAGCGAGCTCGCCGCCTACGACGCCGACACCGCACGCGTCCACGCCGCCCTCGCCGAGCCCGCGCTCGCCTCGCTCACCGGGCAGGAGGAGCCCACCGTCCCGGCGGCCGTCGCCGCCCACCGCGAGTGCCACGATGCGCTCATCGCGGCCACCGAGGAAGCCGGGCGCGCCGCCGACGCCCTGGTGCGGCTGCGGCGGTGCCGTGCCACGCTCATCGACGTGCTGCGTGGGCACCGGACGACCACCGAGCAGGCGGCACCGGTGCTCCGGATGGGTGAGCTCGCCGCGGCCGGTGAGGGCAACGCCCGTTCCACCACGCTGTCCACCTATGTCCTGCTGCGCCGTTTCGAGGACGTCGTGGCTGCCGCGAACGAGCGGCTCAGCGTCATGTCCGACGGCCGGTACTCACTCCACCGCATCGACGAGCGGGAGGGTCGGTCGCGCCGGGCCGGGCTGGGTCTGGCCGTCCACGACCACGTCACCGAGCGCGCCCGCGACCCGCACACGCTCTCCGGCGGGGAGACGTTCTACGTCTCGCTGTGCCTCGCGCTCGGGCTCGCCGACGTCGTCACGAGCGAGGCCGGGGGAATCTCCCTCGACACGCTCTTCGTCGACGAGGGCTTCGGCTCGCTGGACCCCCAGACCCTCGACGGCGTGCTCGGAGAGCTCGGCCGTCTGCAGGCAGGTGGCCGGGCGGTGGGCATCGTCAGCCACGTGAGCGAGCTCAAGGACCGGATCGCCGACCGCATCGAGGTGCGCCGGCTCCCGTCGGGAGAGTCGACGCTCACCGTGCGTGCCTGAGGCCACCGCCCACGCTGCGTGCGTGCTCGGTCTGCCGACGTGACGCGTGCCTGGCCCGGCCGCGGCACCGGCGTCGTCGACCGCCGCGGCCCCCTGACCCGGGCCCACGTGTCGAGCGGGTCGCACCAGTAGTCGTGCAGCCTGACGGCACACCGGCTCGACGCCTCCGTCCACGGCCGGACGGCTCGCGCTCACCGGTGCGCCGGCCTCACCCCCGTAGGTCGCGGGCGAGGACCTCGCGTTCGACGACGTCGTACCACAGCAGGTCGTGCTCGGCCGCGCGCTCGACCGCCTCGTCGTCCTCCATCGCGGCGGCGACGTCCGACACGGCGTCCGCGCCGTCCACGTGGATGCTCGCCACGTCCCGCCACTGCACGGTGACTCGGACCTCGACAGCGCTGGGCAGCTGGTCGTCACCCGGCTGCCAGGGACGGGAGCGGGTCGGGACGACGACGGCGGAGTCCTCCACGTCGGCAGCGATGACCACCCGCCTCGGGACGGCCGAGGACGATGCCCGCAGGTGGACGATGCTCTCGTCGGCCGCGGCCAGCATGGCGCTCTCCTCCAGGCCCTCGTCGTCCTCGTCGGGCAGGGCGCGGCGCAGCTCGGCGGTCACCGCGTGGCCCCAGCGCGGCGGTACGCCGTCCGGTCGGCTGAGGTCGGCACTCGTGGCCGGCAGGTAGATCCGCATGGGCGCATTGTTCCTCACCGCTCGGCCAGAACCGGTGATCCCGCGCCGGACTTCCTGGTACGCAGTGCGACACGTCCCCGGCGCCGGCGACGGCGTGCGCCGCGGCCTGCCCGCTCCGGGCCCGGGCCGGCGAGCCGGTCGGCGAGCTCGTGGAGCGCGCTGCGAGCACGGCTGCCGGGCGCAACCTCGGCGAGTGTCGCCCCGCGCAGGACCGCACGGTCGAGGGCGGCACGGTCGTCCGGGACGAGCAACGGGTCACTCACCGCCGCGAACCGGGCGAGGGACTCCAGGACGGCCTGCTCCGGGTTCGCGCCCGCGGCGGATGCCCGCACCCGGTTGACGACCACCAGCCGCTGGGCGTGCGGTCGGCACACACCCGACTCGGTGAGCTCCTGCAGCGCGACGACGAGGCGGTGCATCCCGATCGGCTCGGCCGCGCCGACGACGACCACGACATCCGCCGCGGCCAGGGCCGCGATACTCGCCTGGTGCCGTCGCGGCGCCGCCCCGGGCGGCGCTCCTCCGCGGGCCTCGTCGATGCCCGCGCCGACGTCGACGACGGTCCAGTCCGCCACCAGCCGGGCCGACTCCCACACGACGTCGAGGGACGCCGCGGGCAGCTCGCGCCACCGGTCGGGGCGGGTCAGCCCGGTGAGGAGCCGCGGCCCTTTCGCCAGGCCGCGGGTCAGTGCCCGCAGCGCCTCCGCATCGAGGCGGCCGTCCCCGGCCAGACGGGCCGCCGCGGCGATACCGGCGGTCTCGTCGAGGACACCGAGTGTCTGGGTGACGCTGGGTGCCTCGGTGTCGGCGTCGACGAGGAGGGTGGGCCCCCTGCTCGACAGCTCCTGGGCGAGGTTGACCGCCACGGTGGTGCGGCCGGGTGAACCACGCGGTCCCCACACGACGGCCAGTCGCCCCTGACCGACTGCCGGCTTGTCGACCGGACGCTCCCGGCGGACCGGTGCCGGCTCGTCCACGGGTTCGGCCCGCGCCAGCTCCGCCACCGCACCGGCCCACTGCGCGGGACCGGACTCCTCGGTGACCACGGTCGTCGCGCCGAGCGCCCGACAGCGGGGCAGGTCGTCCGCCGGAGCGAGGAGCACGGTACGGACGCCGCCGCCGGTGAGCCGGCCGAGCACCGGGCGATCCAGGCCGGGGAGGTCGGCGGAGAGCACGGCCAGCGTCCCCAGCCCGGCGAGCCCGGCGGCGAGGACCTCGGGCACATCGGCGCAGCGTCGTACCACGCGCATCCCCGTCCCTGGCGCGTCGATGAGCGCGACGAGCTCCGCCTCCTGTGGGTGGGTCAGCGCGAGGAGGACGCCGGTGGTCACGGTCCACCGCCGGGGACCGGGACGACGACGATCTCGCCGTCGCCGGCGAGTGCCGCCAGCACGGTGGGCAGGTCGTCCTGGGTGACAAGGACCTGGACGGCCGAGCCACCTGCCGCCGCGAACAGCGAGTCACCCTCGAGGAGATCCGCCACGACCAGGCCCTCGGCTAGCAGCTGCGGCGGGGCGGAAGCGTCGTCGGGTGCCTGTCCGGGTCGGGTGGGGATGGTGAGCCACAGGTCGACGAGCCCACCCTGGGTGACACCGTTCGGCACGGCGCCGGACAGCGCGACGACCACCGGGCGGAGCGTCACGTCGGCCGCGCTGCCGACCGCCGCGGCGGGTACGAGCTCTCCGGCGCCGACCACCCGGGTCACCACGGCGTCCTCCGCCACCTCGGTGGTGGCCGGCAGGTAGATGTCGGTGAGCCCACCGTCAGGGCGCACCGGACGGGTCTCGAGCTGAGCATCGCCGAGACGGTCGCCGGGGGTCAGAGCCTCGACGGTCGCCAGGACCTCGACCGTCGCGTCCGCCTGCGCCACCGCCCAGCTGCCCAGCGCGACCGAGCCGACGACGAGGAGGATGCCGACCCCCAGGCGAGGGTCGCGCCAGCTGGGCCGCCGTAGTCGTTGCGCGTCGTCGTCGCTCATCGCACTCCCCTCCGCGTGCTTGCCGCCCATGGTGCCCGGTCGGCGGAACGCGTGGGGCGGTTTCTCCACAGGTGTGGTGTTCCGTGGTCCCTGTGCACAGGATGCGGCCCCATCCGCCCGGCCGGTGAGAGACTGGGGACATGGCTCGCTTCCTCACCCTTGCGGACGTCGCCGAGGAGCTGTCGATCTCCGTGGCGCAGGCGCGCTCGCTCGTGCGGTCGGGTGACCTGCCCGCCATTCAGGTCGGTGGCCGAGGCATGTGGCGGGTCGAGGCCGTGGTGCTCGAGGAGTACATCCAGCGGCAGTACGCCCGCACCCGCTCCGCACTCGCCGGTGAGCGGGAGTCCACAGACTGACCGGGTCCGACCCCCTGCCCGGCGCGGCCATCGGCGAGACTCGCCTCCCCCGGCCGGCGAGCCGTCGCCTCCCCCGCCGTCAGGGGGTGAGCACGGCGAGGACGTGTCCCAGCGCCAGGGCCACGCTGCCCGCCCCCGTGTCGAGCTCGACATGGTCCGCCGCGACCCGGGTGATCCGACCTCGGTGGTCGCCCGCCGTCGTCCGGACCACCACCGCGGCCTCCTCTCGCGCCAGCGCGCGCAGCACGTGGGTCAACCGCAGCCGCCGCTCGACCACCGGGGACTCCGGGGCGGCGTGCCCCAGGTTCCGCGCCGCCGCGACGGCGGACACCGGGACGAGAACCCGTCGGCCGGTGTCCGCGACGAGGAGCCACTGGACGGCAGCGTCGAGGACGGTGCCGTGGACGTCACTGCCGTCCGTCAGGCGCAGCGACACGGCCTGCCCGCGGCGCGCGCGCAGCCGGTCGGCGAGCGTGACCTGCGCCTGCTCCGCCTCGGCGAGATCGAGGACCTCCTCGTCCGCGGCAGCACGCAGCTCCTGCGTGAACTGACGCTCGAGGTCGTCAAACAGGGCCTCCCACCGCACCCCGCCCACGCTAGTGCCCCGGAAGGGCCGTGCACGCCCGATCCGTCCACAGGGCGTCATGCCAACGATGGACAGCCGACGGGGACGCGAGTACATATGGACGCCATACGCGATCAACCGACAGCAACCGACATCAAACACCATCAAGGAGAGACATCGATGGTGATGCTCCGCTCCGCCGCCGCGGCGACGTCAGCGTCGCTCGCGGCCTGGCTGCTCGGCGGGTGGGCCCTCCGGCTCGCCGGACGCGGGCTGCTCCGGGTCGACGAGGTCGTCGCGCTGGTCGCGGCGGGCGGCGGTGCGGTGGTGGCCACGTGGTACGCCCTCACCGCGGCCGTGCTCGTCGTCGCGGAGATCGCCGTCCTGAGCCGACGGACGGTGCGCCTGGCCGCCGTGCTCCGCGCCGGGGTCCGTCGTCTCGGACCCCCCGTCCTGCGGCGAGCCGCCGTCGTCGGAGTCGGTGCCGGACTGGCCCTCGGGGTGACACCTGCGAGTGCGGCGCTGCCCGCCTCGCCACCGGCCGGCAGCCTCGCAGCGAGTACGACGAGCACCGACGTGCCGCCGGACGGCGGGTCCCTCGAGGACGCCGTCCCGCTCGACCTGAGGCCCGGGTCCACCGCGTTCCCGGACCCGGAGCCCCCGAGCACCGCGCCGGCCGCCCCACCGGCCGGCCTCGCCGAGCCCCACGACGACCCCACCCGGGCGGCAGGAGCGGCACCCCACAGGCGAGCCGGCGGCGCGCGCGAGGCCGGGCATCCCAGCGACACGCTGCTCCCGAGCCTCGCTGCCTCACCCGCCCCCTGGTCGCTCGACGGCGACCGGTCCCGCGTGCCGCCCTGGTCGGCCGCCGCCCCACCTCCCACCGACGGCGGCATGGCGCCTGGACCCGTCACGCCCCGGCCCGACCCCAGCGGCCCGAGCGACGCACCCGAATCGGGGGTTGGGACCGCAGCCCCCGCCGGGACCTCGGCCCCTCCTCCCGCCTCCGGCCCTGCCTCGGCCGCGCCCGTCCCGCCGACGTCAGGGCAGCAGCCGGCCCCGCCGTCGCCAGGTCCGGCCGACTCCGGAGCCCCCTACGTCGTCCGTCCGGGCGACACCCTCTGGGGCATCGCCGCCGCCCACCTCGGCGCGGACGCCGCCGATGCCGAGATCGCGGCGGATTGGCCGCGCTGGCACTCGACCAACCGCGCCGTCATCGGTGCGGACCCTCACCTCATCCGCCCCGGCCAGGAGCTCCTGGCCCCCGACCGGAAGGACGCACCATGACAGCGACGACGGCGCTCACCCCGGCACCCCGTCGAGTCGAGCACTCCGGCCGCCCACCGGACGCAGGGCCGGGCGGTGGCCGGCCGTGGGACCGAGTGCGGTTCAGCGTGCAGACCCCGGCGGAGGCGGCGGCGCCCGACCCGGACCGCCGTGAGCCGCGTCCTGAGGATCTCGCAGGGCTGCCGCCGGTCGGGCCGTGGGTGGCAACCCTCGCGCGGGCGGCGGTCGAGGTGCTCACCGGCAGCCGCCCCACCGCCCAGCTGGCGCGCTGGCTCAGTGCCGACCTCTACGCCTCGCTCGCCCGACGCGCGGGCCTGGCGGTGCGGATCCTGGGACGGCCGGACCCTGCGCTGTGCGCCCGGGTACGTCGGGTGCGGTGCACCGAGGTGCGCCCCGGCGTACACGAGGCGGCGGTCGTCGTCCACGACGGCGTGCGGATCAGGGCCGCCGCGGTCCGGGTCGAGACACATCGGGGACGGTGGCGCGCGACGGCGCTGGAGATCGGCTGACCGCCGCACGGCACGCAGCCCTCATCGGCCGGGCCGCCACCGGCCTCCCACCCCACGGCGCACGAACGCCGCCGGTGCGCGTGCACCGGCGGCGTTCGCCACCTCCCCCGGACGAGGTCAGCGGCTCAGCAGCTCCGCGAACGACGGGGCGTTGGTGAACTCGTCGCCGGCGTCCCTACGCTCGGGGCGGGCGGCGATCTTGTCGGCGAGCTCCTTGCCGGCGCGGCGGATCCGGTCCGGCAGGGGGTTCACCCGGTCGCCCTCACCGGCCCAGTCGTCGGTGGCGGCGAAGACCGACGTGGTGACGACGTCGGCGTGGAGGTAGGTGAACAGCGGCCGGATCGCGTACTCGGTGGCCAGGGAGTGCCGGGGCGTACCGCCCGTCGCCCCGATGAGCACCGGCATGTCGCCCAGCGAGTCCTTGTCGATGATGTCGACGAAGGACTTGAACAGCCCCGAGTAGCTCGTGGTGAAGATCGGCGTGACGGCGACGAGGCCGTCGGCACCGGTGATCGTGGCGAGCGCCTCGCGGAGGTCACCGGTGGGGAAGCCGGTGAGCATGGCGTTGGTGATCTCGTGGGCGAGGTCCCGCAGTTCGAAGGTGACGACCTCGGCGGTCACGCCCTGCTCGGCGAGCGCACTGGTGGTGGCCTCGGCGAGGCGGTCGGCGAGCAGCCGGGTCGACGACGGCTGGCCCAGGCCGGCCGAGACGACGGCGATGGTTCGCGTGCTCATGTCGTTCTCCTTGCTGTCGTGTCTCAGAGTCCGAACGCGGCGCCGCGCTTGGCACCGGCGGTGGCGGCGGCCGCGGCGTCGTCCTCCGCGGTGCGGCCGGTCCAGCGGTCCTCGCCGGCCACGTGCTGGTCCTGCGCCTTGCCCTCGGCCATCGCCTTGGCGACGCGGTCGGCGTGGCTCGGCGGGTCGGAGGGGACGTGCGCGGGGCGCTTGGACTCGTTCTCCTTGCGCAGCGCGGGGACGATCTCCTCGGCGAGGATGTCGATCTGCTCCAGGACGGTCTTCAGCGGCAGGCCCGCGTGGTCGATGAGGAAGAGCTGGCGCTGGTAGTCACCGACGTGCTCGCGCATCGCGGCGTACCGGTCGATGATCTGCTGCGGCGAGCCGACGGTCAGCGGCGTCTCCCGGGTGAAGTCCTCCATCGAGGGCCCGTGGCCGTAGACCGGGGCGTTGTCGAAGTAGGGGCGGAACTCGTTCCACGCGTCCTGGGAGTTCTTCCGGGCGAAGAACTGGCCGCCGAGGCCGACGATCGCCTGGTCCGCCCGGCCGTGGCCGTAGTGCTCGTAGCGCTGGCGGTAGTAGTGGATCATCCGCTTGGTGTGCTCCATCGGCCAGAAGATGTTGTTGTGGAGGAACCCGTCGCCGTAGTAGGCGGCCTGCTCGGCGATCTCCGGGCTGCGGATGGAGCCGTGCCACACGAACGGCGGGACGCCGTCGAGCGGGCGCGGGGTGGCGGTGAAGCCCTGCAGCGGGGTGCGGAACTTGCCCTGCCAGTCCACGACCTCCTCCTCCCAGAGGCGGCGCAGCAGCGCGTAGTTCTCGATGGCGAGGTTGATGCCCTGGCGGATGTCCTTGCCGAACCAGGGGTAGACCGGACCGGTGTTGCCGCGGCCCATCATGAGGTCCATCCGGCCGTCGCTGATGACCTGGAGCATGGCGTAGTCCTCGGCGATCTTCACCGGGTCGTTGGTGGTGATGAGCGTCGTGGCGGTGGACAGGACGATGTTCTTGGTGCGGCCGGCGAGGTAGCCGAGCATCGTCGTCGGCGACGAGGCGACGAAGGGCGGGTTGTGGTGCTCGCCGGTGGCGAAGACGTCGAGACCGGCCTGGTCGGCGTGCTCGGCGATCTTGAGGATCGCGCGGACGCGCTCGGTGTCATTCGGCGTGTGACCGGTGGTCGGGTCGGTCGTGACGTCGCTGACCGTGAAGATTCCGAACTGCATGTGAGGCAACCCCTCAAGATCGATGCGTTTGCATGTACATGGGGGTCAACCGGCGCCGCTCCCGATCTATTCCGACACGCGTGAGGGCTGCGTCACACCGGGACGGACGTCCCGGTACGGCCGAGCAGGCGACTGCGGCCGGGGCCGGGTCCGGGCAGCGCGAACAGCTCCGGCCTGCGCGGGGTGACTCCGGCCGGCGCTGGGCGAGTCCGGCCGGCGGAGACAGGCCTGACCGGCGGAGACAGTCCGGGCCGGCGGAGGCAGGTCCGGCCGGCGGAGACGGTCCCGGCAGACGGAGACAGGCCCGACCGGCGGAGGCAGGCCCGGCGGCCGCGGACGAGCTGCAGAAAGCGCACGGCGCGCCAGGGTGCTCCTGGCGCGCCGTGCAGGTGGTCGTCGAGCCGTGTGGGGAACCCGGTCGGTGGGCGCTTCTTGCAGCCGTCACCCCACCGGCGGGCACCCGCGTCGGGTCAGCGCCGCTTCTTGGCGGCCTTCGCCGCCCGCCGGCGGGCCTCGCGGTTCCCGCCACTGGCCGCGGCCGCCTGGGCCGCCGCCTCACCGCTGCCCGCGGCCCTGCCCTTGCCGCCCTCGGTGCGGACAGTCGGGCGGGCGTCGCCGTCGGCGGACGGGGCGGAGTAGGTCAGCGCCGTCGGACGCTGCGGCTCCTCCAGGCCGACGATCTGCGGACCGGTGCCGAAGGCGGACGGCGCACCGTCCTGGCGGGCGGCCGTGTCCCGGGCCGCCGCCGCCTCGGCGAGCTTGACCCCGGAGGACCGGTTGGCGGTGACGGACCGCGCACCGGCCCGGCGCCCGGCGGGCTGGGCCCCGGCACCCCCGGCGGTGGCACCGAAGGGGGCCGCTGCCGCGGTCTGGGCGGCCGCTTCCTCCGTCACCCCTGCCGCCGGCCGGCCCTCCGCCGCCTCACCCTCGGCGCCCGGCTGCTGGACCCGGACCTCGAGGTTGAACAGGTACTGGACCGACTCCTCCTTGATGGCCTCGTTCATGGCCTGGAAGAGGTGGTAACCCTCGCGCTGGTACTCCACGAGCGGGTCGCGCTGACCCATCGCGCGCAGCCCGATGCCCTCCTTGAGGTAGTCCATCTCGTAGAGGTGCTCACGCCACTTGCGGTCGAGCACGGACAGGACGACGCGCCGCTCGAGCTGGCGCATGATCTCGGGGGTGAGCTCCTCCTCGCGCCGCTCGTAGGCGAGGTGGATGTCGGAGGTCAGCTCCTCGACGAGCATCTCGGCCGTGACCCGGTTCTGGCCGCCGGCCTCCTCGATGACGTCCTCTGCGGTGATCGACACCGGGTAGATCCGCTTGAGCTCGTTCCACAGGGCGTCGAGGTCCCACTCGTCCGGGTCCGGCGCCTGGGTGTACTCGGCGACGAGGCCCTTGATGACGTCGTCGAGGAAGGACTGGACCTGCTCCTGCAGGTCCTCCCCCTGGAGCACCCGGCGCCGCTCCTCGTAGACGACCTCGCGCTGCCGGTTCATGACGTCGTCGTACTTCAGGACGTTCTTGCGGATCTCGAAGTTGCGGCCCTCGACCTGCGCCTGCGCCGAGGCGATGCCGCGGGAGACCATCTTCGCCTCGAGCGGCATGTCGTCGGGGAACGAGGCGCTGTCCATGACCCGCAGCGCGAGGCCGGAGTTGAACAGCCGCATGAGGTCGTCCTCCATGGACAGGTAGAACCGGGACTCCCCCGGGTCGCCCTGTCGGCCGGAACGGCCCCGCAGCTGGTTGTCGATACGGCGGGCCTCGTGCCGCTCGGTGCCGAGCACGTACAGGCCCCCGAGCGCCACGACCTCGTCGTGCTCGGCGGCCACCGACCGCTTCGCCTCCTCGAGGACCTCGGGCCACACGGCCTCGTACTCCTCGGGGTTCTCCTCCGGGTCGAGGCCGCGCTTGCGCATGTTCTCCACGGCGATGTGCTCGGCGTTGCCACCGAGCATGATGTCGGTACCACGACCGGCCATGTTGGTGGCGACCGTGACGGCGCCCTTGCGGCCGGCCATCGCGACGATCGCCGCCTCACGGGCGTGGTGCTTGGCGTTGAGGACCTCGTGCGGGATGCCCTTGCGCTTGAGCAGCTGGGAGATGAGCTCGGACTTCTCCACGCTCGTGGTGCCGACGAGCACCGGCTGGCCCTTGGCGTGACGCTGGGCGATGTCCTCGACGATCGCCTTGTACTTGGCCTGGGCGTTCTTGTAGATGAGGTCCGGCTGGTCGATGCGCTGCATCGGCTTGTTCGTCGGGATGGGGACGACGCCGATCTTGTAGGTGCTGGAGAACTCGGCGGCCTCGGTCTCGGCCGTACCGGTCATGCCGGAGAGCTTCTCGTAGAGCCGGAAGTAGTTCTGCAGGGTGATCGTGGCCAGCGTCTGGTTCTCGGCCTTGATCGGCACGCCCTCCTTGGCCTCGATGGCCTGGTGCATGCCCTCGCTGTACCGCCGGCCGGCGAGCACACGCCCGGTGTGCTCGTCGACGATGAGGACCTCGCCGTCGGCGACGATGTAGTCCTTGTCGCGCTTGAAGAGCTCCTTGGCCTTGAGCGCGTTGTTGAGGAAGCCGATGAGGGAGGTGTTGAGCGACTCGTAGAGGTTGTCGATGCCGAGGTAGTCCTCGACCTTCTCGATGCCGGGCTCGAGGACGCCGACGTTGCGCTTCTTCTCGTCGACCTCGTAGTCCTCGTCGCGCTTGAGCCGCATCGCGATGCGCGCGAACTCGGCGTACCACTTGTTGGCGTCGCCGGAGGCGGGGCCGGAGATGATGAGCGGGGTGCGCGCCTCGTCGATGAGGATGGAGTCGACCTCGTCGACGATCGCGAAGTGGTGTCCGCGCTGGACGAGCTCGTCGGTCGACCACGCCATGTTGTCGCGCAGGTAGTCGAAGCCGAACTCGTTGTTCGTCCCGTAGGTGATGTCGGCGGCGTACTGCTTGCGGCGTTCGTCGGGCTTCTGCCCGGCCAGGACGACGCCGGTGGTCAGCCCGAGGAACCGGTACACGCGGCCCATGAGCTCGGACTGGTAGCTCGCCAGGTAGTCGTTGACCGTGACGACGTGCACGCCCTTGCCGGTCAGCGCGTTGAGGTAGGCCGGCAGCGTGGCGACGAGGGTCTTGCCCTCACCGGTCTTCATCTCGGCGATGTTGCCCATGTGGAGCGCGGCACCGCCCATGATCTGCACGTCGAAGTGCCGCTGCCCCAGCGTCCGCTTGGCCGCCTCCCGAACGGTGGCGAAGGCCTCGGGGAGGAGGTCGTCGAGGGTCTCACCGGCAGCGAGACGCTGCTTGAACTTGTCGGTCTCGGCACGGAGCTCGGCGTCCGACAGGGCGCTGATGCTCTCCTCCAGCGCATTGACCTGGTCGGTGATGGCGGACAGCTGCTTGAGCACCCGGCCCTCGCCCATGCGCAAGATCTTGCTGAGGATTCGCACGCGGTTCTACTCCCCGGTTCGACTGACGGCGCCGGTCGGCGTCGGGCGCACGGTATCGCCACACGCCTGCCGTCCATGGTAAGCGTCCGACCAGTTCTACCGTAGTCGGTCGAGTTCCGCCCGCAGCGGACGGGCCAGGTCGCCCCGTGCGTCGTCGTCGACGACGACGGCCTCGGCACCGAGCCAGCCCGCCATGGTGCGCAGCTCGTCGGCGAGCTCGCCGACGACGGCGGACGGCGCGGGCCAGCCGGCGCGGGCGGCGGCGTCGGGGCCGGGCTCCTCGGTGAACGCGGTGCGGACGCGGAGGCGGGCGCCGTCGCGGTCGTGCTTGAGGTCGACCCGGGCGACGAGGTGCTCACCGAGCAGGAACGGCAGCACGTAGTAGCCGTGGGTGCGCAGATGGGCGGGGGTGTAGATGCCGATGCGGTAGTGCATGCCGAAGAGCTCGAGCAGCCGGCGACGCTCGAAGACCAGCGGGTCGAACGGCGCCAGCAGGGCGCGCGCTGTCGTCCGGCGCGGGACGCGGGCCCAGGTGTTGAGCCAGGTGGGCCGGTCCCAGCCGGCGACGGTGACGGGAACGAGCTCGCCCTCCTCGACGAGCTCGTCGACGGCCTGCCGGGTGACGCGCTGACCGAGGCGGAAGTAGTCGGCGAGGCAGCGCAGGGTGGCCACGCCGTGGGCACGGGCGGCGATGCGGACGAGCTCGCGGGCGGCGTCGGCAGGCTCCGGGGTGGGTCGGTGCCGCACGTGGGGTGGCAGGACGCGCTCGGCGAGGTCGTAGACCCGCTCGAACTGGGTGGTGCGGCGGGCGGCAGTGAGCTCACCGGAGTCGAAGAGCGTCTCGAGGGCGACCTTCGCGGTGCTCCAGCGCCAGCCCCACCCCTCGTCGGCTCGCTCGGCGTGGTGGGCGTCGACGAACGCCTCGACCTCCCGGCTGGTCAGCGGGCCGTGCTCGGCGACGATGTCGCGCACCGCCCGGAGCAGTCCGGGGTGCTTCGCCTCGAGCGCGGCGGGGTCCATCCCGGCCCAGCGGCGCCGGGTCCAGGCGACGAGCGGGAAGGTGTCGACGGGGACGTAGGAGG
Organism: uncultured Georgenia sp.; assembly: GCF_937958535.1. Classification (GTDB taxonomy): domain Bacteria; phylum Actinomycetota; class Actinomycetes; order Actinomycetales; family Actinomycetaceae; genus Oceanitalea. The sequence goes on along the minus strand of NZ_CALGNQ010000268.1, from coordinate 23,351 downwards.
CCTCGTGCGCCCACGCCTCGACGATCCGTCGCGGTGCGCGACCCGCGGCCCGTTCCACCAGCGCGGTGTCGTACGGCCCGAGGCGTGCGAAGAGCGGGAGCAGATGGGCGCGGGCGAGGACGTTGACGGAGTCGATCTGCAGGACGCCGAGCCGCTCGACCGTGCCCGAGACGTGCCGCATCGTCACGGTCGTGGGACGGGGGCGGTCCAACCCCTGGGCCGCGATGGCCACCCGCCGGGCCTGGGCGAGGGTCAGCATGCCGGCACCTGCCGACCGCCGTGGGCGTGGCGACGCCCGGACGGGCCGGGACCCCGTGGGACCCCGGCCCGTCGTCGGTCGCGTCGTCAGGCGCTGGCCTCCTGCGGCTGTGCCTTCGGCTGCACCTCGTAGTTGAGGCGGATGACGCCGTAGGTCCAGCCGCGGCGGCGGTAGACGGCGCACGGCTGCATGGTCTCCTCGTCGATGAAGAGGTAGAACGGGTGGCCGACGAGCTCCATCTCGTAGAGCGCCTGGTCGACGCTCATCGGCTCGGTGTCGTGCAGCTTCTGGCGCACGATCACCGGCGAGTCACCGAGCTGCGACTCCACGGCGACGCCCGGCTCGGTCGGCGGCGTCGGCACGGTGGGCATCTCCTCGTCGGTCTGCTCGGGCTCGGTGGCCGGCACCGGGACGGCCGGCTTGGTCGCGCCGCGGCGCTTGTGGTTCTTGCGCCGGTCGCGCGCGCGCCGCAGCCGCTCGAGCAGCTTCGTCGTTGCCAGGTCCAGGGCCGCATAACGGTCGTCGGCAGCTGCCTCCGCACGGATGATCGGTCCCCGGTCGATCACCGTGAGCTCGACGCGCTCGGCCCGGTCGGCGAGCCGCGGGTTCTGCTCGCGGGTGATCTCCACCTCGATGCGGTGCGCGCGCGGTGCCAGCTGCTCCACCTTCGAGAGCTTCTCCTCGAGGTGGGTGCGGAAGCGCTCCGCGACCTCGGTGTTACGGGCAACAACGGCGATGTCCATGGTGACCTCCGTCAGAGAGAGTGAAACCGTCGGTTTCTGCTGCGAGCCGCCGTCCTCGGCGGGTGAGGAAGCCTCACTCACCTCCTCTCCGTGAAGCACGCCCCGTCAGGGCTCGCCCGCCTCCGAGAACCGGACGGCGAGACGATCGGGCTTCCATACAAGAACGGTAGTCGACCCCACGGCCCTGGACCTGCGCTGTTGGTCCCAGATGTCCCGGTGTCCCACAGGGTGAACACGGCCGTCGGCCCACAGGGTGAACACCTGCCGTCGGCGAGCCGGGAGCCCGGGCGGCCCGGCCGCTCGCCGGTCCCCACCCTCGCCCGGGTCGTAGGTCTGTGCTCTTGTGTCACGTCCGGGCCGACGACCAGGCGCACACAAGGAGGACCTCGCGAGCGGCAGAGGCGAGCACCCCGACGTGGTGCCTCAGGTCGGCAGCGGAGTGGGAGGGCTCGTGCTGGGTCACGTGGGTGGGTCCTGGCCCGATGCCCTGCGGAGCACCGTGCACATGGGCAGGGTCGGCACTGGTGTCCGCCGCTCGGCCTCCTCCCGGCGGTGTCAGCGGCGGGGACCGGACGACGTCCCAGGGATCCTTCCCGGGGGTGGGGTGGCCGCCACGACGAGGCCACCGGCGACGCGGGCACCCGCCTGGGCGAGCACGCGGGCGCAGGCGGCGAGGGTGGCGCCGGTGGTGAGGACGTCGTCGACGAGGAGGACGACGTCCTCCGGGCCGGGCGGGCTGAGCAGGCGCACGCCCGTGGCCCGGTTGCGGCGACGTGCACGCAGGTCGAGCCCGTGCTGGTGCCGCCGTCCGCCGGAGCGGCGCAGGAGGTCGACGGAGCGGACGGTCCGTCCCTCCCCCGCGACCCCGGACTCCGCGATCCCCGCGGCGACGGCGTCGGCCAGGTCGGCGGCGACCAGCTGCCCGCGGAGCCGGCGCCGCAGCCCCGAGGGCGCCGGGACGACGAGCACGTCCCCGGTTCCGCCGAGCACGAGGTCCGGGTCGTGCGCCCACCGCCGGGCGGCCGCCCGTGCCCGTTCCAGCAGCAGGCGCGCGACGTCCTCCCGGCCGGTGCGCTTCCAGGCCAGGACGACGCGGCGCACCGGACCGGTGTAGTCGGCCAGGGACCACACCGGCAGCAGGCCGGCGTCACCGGGCAGGGCGAGCACGGGGGCGTCCGCGTCGCTGCGCACCGGTGTGGTCGACACCAGCGCGCGGCAGGCCGGGCACACCGCCTCGTCCCAGGCGTCGCAGCCGGCGCAGTCCACCGGCAGCACCAGGTGGAGCCCGTCCGCGAGCGCCGCACGGGCCTGCTCCACGAGGGACAGTGCCGGACGCATGCCGCAGGTTCCCGCACCGATGTTCTGCCCACCGGCTCGGGCAGCTCGGCCTGCGGTGCCGGTGGCACGACTTCGGCCCTGTGGAGCAACGCCGCACGGCCGGGCGCGGCAGGGCCGGCGCGACCGGCGCCGAGGCCTGGCACTGCACTTCACGGCGCGCGCCACCGTTCGCAAGGCCCCGGCCTCCCCCGTGGGCGCAGTCCGCCAGCGAGCACCCGAGACGGGGAGGTCATCCGGGAGGGGCGGGTCGAACCGTCGCCGCGCGGTCCCGGCCTCGCCACGTGGCGCACCGCGGCCACGGAGCACCCCCGAGACAGCGGGGTCAGCCCGGGAAGGCCGGGTCGAACACGTCGGTCGCGGCCAGGTTCCACCCCAGGCCGTTCCGCTCGTAGAGCTCGCCGTCCTCCGTGCCGAGGACGAGCGTGCGGTCCCCGGTCCCGGCGGTGATGCGCGTGGCCCCGGCGACGGGCGGCAGGTCGGTGGTCGGACCGCCGATCGGGACGAGGTGCACCGCCGGCGCCCCCTCCCCCGTCTGTGCGCCCAGGACGGCGACGGTCTGGTCGTCGACCCACGTGACCGCCTGCGCCGGGCCGACCGACTCCCCGATCCGCACCGGGTCGCCGAGCGCCAGCGGGCGGGAGTCGACGTCGCGCAGCACCGCCGCGACGTCCACCTGGGAGACGCCGTCGGTCCGCGAGACGACGACGGCGCGGGCGCCGTCGCGGGAGATGCGCAGCGAGAGCACGTCCGCCCCGTCCAGCCAGCGCGCCCCCACCCGCACGACGGTGCCGTTCGGCAGGACCGCCTGGACCGCCCCCTGGTTCGCCCGCGGGGTGGTCCAGATCCACCCGTGCCGGTCGATCGAGGGCGCCACGAGGTCCTGCCCGGTCAGCAGCAGGGTGCCGGGGTCGGTCTGGGTGGGCAGGGTGACCAGCCGGTCGGTGCCGTCGAGCGCGACCGGCCGCCCGGGCAGGTCCTCGTAGGGCAGCGCCGGCATCCGGGGGTCGGCAGCGATCCCCGCTCCGGACATCGGCACGAGGCCCGAGCCGGTGAACCGCTGCGGCACGCCCTCGGCGATGACGACGGGGCTGCCCGTGACGTAGGGGTTGCGCAGCAGGTCGGGAGCCTCGTCGACGACGAGCGGGGTGCCCCCGACGAGCACCTCCACGGACTGCACGGAGGGCACCGAGCGCAGCGACTCCTCGAGCTGGGCGAGCATGAGCGCCTGCTGACTCGGCGCGGTGGCGAGCGGCTCGGCGGAGAGCTCCACCCGGGCGACGCCGTCCGTGACGGTCACGGTGTCCGAGACGAGCTGGGTGCCGGTCGGCAGCGCGGTCGTCACCCCGCCGACGAGCCAGGACGACGGCCCCTCCAGGAGGTGGCGCACGATGAGCGACGGCGCGCTGCGGCTGGGGTACCAGCGCGTCTCGGGGACGAGCGCCTCACCGTCGGGGCTGAGGAAGTACAGCCGGTAGCTGTCGTACTGGGCCTCGAACACCACCGGGGAGATGAGGATGCCGTCGTCGAGGTCGACGATGCGCCACTGGCCGTCGGCGGTGCGGGCGAGGGTGAAGTCGAGCTCGACCTGTGTGTCCGGCGCGGCCTCGGTGTAGCGGCCCTGGGCGTCGATGCTCCCCTCGGCCGTGGCGCTGGCGCGCACCGCGCCCTCGTCGGTCTGGGAGAAGGTGATGTCCCGTGCGGTGTACACCCGGACGTACGCGCGCGGGTTCCAGGTCTGCGCCACCGGCCCGGCGAGGTACTCCCGCGCGACGGCGAACTCGTCCCCGCCGCCGGCGGCGACGGCGCGCAGGAAACCCTGGACGATCTGGTGGGCCGTGGCACCGGGGGTGGGTCCGTAGGCGATGAGCGTGACGGAGCTGCCCTCGGGCGGCAGCGGGTCCGCGGCCCGCACCGGCCCGGAGTCGGGGATGCTCACGCAGCCGGCCAGCGCCAGCAGCGCCGCGACGGCGACGAGCAGGCGGGCGCGCAGCGTGCGGTGCCGGGCCCCGCGGTGGAGGAGACGTGGCACGGTCATCGTCCTCCCGTGCTCTCCAGGTCGGGCCGGGGAACGACGTCGTCCTCGGCCTCCGCGACCGGCTCGGCGTCCGCCGGGGCGGCGGGCAGCGGCAGCGGCGAGGAGGAGATGACCATCCCGGCGCTGCGCGGCAGGGTGAGCCGGAAGGCCGCCCCCTCCCCCGGCCTGCCCCACGCGTCGAGCGTGCCGGCGTGCAGCCGCGCGTCCTCCAGGGAGATCGACAGCCCCAGCCCGGTGCCGCCGGAGGTGCGGGCGCGGGCCGGGTCACCGCGCCAGAACCGGTCGAAGACCCGCCCCGCCTCCTCCGGTGTCATGCCGGCGCCGTGGTCACGTACGAGGACGGCGACCGCGGTCTCGTTGACCCCGACGGAGATCTCGATCGGTCTGCCCTCACCGTGCTCGATCGCGTTCACCAGGAGGTTGCGCACGATGCGCTCGACGCGGCGCGGGTCGATGTCGGCGTCGCACGGGCGGCCGGGCCCGGTGACGGTGATGGGCGACCCGGTGCGCTCGGCGAGCGGGGAGGCGAGCTCCACGGCGTGGGCGACGATGTCCTGCAGGTCGCGCCGCTCGATGTCGAGGACCGCCGCGCCGGCGTCGAACCGGCTGATCTCCAGCAGGTCGGCGAGCATCTGCTCGAAGCGGTCGATCTGCGTCTGGAGCAGCTCGGCCGAGCGCCGCACGGCGGGGTCGAAGCTGTCCCGGTTGGCGTGGAGCACCTCGCTGGCCATGCGGATCGTCGTCAGCGGGGTACGCAGCTCGTGGGAGACGTCGGAGACGAAACGCTGCTGCAGGTGGGAGAGCTCGGCCATGCGCTCGATCTGGTCCTGCAGGCTCTCGGCCATCTCGTTGAAGCTGCGCCCGAGGGTGGCGAGCTCGTCGCGCCCGCGCACGTCCAGCCGCTCGTCGAGCATCCCGTCGGCGAGCCGCTCGGCGGTACGCGCCACCTCACGCACCGGGCGGAGCACCCGCTGCGCGATGAACCACGTCATCGCGCCGAGGAAGATGAGGAGCGTGACGGCACCGGCGCCGAGCACCTGGGAGACGAGCCGGAGAGTGTCCTCCTCCGGGGCGAGCGTGTAGACGGTGTAGAGCTCGTAGTCCCCGACGACGGGCAGCGTCACCTCCGAGCCGACGATGATCCCGGGCCCGCCGCCCAGCGCAGCGGGCAGCGCGATCGACTGCCAGTGCTGGCCGCCCTCGCCCACCGCCTGGCGCATCTCGTTGGTCAGCACCGACTTGTCGAGCAGCCGCTCGTCCATCACCGGCTCGTTGATGAGCACCTGCGCCGTCTCCGACGGGCTGCGCAGGAGCATCGCGCCGACGACGCCACCCCCGCCCCCGCGGCTGCGGTCGACGACGTCGAAGGCGAGCTGCTGCACCTGCGGCCCGGTGTTGGCGATCGCGCCGTCGAAGGTCTGCTGGGCGGACCGGGCGCGGGTGGCGGCGTCGAGGAGGATCTCGTCGCGGCGGGCCTCGAAGAGCCCGTCACGGATCGTCACGCTGACGACGGCGCCGAGCAGGACCAGGCCGGCGACCCCGACGAGCACCGTCGTGGTCGACACCCGCAGGCGCAGCGACGACCGCCACCGGTCGACGACGCGTGCCGCCCACCCGACGGGGCGGGCGTCCTGCCGGTCACTGCTCATCGGCTCACCGCTGCGGGTTGCCCGCCCGGTAGCCGACGCCGCGCACGGTCACGACCACCTCGGGGTTCTCCGGGTCCTTCTCGATCTTGGCGCGCAGCCGCTGGACGTGGACGTTGACGAGCCGGGTGTCGGCGGCGTGGCGGTACCCCCACACCTGCTCGAGCAGCACCTCGCGGCTGAACACCTGCCACGGCTTGCGGGCCAGCGCGAGGAGCAGGTCGAACTCCAGCGGGGTGAGCGGGATGACCTCCTCCCCCCGGGTCACCTGGTGGCCGGCGACGTCGATGACGAGGTCGCCGATGGTCAGCCGCTCGGTCTGCGGACCGGTGGTGCGACGCAGCCGGGTCTTGACCCGCGCGACGAGCTCCTTGGGCTTGAACGGCTTGGGGATGTAGTCGTCGGCCCCGGCCTCGAGCCCCGTGACGACGTCGAGGGTGTCGGACTTGGCGGTGAGCATGACGATGGGGACACCGGACTCGGCGCGGATGAGGCGGCACACCTCGATCCCGTCGAGGCCGGGAAGCATGAGGTCGAGCAGCACGAGGTCGGGCTGCTCGGTGCGGAAGACGTCCAGCGCCTGGGCTCCGTCGGGGCACATGATCGTCTCGAAGCCCTCGCTCTGCAGCACGATGCCGATCATCTCGGCGAGCGCGGTGTCGTCGTCCACCACCAGAATGCGAGCGTTCATGGGGACTATCGTCGCATTGTCCGTGGCGCTTCCGGTGTGCGCCACTCGTCGACGGCGAGGGGCCGGTCCCCGCCGCTGTACATGGGACGATGACCGCGGACCACAAGCGGAGGTGTGCGATGAGCCAGCAGCCAGGCTCGGGCGACAACGACGAGCATCCCGAGGTGCCGCCGGCCGACGGGCAGCCCGGCACCGCCCCGTACGGGCAGGACGGCCGGCAGGCCGGGGCCGCCGGACCGACCGGGGCGCAGCCCGCACCGTCGGAGCAGTACGGACGGCAGGCACCGGGGGCGCCCGGGCAGTACGGGCAGTACGGGCAGTACGGCCAGCAGCCACCGGCCACCCCGGACCAGTACGGCCAGTACGGCCAGCAGCCACCCGCCCCCGCCGACCGGTACAGCCAGTACGGCCAGCAGCCACCCGCCCCCGCCGACCAGTACGGCCAGTACGGCCAGTACGGCCAGTACGGCCAGCCCGGCGCCGGCGGCTACTACGGGGCCGGTTTCGTCCCCGTCCCCACCGCCGTCCAGCCCGGCATCGTCCCGCTGCGCCCGCTCACGCTCGGGGAGATCTACGACGGCGCCTTCCGCGCCATCCGCAGCAACCCGATGGTGATGTTCGGGCTGGCGATCATCGTCATCGGTGCCGGGTCCGTGCTCCAGATCGGTCTCATGGCCGCATTCATCGGCTACATCGAGCAGGCCGAGCGCACCGGCTCGCTGGACGAGCTCGACGCCGCCCTGGGCATCGGCACCCTCGCCGGGATCCTGCTCAGCTCGCTCGCCATCGGGTTGGCCACCCTCGTGCTCGAGGGGCTGGCGATCATCTCGGTGAGCGAGTCCGTCATCGGACGCAAGATCGCCCTGGCGGACGTGTGGCAGCGCGCCAAGGGACGCATCTGGCGGCTCATCGGGCTCTCGGTGCTCCTCGGCCTGGCCACGGTCATCGCGATCGGCGGCGCCGTCCTCGTCATGGTCGTCGTGTCGATCGCCGTCGTGGAGGCCACCGACGACCCGTGGCTGCTCATCATCCTCATCCCGGTCATGCTCGTCGCGCTCTTCGGCGCCATCGCGTTCTTCGTCATCCGGCTGATGTTCGCCACACCGGCGATCATGCTCGAGGACGCGCGCGTGTTCGCCTCGCTCTCCCGCTCCTGGCAGCTGACCAAGGGCCACTTCTGGCGCCTCTTCGGGATCATGCTGCTGACGACGGTGCTGGTGAGCATCCTGGTGAACATCCTCGCGGTCCCGTTCAGCCTCATCGGCAGCTTCTTCGCCGCGCAGGACCAGATCCTGCTGCCGCTCATCCTCTCCTCGATCGGGCAGCTCGTCGGCTCGGCGCTGTCGATCCCGGTCATGGCGGCCGTCCTCGCCCTCCTCTACGTCGACGTCCGGATGCGGAAGGAGGGCCTGGACGTCGAGCTCGCGCGCGCAGCGCAGGGTGGATGACGGCGCGGGCCATCGTGTGGGCGGGGGTCCCGGTCGAGCCGGACGCCGACGAGGCGCGCCGCTGGGCGGAGGAGGAGCTCTCGCGCAGCGTGTACGACGACCGGCCCAACCTCCTCGAGCGGCTGTGGACCTGGTTCCTCGAGCTGCTCGAGCGGCTCACCGACCTCGAGGCGTCCGCCCCGCCGAACCTCGTCCCGGTGCTCGTGGTCCTCGGTGCCGTGGTGCTCATCGCCCTCGCCCTCTATCTCGCCGGGCCGGTGCGCACCCGGCGGCGCGCCACCCGGGGCGCCTCCCACGCCGTCTTCGACGACACCGAGGCCACCAGCGCCGACCTCACCGCCGCCGCCGACGCCGCCGCCGACCGCGGCGACTGGGCCCTCGCCGTCCTCATGCGGTTCCGGGCCATCATCCGGTCCCTGGACGAGCGGGCGCTGCTCGACGACCGTCCCGGCCTCACCGCGCACGAGGCGAGCACCGCCGCGGCCGCACGCCTGCCGGACTGCGCCGCCGGGCTCACCTGGGCCGGGCGGCTGTTCGACGACGTCTGCTACGGCTCCGTCCGCCCGCGCGCCACGGACGACGCCCGGCTGCGCGAGCTGGCGTCCGCCGTGGCCCGGAGCCGGCCGGTGAGCCCCGCCGCCGTCGGCGCGACCTGGACGGTGACCCCGTGACCGCCGTCGCCGCCCCACCCGCCGAGCGCACGGACACCGCCGGGGCACCCGACGACCGGCGCGTCAGGCGCCGCCAACGCTTCTTCCTGGCCGTCGCCGCCCTGTTCGCGGTCGCGGCGGTCGTGGCGATCGTCGTCGGCCGTCAGACGACGTCGGTGGTTCCGCTCGCCCCCGACAACCCGCGCCCCGCCGGCGCGCAGGCGGCCGCGACGATCCTGCGCGAGCAGGGCGTGCGGATCCACACGGTGTGGACCACCGACGACGCGGTGCGCGTCGCCGGCCCGGACACCACCCTGCTCGTCACCGCGACCGGTCGCCTGGACGACGAGCAGCTCGCCGCCGTGCGTGACACGGGCGCCGACGTCGTCCTCACCGACTTCACCTTCCTCCCCGACCTCGAGCCGCTCACCGACCGCGTCACGCCCTCCCCGGCGGGCAGCCCCGACCCGGTCGCGGCCGAGTGCGCCGACCCGCACGCGACGGCGGCCGCCCGGATCTCCCACAGCACCGGGGCCGTCGAGGCCCTCGGCGACGACGTCGAGCTGTGCTTCCCCACCGCCGACGGCGCCGGCGCGCTCGCCATCTGGGAGGAGGACGGGCAGCGCTTCGCCGCGTTCGCCGACCCCACCCTGCTCAGCAACGAGCGCCTCGCCGACGCCGGCCACGCCGCCCTCGTGCTGCGCCTCCTCGGCGCCCACGAGGACCTCGTCTGGTACCTGCCCACCATCGGCGACTCGGTGGGTGGCGGCACCGACGAGGGGATCGGGGCGGTGCTGCCGCCCACCGTCACCGCCGTCGGGCTGCAGCTGCTCGTGCTCGGCGTCGTCGTCGTGCTGTGGGGCGGGCGGCGGCTGGGCCGGGTCGTCACCGAGCCGATGCCCGTCGTCGTCCGCTCGGCCGAGACGACGCTGGGACGCGGCCGCCTCTACCGGCGCTCCCGCGACTACCGGCACGTCGCGGCGGGCCTGCGTGCGGGCACCGCCACCCGGGTCGCGGCGCGGCTCGGGGTGCCCCGGTCGGCGCGGGCCGAGGTGCTCGTCGCCGCCGTCGCCCGCGCCACCGGCCGGGACGAGGCCCAGGTCGGCGCCGTCCTCTACGGGCCGCCGCCCACGTCCGACGCCGAACTCATCCGACTCACCCGCGAGCTCGACACCCTGGAAAGCGAGGTCCACCCGTCGTGACCACCCCCGACGAGCACCGCCCGTACCCGCCGGTCCCGCAGGCCGCGGGCCCCTACCCGCCCCCGCCGGCGGCGGCCCCCGCCCCCGGTGGGCCGAGCCCGGCCGTCCCGGCCTCCGCCGCTCCCCCGACCGGGCCGGCACCCGCCGGGCCGCCCCCCGTCCCGCCGTCGTCCTCCCCCGCCGACGACTCGCCCCGCGCCCGCCTGGCGGCACTGCGGCAGGAGGTCGGCAAGGCCGTGGTCGGCCAGGACGCCGCGGTCACCGGCCTCGTCATCGGGCTGCTCTGCCGCGGGCACGTCCTCCTCGAGGGTGTGCCGGGCGTGGCCAAGACGCTGCTCGTGCGCACCCTGGCCGCGGGCCTGCACATGGACACCAAGCGGGTGCAGTTCACCCCCGACCTCATGCCCGGCGACGTCACCGGCTCCCTCGTCTACGACTCGCGCACCGCAGAGTTCTCCTTCCGCGAGGGCCCGGTCTTCACCAACCTCATGCTCGCCGACGAGATCAACCGCACCCCGCCCAAGACACAGGCGTCGCTGCTCGAGGCGATGGAGGAGCGCCAGGTCTCCGTCGACGGCACCCCGCGGCCGCTGCCCGACCCGTTCATGGTCATCGCCACCCAGAACCCGGTGGAGTACGAGGGCACCTACCCGCTGCCCGAGGCCCAGCTCGACCGTTTCCTCCTCAAGCTCATCATGCCGCTGCCCGAGCGGGCCGAGGAGATCGAGGTCCTCAACCGGCACGCCCACGACTTCGACCCGCGTGACCTCGCCGCCGCCGGCGTGCGGCCCGTGGCCGGCCCGGAGGACCTCGCCGCGGCGCGCGAGCAGGTGGCCCGGGTGCAGGTGGCCCCGGAGGTCTTGGGCTACATCGTCGACGTCTGCCGGGCCACCCGGACCTCGCCGTCGCTCTCGCTCGGGGTCTCCCCGCGGGGCGCGACGGCGCTGCTCGCCACCTCGCGGGCGTGGGCCTGGCTCAGCGGCCGGGACTACGTCACGCCCGACGACGTCAAGGCGCTGGCCCACGCCACGCTGCGGCACCGGGTGCAGCTGCGGGCCGAGGCCGAGCTCGAGGGTGTCACCGCCGAGACGGTCCTCGACGGCGTGCTGCGCACCGTCCCCGTCCCCCGCTGACACCATGGCCCTGACCCGACGTGCCGTCCTGGTCGCTGCGGTCGGCGTCGTCCCGGCGCTGCTCGTGCCGCGGACGTCGACGGTGCTCGCGTGGACGCTCGTGCTCGTCCTCGGCGTGGTGGTCGACCTCGTGCTCGCGGCCTCCCCGCGGGCGCTGCAGCCGGTGCGCACGGTGCCGCACTCGGTGCGGCTGGGAGAGCCGACGACGTCGACCCTGACGCTGACGAACACCGGGCGCCGCACCGCCCGGCTGCTCGTGCGCGACGCGTGGGTGCCCTCGGCCGGCGCGGAGGACAACCGCCACCGGGTCACCGTGCCCGCCGGTGAGTCCCGCCGGGTCCGCACGACGCTGCGTCCCACCCGCCGCGGGGACCGCGAGGCCGACCTCGTGACGCTGCGCTGCCACGGCCCGCTCGGGCTGGCGGGCCGCCAGCGGTCGCTGCCCGCCCCGGCCCGGCTGCGGGTGCTGCCCGCCTTCGTCTCCCGCCGTCACCTGCCCTCCCGGCTCGCGCGGCTGCGGGAGATGGACGGCCGGGCCGCGGTGCAGGTGCGCGGCGAGGGCACGGAGTTCGACTCGCTGCGCGAGTACGTCATCGGGGACGACGTCCGCGCGATCGACTGGCGCGCGACCGCCCGCCGGGGCGACGTCGTCGTGCGCACGTGGCGCCCGGAGCGCGACCGCCGAGTCTTCATCGTCATCGACGCCTCCCGGCTCTCCGCGGCCCGGCTCGGGGACGCGCCCCGGCTGGAGGCGCAGATCGAGGCGGCGCTGCTGCTCGCGGCCCTGGCCTCGCGTGCCGGGGACCGGGTGGCCGTCGTCGCCGTCGACTCCACGGTGCGGGCACGGGTGTCCGGGGTGCACGGTCCGCGGCTCATGTCGACGCTCGCCGAGGGGCTGTCCCAGGTGGAGGCCTCACTCGTCCAGGCCAGCTGGCCCACGGTCACCCAGGTGGTGCGCGACTCGCTGTCGCAGCGGGCGCTGGTCGTGCTGCTCACCGCGCTGGACACCGCGGCGGTGATGTCGGACCTGCTGCCCGTCCTCGGTGCGCTGACCCGGGACCACCAGGTGGTGCTCGCCTCCGCGGCCGACCCGGAGGCGGAGGAGATCCGCACCCGCCGCAGGACCAGCGAGGAGATCTACGACGCCGCCGCGGCCGAACGCGCCGCCCTCGAGCGTGCCGCGGCGGCCATGCGGCTGCGGCGCCACGGGGTCGAGGTGGTCGAGGCTCCGCCGGACGACCTCCCACCCGCCCTGGCGGACACCTACCTCGCGCTCAAGGCGGCGGGCCGGCTCTGACGTCGGTGACAGAGGGCACATCGGCGCGCGGGGCGACCCGCCCGGCCGTACGCTGATGACGGCGGCCGGGAACCGCCTCGCCCTCACCGCCCCCCGAACTCCCGAGGTATGCATGGACCGCAGGCTGGTCATCACCGCTGACGACCTGGGCGTGGACGCCGCGACCAACGAGGCCATCGTCGAGCTCATGCGCGACGGCCTCGTCTCCGCGACCACCCTCATCCCCGTCGCCCCCGCCGCCGCCGACGCGGTCGATCGTCTCCGCGCGGCCGGCCTGGGTGCGCCACGGCTGCACTTCGCCCTGTCGAGCGGCCGGGAGTGGGAGTGGGCCGGCTGGCGGCCGCTCGCCCCCGACGTCGTCTCCCTCACCGAGGAGGACGGCACCCTGCCCGTGTCACCCGCCGGCGTCGAGCACCGGGTCGACCCTGCCGACGTCGCGCGTGAGCTGCTCGCCCAACTCGACTGGATGTCCCGGCTCGGCCTGCGCCCGACGGGGCTGGACTCCCACGCGGGCACGCTCTACGGGTTCCAGGGACGCTCGCTCGCGGACCTCGCCGTCGACTTCTGCGCTGCCCACGACCTCGCGTTCCGGCTGCCGCGCAAGCTGCTCACCGTGCTCCAGCTCGCGGTCCGCGGCCTGCGTGGCGCCCACCGCCGCGCGGTGCAGCGCGCCGACGAGCACGGGGTGGCGCTGCCCGAGGCGCTCATCAGCGCCTGGCTGCCCGGCCGGATGGTGCTGAGCTACGCCCAGCTGCGCGGTGAGGTCATCGCCCAGCTCCGGGGGCTGCCGCCGGGCACCTCCGAGCTCATGGTCCATCCCGCGCCGCGCGCCGCGGCCGGCCGCATGCTGCCCGCCGACGGCCGGAAGCGGATGTGGGAGCTGCGCCTGCTGCGTGACCCGGCCTTCCACCGGGCGCTGCGCCGCGAGCGCATCTCCATCGTCCCGGCCTGGTGACTCAGCCCGCCTGGGCCAGGGCGTAGCCGGCCTGGTCGGCGTCGAGGTCACCCGTCTCGCCGGCGCGCACCGCCCGGCGCCCGAACAGCAGCGTGTACGTCCAGTACCCGGCGAGCAGCAGCGCCCCGATGGCGATCTTTGCCCACGTCGGCAGCGCCGACGGCGTGACGAAGCCCTCCACCAGCCCGGAGACCGCGAGCACGAGGACGAGCCCGAGCGCCACGACGAACAGCGAGCGGCCCTCCTCGGCGAGCGCCCGGGAACGGGTCCGCGGCCCGGGGGCGACCCAGGCCCAGAACAGCTTCAGCCCGGCGCCGCCGGCGATGAAGATCGCGGTGAGCTCCATGAGCCCGTGCGGGAGGATGAGCCCGAAGAACACGTCGAGGTGCCCGTGGGCCGCCATGATCCCGCCCGAGGACCCGACGCCGACGGCGTTGGCGACGAGCACGTAGACCGGGAACACGCCGCTGATCCCCAGACCGATGCACTGCGCGGCGATCCACGCGTTGTTCGTCCACACCTGCCCGGCGAAGTCGCCTGCCGGATAGTTGGAGTAGTAGGCCGCGAAGGCCTCCTCCGCGTACTGCTCGAGCTCGGCGGGGGTCCCCAGCGACGCGAGGGCGGCCGGGGTGGTGGCCACCCACCAGCCGCTGACGGCGCCGAGCGCGACGAAGGCGACCCCCACCCACACCGTCCACCAGCGCACCCGGTAGAACGCGGCGGGGAGGGAGCGGAGGAAGAAGCGCGACACGTCGGACATCCGCGCCTCGTGGGTGCCGGCGATGCGGCCGCGGGCGGTGGCGAGCAGCCCGGACAGCTCGCTGACGAGCAGCGGGTCGGGCGCCTTGGTGCGCAGCGCCGAGAGGTGGCCGGCGGTCGTCTGGTAGAGGATGACGAGCTCGTCCGCCTCCGCGCCGGTGAGCCGGCTGCGGGAGGACAGCGCACGCAGCCGGTCCCACTCGGGCCGGTGCACCGCGGCGAAGGCATCGATGTCCACGCGGGTACCCTGCCACACATGACGACGCACGCGGCTCACACCCCCGGCCGTGCGCTCCGGGCGGCCGACCTGGCCGACGACCTCATCATCACCGGCGAGGCCGTGGCGCTGGAGGTCCGGCCGGCGGCCTTCCTGCTCCGGGTGGTCGGTGGGCTCATCGACGCCGCCTGCTACGGCGTCGTCCTCCTCGCGCTCGCCCTCGGGGTGCTCGCCCGCCTCGACTACGTCAACGAGGCGCGGGCCGCGACGGTGACGATCGTGACGGTCGCGGCCGTCGTCGTCGTGGCGCCGACGCTGGTGGAGACGCTGACCCGGGGACGCTCCCTGGGGAAGGCGGCCACCGGGATCCGCATCGTGCGTGACGACGGCGGACCGATCCGCTTCCGCCACGCCTTCATCCGGTCCCTGACCGGGCTGGGTGAGCTGTGGTTCACGGCCGGCTCGATCGCCGTCATGACGGCGCTGCTCAACGGGCGGGGCAAGCGGCTCGGGGACCTGCTCGCCGGCACCTACGCCGTGCGCACCCGCGGCGCGGACCGCAAGGCACCGCCGCTGCTCATGCCGCCCGAGCTGGAGCAGTGGGCGCGAACGGCCGACATCCGCGCGATGCCCGACGGCCTGGCCCTGGCGGCGCGGCGCTTCCTCGACCGCACGGGCACCCTGGACCCCGCCTCGCGGGAGCAGCTGGGCCGGCAGCTGGCTGCGCGGGTGGAACCGCTCGTCTCCCCGCCGCCGCCGTGGGGCACCCACCCCGAGCGGTTCCTCGCCGCCGTGCTCGTCGCCCGTCGGGACCGGGAGTACGCCGTGGGGGTGCGCGCCCGGGACCGGCTCGCCGAGACCACCGCCGAGCTGCGCCGCCTCCCCTACCAGATGGGGTAGGTTCGCGGCCTGGTGCGGCGCGGCCTCACCCGGGCCGCAGACCGTCGTCGGACCGGGAGGACAGGCATGTGGCGCAGGACGACGGGGCGGTGGCGGCGGGCCATGTCCGCGCTCGCCCTCGTCGAGGGGCGGAGCCCCGCGCTGCCCGCCTCCCTGCAGTGGCGCCGGTTCACCGCCACCGACGCGGCCGCCTGGGGCGAGCCGCCCCACCCGCTCCTGCCGCGCGGCGTCCTCCCCGCGGACGTCGAGGACCCGGTGACGGTCACCGCGCCGGTGAGCGCCGACGCCGTCCTCCTCGGCAAGTTCGACCGCGGCCGGCAGGTCCGGCTGCGGGCGTTCTACGCGGAGCCGGGGCTGAGCCTGCGGCTGCAGGCCGGCTCCCGGCACCCCGGCCGCCCGCACGGGGTGAGCCGCAGCGTCCGGGCGGCGCAGGTGGTCGGTGAGCACCGACCGGAGCTGATGCCGACGATGGTCGACCACGGCACGCTCTTCCGCGGGCGCACCGCCTACCTCGTGGAGGAGACCGTCCACGGCCGGTCACCGCGCAGCCCCGAGGAGGTCTTTCGGGCGATGGCGGTCGTCGCGCGGGAGCTCGCCGCGGTGCAGCGGGCGGTGGGCGTCTCGCCCCGTCGGCTCTCCGAGGTGGTGCCCGAAGCGTTCCGCGAGCGCTGGCGCCAGGCCGTCGCCGACGGCCACGTGCCCCCGAAGATGGCGGCCCGGGTGGACCGCATCATCGACCGGGACGAGCTGCTCGAGGTGAGCTTCACGCACGGCGACCTCGTCTCCTCCAACGTGCTGTGGGTGGAGGACCGCGTCGTCCTCATCGACTGGGAGTACGCGGACGTCCGCCCCATCGCCTTCGACCTGGCCAAGATCCACGTCAACGCAGGCCCGGCCGGGCCTGCCGTGGCGGTGCTCGAGGACGCGCTCGACGGGCTCGTCGGTAGGGGCGAGGGTCACTACTCGCTGGTGGAGCAGCTGCTGCTCGCGCACGTCGTCGTCCTCTCACGGCTGGAGGCCCGGATGGAGCGCGCCCGCGCGGCTCAGCGGCTGGAGCCGCTGCGTCAGCAGACCCACAAGCGGGTGCGGTCCATGCGCGCCCTCTTCGCGCTGCTGTAGGTGCCGACGACCACACGCAGATTCCTCCGACCGGCTGGACCGCGCACGCGGCGGACGACGGCGACGGCGCCCTACTCCGTCACCGCGAACACCCCGTGCGCCCCGCGCTCGGCGTCGACCATCGCGTGGGAGACGAACGGGTAGGTGCCCGCCTCGGGGAACTCGAGCTCGACGAAGCCGCCCTGCGCCGCGACGAGCGGCAGCACCTGGCTGCCGCCGGTCCCGTCACCGATCTCCTCAGGCCCGCCGAGACGGTAGGCGCCCTCGTCGTACACGGTGTCGAACTGCCCGCCGACGACGTGGAACGCCGACCCGCGGTTCGGTCCGGCCGCCAGCACCCACACCCGGACCCGCTCGCCGACACGGGCGGTCAGCGGCTCGTGGTCGTACTGGTTGGGGTAGCCGTTGAAGACGACGAGGTCGGGCCGCTCGGCGGCGATGGCCGCGGCGTCGGCGGTCCCGCCCGGCTCGCCGAGGTAGACCTCGGACTGGACGAGGACGTACTCCCGGTCCACCGGCTCGAGGCCCGGCGGGTCGATGACCACGGCACCGAACATGCCCTGGGCGATGTGCATCGACATCGGCATCGTCGAGCAGTGGTACATCCAGATGCCGGCGCGCTCGGCGGTGAAGCGGTACACGAGCGACTCCCCGGGGGCGATGGTGCGCATCGGCTCGTCCGGGGCGAGCGCGCCGGCGTGGAAGTCGACGGAGTGGCCGATGGTGCCGTCGTTGACGAGCGTGATCTCGAAGACGTCGCCGACCTTGCCGCGCAGGGTCGGCCCCGGGACGGTGCCGTTGAACGTCCAGCGCTCCTGCTCCACGCCGGGAGCCACCTCGGCGGTGACCTCGGTGACGGTGAGCGTGAGCTCGTGCACGTCGGCCTCGGGGGCGGGCGGCAGCTCGGCCGGGTGGGCGGCGAAACCGGGGCCGGGCTCGGCCAGGAGGTCCAGCCCGGCGCGCGCCGGGCGGTCGGTGCCGTGGTGGTGGCTCAGCCCCGAGGAGGCCGCCTCGTCGTCGGCCGTCACGTCGCCGGCGCCGACCGCTCCCACGGCCACGACGTCGAGCGTCATCCCCATCTGTCGGTGCCCGGCCACCGAGCACCACCCCTCGACGTCGCGGCCGACGACCCCGAGGTCGATCTCGGCGCTCTCGCCGGCGGAGAGCCGACCGGAGCGGGCGCCGTTGTCGAGGACGAGGTCGTGGACGTCGTCGTCGGTGTTGACCAGCTCGACGACGAGCCGGTCCCCCACCGGCACCTCGATCACGTCGGGCACGAAGCGCATGTCCCGCGCCTCGACCCGCACGGTCGTGGTCCGTCCGGTGGCGGCGACGCCGTCGTCGGCGTCCGCGCCGGCCAGCCCGGCGGCCGCCGGGTCGCCCGCGACGCCGAGGACGACGGCGAGCGCCACCGCGCCCACCCCGTGGAGCACGCCGAGACGGCGCGGCACGGGCGGCGGACCGGTGCGGAGCGTGGCGGCGATGACCTCGCCCGAGCCCTCCCGCTCGAGCCGGCGGCGCACCCACAGCGCCCGCCCGAGGAGGACGAGGAAGGCCGACAGCCCGGCCAGGCCCAGGAGCGAGGTCGTCACCCGCACGAGGCTGGGCAGCGGGAGCAGGAAGAGGGCGAGGCAGAGGTTGACGATGACGACGCGCGCTCCCGCCGCGCGGTTCATCTCCTCGTCCACCCGGCGCACCACCCGGGGGCCGCCGCCGAGCATGACCGGGGCGAGGTAGCTCAGCGCTCCGAGGAGCACCTGGCCGGCGAACCCGGCGGCGTACGGCGCGGCGAGGACGCCGAGCGAGTCACGCAACCCCGCCCAGTCCGACGCCGTGGCCGTGAGCACCGCGAGGACCACGAGGCTGAGGACCAGCCAGGCCACGGCGGCGACGGCGCTGAACGTGCCGTAGCTGCGCGGCGGCCTGGTCCGCGCAACCGTGACCATCGGCCGCACGACGAGCACCACGCCGGTGAGGTAGCCGGCGACGGCGAGCACCACCAGCCGCGGCTGGTCGAGTGCGACGGCGACCCACACCGCGGCGACACCGCCGAGCAGGACGAGCATCGCGCGGCGGGCGGCGAGCGGCGCGCCGGGCGCCATCTTCGTGCGCAGCATCGTCGGCCACAGGACGACGAGGGTGCCGAGCACGGTGAGGCCCACCCAGCCGAGGAGCATCGTCGTCGTGTGCGCGGTGTAGAGGCGTCCCTCCAGCTGTGCGGACGGTGTGGTGCGGGCGAGCAGGACGCCGAACCACACACCGACCGCCAGGCACAGCCCCGCGCACACGTAGAAGAGGGACAGCGCCCCGAAGCGCGCCATGAGCGCGCCGCGCCGCTGGAGCAGGATGACGACGACGTGGGTCACCGCGACCAGCGTGACGCCGATCCCGCCGGCGACGACGAGCGGCCAGCGGCCGGTGACCACCCCGACGATGACGAGGACGGCGGAGACGGTGTGCACCGCGAGCCGCAGGAGCATGAGGCCCTGCCCGCCGGGGGCGGGACGACCGAGCAGCGTGTCGGCGAAGTGGGCGGACCAGATGAGGATCGCCGTCGTCACCGCCCCGAGCAGCATGAGGTGGACCAGGAGGTAGCCGGCCTCGGGCACCCACCGGTGCGCGACCGCGACGACGAAGGCCGCGAGGAACCAGGCGACGACGAGTGCGTTGACGCGCACGTGCCACGGCCGCCGCGCCATCGGCGGTCGGGTGGAGGGATGGGCGAGACGGCTCATCGGGCCACCTCCTGCGCCTGTCGTGCGCTGTGCTGCTGTCCCACGTGCTCCGTCCTTCCCTGCTGCCTGTCCACGTCGCGTCCCACGTCTCCGGGCGGCGACCCACCGCTGGGCTCCGGCCGCTGCGGTGCCGGCGCGCCGAGCGCGGACCAGACGGCGGTGGCGACGAAGAGGAGGAGGGCGACGATGTTCCCCACGCCACCGGCCTGCACCGCCCACTCCAGGTCATGCGCGTCCCCCACGGCGAGCCGGAACGCGAGGGTGACGTGCAGGAGCACGGCCGGGACGACGAGGGCGGGGTGGTAGGGCAGCGGCCTCCGGAGCACGGCCGGCATGACGACCGGCGCGTGGGCCATGACCATCGAGATGACGAAGCCGAGGAACACGGCGTGCGCGGCGGCGTCGTAGGCCCGCCCTTCGACCTGTCCCCCGACGAGCCAGGTCGCACCGGCGACCCCGAGCCAGAGGTAGCCGGCGAGCAGGCAGCCCGCGATGAAGCGGGGGAGCCCGGTGGCGCGGATGGTCCGCCGGGCGACGTCCTTGACGCCGAGCCACCCGGCGGCGGCGACCAGGGCGAGGCCCAGCAGCGCGAACCCGGCGTCCGGAGCGAGCAGGGAGGTGACCGCGCCCGCGACGACGAGGGCGGCGACCGCCTGGGCCGCGTGTCCGTCACGCGGACGGAGCATCCCGATCCGGGCGAGCTCGAGACGCTCCCCGAGGATGGTCAGGACGAGGTAGCCGACGAGCCACGCGATGAGCGCCGGCACGGCCACCCCGGCGAGCCACAGGGTCGCCGCCGCCACGGCCATGAGGGAGCCGAGCACCTGGACGGCGACGGCGGCGCTGGGCTGGCGGGCGTGGAGCGAGCGGTAGACGAGCAGCCCGGCGACGTGACCGGCGAGGATCAGTCCGGCGCCGGCGGCGAAGGGCAGCACGGAGACGGTGGCGAGCACGCCGAGTCCGACGAGTGCCGGGGCGAGGTAGCCCCAGCCGCGTCCGAGGGCGACCGACCGCTCCAGCGTGATGACGGTGCCGACGAAGCCGAGCACCATGAGCGGGCCGTGCACGTCGGCGAGGTGGGCTCCGACGAGGACGTGCGGCAGGCCGAGGAGCGCGAGCGCGGCGTCCAGGCCGGCAAGCATCCCGAGCCCGCCGATGAGCAGGAAGGGCAGCCGGAAGGAGGTGCGGGTCAGCGGTCCGCGCCCGGGCGCGGCGAGGGACGCCTCACTCATCGCCGACCGCCGGCGGGGCGATCCGCAGCAGGCAGGCGCCGGGCTCGGCGAAGGCCTCGAGGCTCACCCGTTCCGCGGCGACGCCCTCGTGGCCGAGGATCTCCTGGGCCATTCCGAGGTGGCTGGTGCACACGACCTCCGGGTGCTGCCGGGCCAGGGCGAGGACCGGGCAGCGTCGCAGTCGCTGGGTGTACCCGCCGTCCGGATCACGGGTGGTGTGGCAGTCGAAGCCGGCCCGGTCGAGCATCTCGCCGAGCCGTGCCACCGAGTCCGCGAGCTCCTCCGGACGCTCGGCACCGTGCGGCTCTGCGCGCCCGGCGGGAGCTGAGCCCTCGGTGGGACGTGAGCCCTCGGCGGGACGTGAGCCCTCGGCGGGAAGTGAGCTGTCGGTGGGGAGGGGGCTGTCGGTGGGGAGGGGGGTGGGGGCGGCGTGGGAGATGCCGGCGGTGGCGAGCCGGACGGGGCGCGGGGCGTCGACGAGCTGACGCTCGCGGATGGCCCGGCCCCACTCACGGCCGGCGGACAGTGCGTGCTCCACCCGCTCCTGCGGGTCGGGCACCACACGGGCGAGGTGGGTGATGAGCACCTCGGCCAGCACGGCGTACTCCGGCCCGGCGGGCGTGGCAGCGAGGGTCGCGCGGTAGAGCGACGCCGGGCGCCCCCGGCCGGTGGAGCGGCGCAGCGAACGCTGGACGAGCCCGGCGCCGGCGAGCGCCTCGAGGTGCTCGCGGACGGTGTTGACGTGCTGCCCCAGTGCGCCCGCGAGCTCGGCCACCGTGCGGCGACCGCCGAGGTCGATGAGGGCGTCGAGCACCGCCCGGCGGGCCGGTGAGAGCTCCTCACGGGCGATGCCGCGCGTCGGCAGCGGTCCCAGAATCTTTTCCACGGAACCCACCGTACTATTTCCCAGTCCACGGGGGAACGCCCGAGAAGGCGTGACGGGCGACACAAGGTGTCGTACGCTGACACTGGTCAGCAGTTTCCTCCACTCCCGATTGCGGGAAAACTGTTGCCCTGCACGATGACGCGTCACCGATGACGACTCACCCGAGGAGGAACGTTGTCCAAGAAGTCCGTCGGCGCCAGAGTGGGCGTCGCCACCAGCCTCGCGGCGGGGATGCTCCTGGCGTCCACCGTCCCGGCGAGCGCGGGGCCGGTCTCGGCCCCCGACTCACGCAACCCGATCGAGCACATCGTCCAGCACATGACGATCGACGAGCTCATCGGCCAGATGACGTGGACGTTCGTGTACGGCAACTCCGCCGACGACGACTCCATGGCCGCCCAGAACCAGGACCGCTACGGCGTCGACACCCCCGCGGAGGTCGTGGAGAAGTACGACCTCGGCGGCGTCCTCTACTTCGCCTGGGCCAACCCCGTGGTCGTCGACGACCCGGTGGGCACCGCCGAGATGTCCAACGCGCTGCAGGAGGTCTCCGAGGAACGCGGTTCGGGCATCCCGCTCGCCGTGACCATCGACCAGGAAGGCGGCCTCGTCGCCCGGATGGGCGCCCCCGCCACCGTGCTGCCGGGCAACATGGCGCTCGGCGCCACCTGGGACACCGACCTCGCCCGCGCCCAGGGCGAGATCCTCGGCGCCGAGCTGGCCGCCGTCGGCGTCAACGCGAACTTCGCCCCGGTGGTCGACGTCAACACCAACCCGGCCAACCCGGTCATCGGTGTGCGCTCGATGGGTGAGGACCCCCAGAACGTCGCCCGCCTCGGCGTCGCCCAGCTCGAGGGCATGCAGTCCCAGGGCGTCGCCGCGGCCGCCAAGCACTTCCCCGGCCACGGCGACACCGCCGTCGACTCCCACACCGGCCTGCCGATCGTCACCTACGACCGGGAGACCCTCGACCGCCACCTCCTGCCCTTCCAGGAGGCCATCGACGCCGGCGTGGACATGATCATGACCGCGCACGTCATCGTCGAGGAGCTCGACCCCGACATGCCGGGCACCCTCTCCCCCGCCGTCCTCACCGGCCTGCTGCGTGAGGAGATGGGCTTCGAGGGCCTCGTCACGACCGACGCACTGGACATGGCGGCGCTCAAGGAGCTGCCGGACAATCCGCTGGACGACGGCGACATCGCCGTGCTGGCGATCCAGGCGGGCTCGGACATCCTCCTCATGTCCCCGGACGTCGACGCCACCTTCGCGGCCATCAACGAGGCCGTCGACGCCGGTGAGATCACCCGCGAGCGCCTCGAGGAGTCGGTCACCCGGATCCTGGAGTGGAAGGTCGAGCGCGGGGTCTGGCAGGACCCGTACGTCGACGTCGACGAGGTGATGAACGTCGTCGGCACCGCCGAGCACGCGGCCACCGCCCAGGAGATCGCCGAGCGTTCGGTCACCCTGGTCCGCAACGAGGGCGTGCTGCCGCTCGACACCGACCAGTCCGTGTTCGTCACCGGCTGGGGCCAGACCGGGGTGGGGAACCTCGTCGCGGCCTTCGAGGAGCGCGGCGCCGCGGCCACCGGGCTGTGGACCGCGAACTTCCCGACACCGGAGCAGATCGCCCAGGCCGTCGAGGCCTCCGCGGGCCACGACGCCATCGTCCTCATGACCCACACCCCGGCGAACGCCGCCCAGACCCAGGCGCAGCAGGACCTCCTCGCGGCGCTCCTGGACACCGGCACGCCGGTCGTCCAGGTCGCCGTCCGCAACCCCTACGACGTAGCCTGGGGTGCCCCGGCCGCGATCGCCACGTACAGCTACCAGCTGCCCGTGCTCGGCGCCATCGCCGACGTCGTGCTCGGCAACGTCGAGCCCAGCGGCAAGCTGCCGGTCAACGTCCCCGAGCTCGACGGCGATGGCGTGCTGTACGAGATCGGTCACGGGCTCGGCTACGAGACCGACGAGCCCGAGCCACCCGCCCCGCGGTACGGCTTCTTCCTCACCAACGACTGGGCCGGCGGGGACGCCGACATCCACTTCATGTACGGTCGGCACACCGACGAGGTCCTCATCGGTGACTGGGACGGCGACGGCAAG
>NZ_CALGNQ010000267.1 GCF_937958535.1 uncultured Georgenia sp. | reverse complement strand
GGCGGGACGGCGGGCGGTGACCCAGCAGACGGCGGCGGCAGGGGGGCGTGCCGCGCCGGCGCCGCGCCGCCGCGGCCTGCGGCCTCCTCACCGGTGCCGCCGCTCGGGGTGTCCTCGCCGTGCTGCGCAGGCCCACGCCACGTCGACGCCGTCGGCGGGTGGACCGGCTCGGCGGACGGTGGCGGGGTGCCCCCGAGCTGCGCCAGCCGGGCCCGCAGGTGGGTCAGCTCGGCGGTGAGGTTCTCCCGCGCGGGTTCCTCCCAGGCGAGGCTGAACGGGCTGACGAAGAGCCGTCGGCGGCGCAGCAGGCGCGTGAGGATGTCGATCCGTGACGTGACGTAGTCGAGCTCCGGGATGTGCGCGTACTCCTCGCGGATCGCCTTGCGGTAGGCGGCGTAGCGCTGCGGCTCGACGGCGAGCGTGCCGAGGTCCGCGTCGCACAGCGCGAGGGCGTCGACGTCGTCCTCCGCGGCGTCGTGCCGGGACAGGGAGAGGACGAGCTCCGCGACCCGCTCGCACACCGCCTCCGGGACGCCGAGCGCCGCGAGCTCCTCGCGTGCCAGGGCAGCGCCGGCGACCTCGTCCTCACCGCCCCGGCGCGCGTAGGCGACCTGCGCCGAGGCGTTGAAGACCGCTCCGTGGTACCAGGCCGCCAGCCGGACGACGTCCGGGCGGTGGGTCTCCTCGGCGAGCTCGTCCACCCGCGCGAGGACGTCGATGAGGTGGCGCAGGTTGTGGAACCGCCGCTCGGGCTCCTGCCAGCGCGCCACCAGCGCGTGCGCGGTGCGTTCGATCTCCTCGCGGTCGGCGGTCGCGCCGACGGCGAGGGCACTGCGCACGAACGCAGGGACGAGCCACTGCGGCGCGTCGGTGAGGCCCACCGCCACTCCCATCATCGACAGGCCATCGTAGCCCCGGCCGGGACCCACGACCCGCCGTGGCCGGGCCGACCATCGCGTAGCCTGGCGGGATGGTGCACGACGTGCCGGCCACGGTGCTCACGGTGTCCACGCGGTGCAGCCGCGGGGAGCGCGCGGACGTGTCCGGCCCGCTGGCCGCCCGGCTGCTCGCCGAGCTCGGGCTCGCCGTCGGCCCGGTCCGCGTCGTCCCGGACGGGCTCGCCCCGGTGCGGCAGGCGCTGCAGGCCGCCCTCGCGGACGGCGCCCGCGTCGTCCTCACCACCGGCGGCACGGGCGTGAGCCCGACCGACCAGACACCGGAGGCCACCGCCGAGGTGCTCGAGCGGGAGCTGCCCGGCGTGACCGAGGCGGTGCGGCGGCGCAGCGAGCTGCCCGCGGCGGTGCTCAGCCGCGCCCGTGCCGGCACGGTGGGCGACGCCGTCGTCGTCAACGCCCCGGGGAGCCCCGCCGGCGTGGCGGACACGGTGGCCGTCGTCGGCCCGCTCCTGCCGCACCTGCTCGACCAGTTGGCGGGAGGGGACCATGGGTGAGGTCGTGCTCACCGGGCTGAGCGCCGAGCCGCTGGACGTCGCTGCACACCTGGCGGCGGTGGCCACCAGCGGCACCGGCGCGGTGGCCACGTTCACCGGGCTGGTGCGCGACCACAGCCCGGACGCCGACGGCGAGGTGGTCCGGCTGGAGTACAGCGCCCACCCGGACGCCGCACGCGTGCTGGCCGAGATCGCGGCGGACGTCGCCGCGGCGCACCCCGGCGCGCGGATGGCGGTGAGCCACCGGGTCGGGGTGCTCGAGGTGGGGGAGGCGGCGATCGTGGCGTGTGCCGCCAGTGCGCACCGGGACCTGGCGTTCACGGTGTGCCGCGAGCTCGTGGAGCAGGTCAAGGCACGGCTACCGGTGTGGAAGAAGCAGGTGCTCGCCGACGGCAGCCACACGTGGGTGAACTCGGCATGAGCGTCTCGATCTCCCCGGAGCTGCGCCGCCCGCTCGTGGACCGGTACGGGCGGGTGCACACCGACCTGCGCATCTCGCTGACCGACAAGTGCTCGCTGCGCTGCACGTACTGCATGCCCGCCGAGGGGGTGCCGTGGCTGCAGCGGGACATGATCCTCACGACCGACGAGCTCGTCCGGGTGGCCGAGGTGGCGGCCGCGCTCGGCATCGCCACCGTGCGCCTCACCGGCGGTGAGCCGCTGCTGCGCCGTGACGTCGTCGACGTCGTCGCCCGGATGTCCCGGATCGAGGGATCGGCCGGGCCGCTGGAGCTGTCGATGACGACGAACGGGCTGCTGCTGCCCAAGCTCGCCGCGGACCTCGCCGCGGCAGGCCTGCAGCGGGTGAACATCAGCCTGGACACCCTGCGCCCGGAGCGGTTCCACGAGCTCACCCGGCGCGACCGCTTCGCCGACGTCCTGGCCGGGATCGAGGCGGCGCAGGCGGCCGGGCTGAAGCCGATCAAGATCAACACGGTGGCGATGCGCGACGTCAACGACGACGAGATCGTCGACCTGGTGCGCTTCTCCGCCGAACGCGGCCTGGAGGCCCGGTTCATCGAGCAGATGCCGCTCGACGCGGGCCACATCTGGTCCCGGGTGCGCATGGTCAAGGGCGAGGAGATCCTCGCGCAGCTGGAGCAGGAGTTCCGGCTCACCCCGCTGCCCGGACGGGCCTCGGCCCCCGCCGAGCGGTTCCTGGTCGACGACGGTCCCACCACCGTGGGGGTCATCCGGTCGGTGACCAAGCCGTTCTGCGGGACGTGCGACCGGGTGCGGATCACCGCCGACGGCCAGCTGCGCAACTGCCTGTTCGCCCGGGAGGAGTCCGACCTGCTCACCCCGCTGCGCGGGGGCGGCAGCGACGACGACCTCGCCCGGGTGCTCCACACGTGCATCGCCGGCAAGCTGCCCGGCCACGGGATCAACGACCCCGGCTTCCTCCAGCCCGACCGCCCGATGAGCGCCATCGGCGGCTGACCACGCACGCGCAGGCGGCGCACTGCGGCACCGGGCCGACCGCGGGCGAGCGGACCGCCCGCAGGCGAGGTCGACGAGTGCGGGCAGAGCTGCGCCGCGCTCCTCGGCCCCACCCGCGCGGACGGGTGCTGCACCCCGGCGGCACCGCCGGCGGGGCGTCGGTCAGCCGCCGGCGAAGGGCGGCAGGACGTCGACGACGTCGCCGGGCTGCACCGCGGCGTCGTCCTCGCTGCGCACCCCGTTGACGAGGATCGAGCAGCGCTGCAGCACGCGGGCCAGCGCCTCCCCGTGCTGCTCCGCCATCGCCGCGCGCAGGTCGGCGACGCGGCCCACCGCCATCGGCTCCTGCTCGCGCCCCGCGGCCTCCGCGGCAGCCGCGAAGTACCGGACCGTGATCATTTCCTGTCCTCCTCCGTGGGCCGGCGCCACTCACCCGAGCGGCCCCCGGCCTTCGCCACGAGCCGGACGTCGGTGATCGTCACCGAGCGGTCCAGCCCCTTGACCATGTCGACGACGTTGAGCGCTGCGACGCTCACCGCCGTCAGTGCCTCCATCTCCACCCCGGTGCGGTCTGCGGTGCGGACGGTGGCGGTGATCGCCACCCCGTCGTCCTCGACCGAGACGTCGACGGTGACGCCGTGGACACCGATGACATGCGCCAGCGGCAGCAGGTCGGGAGTGCGCTTGGCGGCGGCGATACCCGCCACCCGGGCGACGGCGAGGACGTCGCCCTTCGGCACCGCGCCGTCACGCAGGGTCCGGACCAGCTCCGGGGAGCAGCGGACCCGCCCGGTGGCCGTCGCCGTGCGGACCGTGGGGACCTTCTCGGTGACGTCGACCATGCGGGCGTGCCCGCGCCCGTCGAGATGGGTGAAGCTCATGAGCGTAGCGTCTCATCCTTCGATGCCCCGCGGGCCGCCGCACCCTCCTACAGTGGCACCATGCCGCTTCCCCCGCTGTGCGAGCCAGGGCCACCGCTGACCCGGGAGGAGGTGCGCCGCTACTCCCGCCACCTCCTGCTGGAACAGCTGGGCGAGCTCGGCCAGCGCCGGCTCCGCGCCGCACGCGTCCTCGTCATGGGTGCCGGCGGCCTGGGCTCACCGATCCTCCACTACCTCGCCGCCGCCGGAGTGGGGCACATCGGCATCGTCGACGACGACGTCGTGGAGGAGACCAACCTCCAGCGCCAGGTGCTCCACACGACGGCGGACGTCGGCCGGCCCAAGGTCGAGTCGGCCGCCGCGCACGTCCGCGCCCTCAACGACGCCGTCGCCGTCACCCCCTACCACCTGCGGCTCGACGCGACGAACGCCCGGCAGACCCTCGAGGGGTACGACATCGTCCTGGACGGCACCGACAACTTCCCCACCCGCTACCTCGTCGCCGACGTCTGCGCCGACCTCGGGATCCCGCTCGTGTGGGGCTCCATCCTCCGGTTCGACGCCCAGGTGGCGGTCTTCTGGTCCGCCCCCCTCCAGCCCGCGGAGGGGCCCGGCTACCCGTCCCTCACCCTGCGCGACCTCTTCCCCGCCCCGCCGCCGCCCGGTGCCACCCCCTCGTGCGGCCAGGCCGGTGTGCTCGGGGCGATGTGCGGCCAGGTCGGCTCGCTCATGGCGGCCGAGGCGGTCAAGCTCGTCACCGGCGTCGGGGAGCCGCTGCTCGGCCGGGTCGCGGTGCTCGACGTCCTGTCCGCCCGCTGGAGCGAGCTGCCGCTGCGTCCGCGCCCGGACCCGGCACCGCCGGCCTCCCGCGCCGAGCTCGGCTACGACCCGCTCGGCGTGCCCGTGACGTCCAACGCCGCGGTGGTGCTCGCCGCCGAGCCCGACCCGGACACCGTCGCCGACGACGGCCCGGCCCTGTCGGCCCGCGAGCTCGCCGAGCGGCTGGCGGCGCGCGAGCGTGGTGAGGACGACTTCGTCCTGCTCGACGTCCGTGAGCCCACCGAGCGGGCGATCGTCTCCATCCCCGGCGCCCGGTGCGTACCCCTCGAGCGGCTCATCGCCGACCCGCACGCCGCCACGGAGGTGGGCGTCGAGCCGGGCACCCCCGTCGTGGTCCACTGCCTGTCCGGCGGCCGGTCGGCGCAGGCGCAGCAGATCCTGCGCGAGGCCGGCTACGCCGACGTCACCAACCTCACCGGCGGGGTCCGGGCGTGGGTGACCGAGGTCGACCCAAGCCTGCCCGTCTACTGAGAGGGAACGCGTGATCACCGTCGAGGAGTACCACCGCTCGATGCTGGACCGGGTGGCGCCGCTGCCTGTGCGGCGCGTGCCCGTCGGTGAGGCCCACGGCCTGCGCCTGGCCGAGGACGTCCACGCCGCGCTCGCGGTGCCGCCCTTCGACAACTCCGCGATGGACGGCTTCGGGGTCCGCGCCGCCGACGTGGCCGCCGCCACCGCGGACCGCCCGGTGCTCCTCCCGGTCGGCGGTGACGTGCCGGCCGGGACGACCGAGCCCTCCGCCGTCATGCCGGGGACGGCGGTGCGGGTGATGACCGGGGCGCCGGTGCCGCCCGGCGCCGACGCCGTCGTCCCGGTCGAGCTCACCGACCAGCCCCCGGGCGCTGCCGGCCTGCCCACCCACGTCGCGGTCCGCGAGCCCGTCGCGGCCGGCAGGCACATCCGACGCCGCGGTGAGGACGTGCGCCCGGGCGACCTCGTCGTCCAGGCCGGCACGGTGCTCCAGGCCACCCACCTGTCCGCCGCGACCGCCGCCGGGCACGGCACCCTGTCCGTCCACCCGCGGCCCCGGGTCGGCGTGCTCGCCACCGGGGACGAGCTGGTCCCGCCCGGGGTCGAGCCGGGGCCCGGACGCATCCCCGACTCCAACAGCGTGCTGCTCGCCGCCCTCGTCCGGGAGGCGGGCGCGACCCCCGTGCCGCTCGGCACCGTCGGGGACGACCCTGCCGACCTGCGCGACGTCGTCGCCGCCGCGCTCGCCGACCTCGACCTGCTCGTCACCTCCGGCGGCGTGAGCGTCGGCACCAAGGACGTCGTCAAGGCCGCCTTCAGCGACCGGCTCGACTTCGTCACCGTCGCCATGCAGCCGGGCAAGCCCCAGGGTTTCGGGGTGCTCGCCGACCGGGTCCCGGTGCTCGCGCTTCCCGGCAACCCGGTGAGCGTCATGGTCTCCTTCCACGTCCACGTCGCACCGGTGCTGCGCCGGCTCGCCGACCTCCCCGCCCGACCGCCGCTGGAGACCGCGCGGGCGGGTGTCGGGTGGCGCTGCCCGCCGCGGCGCCGGCAGTACCTGCCGGTGGTCGTCGAGGACGACGGCGCCGCTGTGCCGTCGGTACGGCCCGCGTCGTCGGGCGGGTCGGGCTCCCACCTCGTCGCCTCGCTCGCACTCGCCGAGGCGCTCGCCGTCGTGCCGGAGGACGTCGACGCCGTCGCGCCGGGGGACGAGGTCGGTCTCCTGCGGTGGTGAGGCACGACGCGGTCGTGCTGGCCGGGGGCACCGGCCGGCGGCTGGGGGGCGCGCTCAAGCCACAGGTCACGGTGCGGGGACGGCGCCTGCTCGACCACGTGCTCGACGCGACCGCCGGCGCGCGCCGGGTGGTCGTCGTCGCCCCGCAGACCGTCCCGGTGCCGGACGGTGTCGTGCGCACCCTGGAGAACCCGCCCCACGGCGGTCCGGTGGCGGGTATCGCGGCCGGTCTCCACGCGCTGGGGGTGGAGGCAGCACCGCTCGTCCTCGTCCTGGCCTGCGACCTGCCGGGAGCGGCGCGCGCCGTGCCGCGGCTGCTGGCGGCAGCGGCCCACCTGGCCGACAGCCACGCCGCAGGACATGCCGACCGGGGTGGCGGGCGCACCGATGTCGGCGACAGCTCGGTTGTGGGTGGGAACTGGGCTGTCGGTGGGAAGTCGGCTGTCGGTGGGGAGTGGGCTGTGGGTGGGAAGTGGGCTGGGGGTGGGGAGCCGGCCGGAGAGGGGACGGCCGGCGGGGTGGACGGGGTGGTGCTCCGCGACGAGGACGGTCGCGACCAGTGGCTCCTCGGCGTCTACGCCACGCGCGCGCTGCGCACCCGGCTCGCCGAGCTCGCGGCCGCCGGCGAGGTCCGCGGGACCGCGGTACGCGCCCTCGTCGGCCCGCTCCGGCTGCTTCCCGTGCCGGCGCGCCCCGGCGAGGCGCACGACGTCGACACCTGGGCGGACCGGGACACCCTGTGAATAAATGGAGAAAACAATTCCCGCACCGCCCGTCGACAAATAATTAGGGCAGGCGCGCGTTGTCTAACTGAATTGCCGCCCGGATCGCTCGTCAGTGACGTGCATCACGTGCATAATCGCGGGCAGGGCGGCTCTTCCCGTGGCCGCCCGGGGGAGGGCGACGTGAGCCGATCCGACCAGGCCACGGACACCGCCGCGGCGACGACGCGGTCTCCCGGCATGATGCTGGCCCTCGCGACGATCGGCTTCCTCGTCAACTTCTGGGCCTGGAACCTCATCGCGCCGCTCGGGAACACCTACGGCGAGGTGCTGGACCTCAGCCCCTTCGAGGTCTCCGCCGCGGTCGCCGTCCCCGTCGTCGTCGGGTCGCTCGGCCGCATCCCGATCGGGGCGCTGACCGACCGGTTCGGGGCGCGGGTGATGTTTCCCGCCGTCAGCCTCATCACGATCATTCCCACCCTGTTCGTCGGATTTGTCGCAAACAGCTTCGTACTGCTCGTCATCGGCGGGTTCTTCCTCGGCGTCGGTGGCACGGCGTTCGCGGTGGGGGTCCCGTTCGTCAACGCCTGGTACCCACCGGCCCGCC
This sequence comes from uncultured Georgenia sp., assembly GCF_937958535.1. Taxonomy (GTDB): domain Bacteria; phylum Actinomycetota; class Actinomycetes; order Actinomycetales; family Actinomycetaceae; genus Oceanitalea. The sequence continues at coordinate 7,231 of NZ_CALGNQ010000267.1, read as the reverse complement.
GCGGCCTGGCGCTCGGCGTCTTCGGCATGGGCACCGCCGGCACCGCCGTCGCCGCCTTCACCACGGTGGCCATCGTCGACGCCTTCGGCCGCCCGGCCCCGTTCGTGCTGGTCTCGGTGATCCTGGCGCTCTACGCCCTCGTCGCCTGGGTCACGCTGCGTGACTCGCCGCAGCGGCCGCCCGCGGCCACCGGCTCGATGCTCACGCGCACGTGGCAGACGCTCAAGCTCCCGGTCACCCTCCAGCTCTCCCTCATCTACGCGATGGGCTTCGGCGGGTTCGTCGCCTTCAGCGTCTACCTGCCGACCTACCTCATCAACGACTTCGACCTCACCCGCGGCGACGCCTCCTTCCGCACGGCGGGGTTCATCGTGCTGGCGGTGGTCGCCCGGCCGGTCGGCGGCTGGCTCTCCGACCGCTTCCACCCCGTCCCCGTGCTGGCCTGGTGCTTCGTCATCGCCGGCGCGATGGCCGTGCTCGCCGCGCTGCGCCTGGAGCTGCTCCCGGCGGGCACCGTGGCGTTCCTGGCGATGGCGGCCACGCTCGGCGCCGCCTCGGGGGCGTGCTTCGCCCTCGTGGCCCGGGTGGCGCCGCCCGGGACGGTCGGCTCGGTCACCGGCATCGTCGGCGCCGCCGGCGGGCTCGGCGGCTTCTTCCCGCCCCTGGTCATGGGGGCGGTCTACGGCGCCACCGGCGCCTACACCATCGGCTTCATCCTGCTGGCGCTCAGCGCGCTGGGCGTGGCGGCCTTCACCTGGTGGCCGGTGCGCAGGGCCTCGGACTACTGACGACGGCGAGAGGACATCATGACGGCGACGAAGCCAGAGCGGCCGCAGGGCGCGGCGGCCGACGCCCTGCTCAAGCTGGGCACCTTCCTGCGCCGCGGCGAGGCGTCGGAGGACCTCTCCCGCATCTTCCTGCGCGGCGGACGCGAGGGCGACGCGTTCTACCGCGACCGCTGGAGTCACGACAAGGTGGTGCGCTCCACCCACGGCGTCAACTGCACCGGCTCGTGCTCGTGGAAGGTCTACGTCAAGGACGGGATCATCACCTGGGAGGCGCAGCAGACCGACTACCCCACCACCGGGCCCAGCTCCCCGGAGTACGAGCCGCGCGGCTGCCCCCGCGGCGCCGCCTTCAGTTGGTACACCTACTCACCTACCCGGGTGCGCTACCCCTACGTCCGCGGCGCCCTGCTCGCCCTCTACCGCGAGGCCAAGGCCCGGCTCGGCGACCCGGTGCTCGCCTGGGCGGACGTCGTCGAGGACCCCGAGCGGGCCCGCAGCTACAAGCGCGCCCGCGGCCGGGGCGGCATGGTCCGCGCCCAGTGGCCCGAGGTCCTGGAGATCATGGCCGCCGCGCACGTCCACACGACCAAGCGCTACGGCCCCGACCGGCTCGCCGGCTTCACCGTCATCCCCGCGATGTCCCAGGTCTCCTACGGCGCCGGCACCCGCTTCCTGTCCCTCATGGGCGGCACCATCCTGTCCTTCTACGACTGGTACGCCGACCTGCCCATGGCCTCCCCGCAGATCTTCGGCGACCAGACCGACGTCCCCGAGTCCGCCGACTGGTTCAACGCCGGCTACCTCGTCATGTGGGGCTCGAACATCCCGGTCACCCGCACCCCCGACGCGCACTTCATGGTCGAGGCCCGGTACCGGGGCCAGAAGGTCGTGGCGATCTCACCCGACTACGCGGACAACACGAAGTTCGCCGACGAGTGGCTCGCCGTCCACCCCGGCACCGACGGCGCCCTCGCCATGGGCATGGGCCACATCATCCTGCGCGAGTTCCACGTCGAGCGGCCCGAGCCCTACTTCATCGACTACGTCAAGCGCTTCACCGACTCCCCGTTCCTCGTCTCCCTCGAGGAACGCGACGGCGGCTACGTCCCCGGCAAGTTCCTCACCGCCGCCGACCTGCCCGACCACGCCGACGTCGAGAACGCCGCCTTCAAGACCGTCATGCTCGACGGCGACGGCGCACCCTTCGTCCCGAACGGCACGCTCGGGGACCGCTACGGGGAGGCGGGCAAGGGCCGCTGGAACCTCGACCTGCAGGGCCGCGACCCGCTGCTGACGCTGCACGCGGAGGGCGGCCGCGCCGTGGAGGTCCTCCTCCCGCGCTTCGACGTCGCCCCCGGGACGGAGGACGGCGATGCGGGGCAGCACGTGGGCGGGGCGGGCGTGCTGCGCCGCGGGGTACCGGTGCGGGAGGTGGCCGGCCGGCTCGTCACCACGGTCTTCGACCTGCTCCTCGCCCAGTACGGCGTCGGCCGGCCCGGCCTGCCCGGGCAGTGGCCCACCGGCTACGAGGACCCGACCCAGCCGGGCACCCCGGCGTGGGCCGCCGAGCACTCCGGCGTGCCGGTCAACGCGATCGTCCGCATCGGCCGGGAGTTCGCCGACAACGCCCGCCGTTCGAAGGGGCGGTCGATGATCGTCATGGGCGCCGGCACCAACCACTACTTCCACTCCGACACGATCTACCGGGCCATGATCGCGCTCGTCACGCTCACCGGCTGCCAGGGCGTCAACGGCGGCGGGTGGGCGCACTACGTCGGGCAGGAGAAGGTGCGCCCGATCACCGGCTTCCAGCAGTACGCCTTCGCGCTGGACTGGCAGCGACCCACCCGGCACATGATCTCCACCGCCTTCTGGTACCTCGGCACCGAGCAGTGGCGCTACGACGGCCTACCCGCCCAGGCCCTCACCTCCCCGCTCGCCACCGGCCGCTTCGCCGGGATGACGACGGCGGACACCCTCGTCGAGTCCGCCCGGCGCGGCTGGATGCCGAGCTTCCCGACCTTCGACCGCAACCCGCTCGACCTCACCGACGAGGCGGCCGCGGCGGGGATGGAGCCGGCCGACTACGTCGTCCAGGAGCTCCGGGAGGGCCGGCTGCGCTTCGCCGTCGAGGACCCGAGCGCCCCGGAGAACTTCCCGCGGGTCATCACCGTGTGGCGATCGAACATCCTCGGCTCCTCGTCCAAGGGCAACGAGTACTTCCTGCGCCACCTCCTCGGCGCGGAGTCCGCGGTGCGGGGGCCGGAGTCGCCGCCGGAGCGGCGGCCCAAGCACATGGTGTGGCGGGAGCAGGCCGCCGAGGGCAAGGTCGACCTCCTCACCTGCATCGACTTCCGCAACACCTCCACGACGCTGTACTCCGACATCGTGCTGCCGGCGGCGACGTGGTACGAGAAGCACGACATCTCGACGACGGACATGCACCCGTTCGTCAACTCCTTCAACCCGGCGATCTCCCCGCCGTGGCAGACCCGCACCGACTTCCGGATCTTCCAGGACCTCGCGGCGAAGGTCTCCGAGCTGAGCGTGGCGCACCTGGGCAAGCGCCGCGACCTGCTCGCCGCACCGCTCAACCACGACACCCCCGACGCGCTGGCCACCCCGCACGGCGCCGTCCCACCGCTGGAGGAGACACCGCTCGTCCCCGGGGTGACGATGCCCAAGCTCATCACCATCGAGCGCGACTACCCGGCGACGCTGGCGAAGTTCAACGCCCTCGGCCCGCTCACCGACTCGCTCGGGATGGTGACCAAGGGGGTGCGGTTCATGCCGGACCGGGAGGTCGCCGAGCTCGCCCAGCGCAACGGCCGGGTGGTGTCCGGCATCGCCGAGGGCCGTCCCTCCCTCGACCGGGACACCAAGGCCGCGGAGATGATCCTCGCGCTGTCCGGCACGACGAACGGACGGCTGGCCACCCAGGGCTTCGAGGACATGGAGGAGCGCACCGGCACCCGGCTCGCCGACCTGGCCGCGGAGTCGGAGTCGGTGCGGGTGACCTTCGCCGACACCCAGAGCCGGCCCACGAGCGTCGTCACCTCCCCGGAGTGGTCCGGCTCGGAGACCGGCGGGCGGCGCTACACCGCCTTCTCCACCAACGTCGAGCGGCTCAAGCCGTGGCACACGCTCACCGGCCGGATGCACTTCTACCTCGACCACGACTGGATGAGCGAGCTGGGGGAGACGCTGCCGGTCTACCGCCCTCCGCTGGACCTGCACCGCCTCTACGGCGACCCGGTCCCCGGGGACACCTCCCCGAGCGGCGACCCCACCGCCCAGGGCCACGCGGAGGTCGCCGTCCGCTACCTCACCCCGCACTCCAAGTGGTCCATCCACTCCGAGTACCAGGACAACCTCTTCATGCTCTCGCTGTCCCGGGGCGGGCCGAACATCTGGATGTCCCCGCAGGACGCCGCGAAGATCGGGGTACGGGACAACGAGTGGATCGAGGCGTACAACCGCAACGGCGTCGTCGTCGCCCGCGCCGTGGTCTCCCACCGCATGCCCGAGGGCACGGTCTTCATGCACCACGCCACCGACCGCGTCGTCGACGTCCCCCGCGCCGAGACGTCCGGGCAGCGCGGCGGCATCCACAACTCCCTGACCCGCGTGCTGATGAAGCCCACCCACCTCGTCGGCGGCTACGCCCAGCTGGCCTACGCGTTCAACTACATCGGGCCCACCGGGAACCAGCGCGACGAGGTCACCGTCATCCGCCGGCGCAGCCAGGAGGTCGAGTACTGATGCGAGTCATGGCGCAGATGTCGATGGTGATGAACCTCGACAAGTGCATCGGCTGCCACACCTGCTCGGTGACGTGCAAGCAGGCGTGGACCAACCGCACCGGCACCGAGTACGTGTGGTTCAACAACGTCGAGACCCGGCCCGGCCTGGGCTACCCGCGCACCTACGAGGACCAGGAGGTCTGGCAGGGCGGCTGGACCCTGAACCGGCGCGGGAAGCTCAAGCTCAAGGCCGGCGGGCGGGCGAAGAAGCTCGCCACCATCTTCTCCAACCCCAAGATGCCCACCATCCACGACTACTACGAGCCGTGGACCTACGAGTACGACATGCTCCTGTCCGCGCCGGCCGACTCCACCCATACCCCGGTGGCGCGCCCGAAGTCGCTCATCTCCGGTGAGCCGATGGCCATCGAGTGGTCCGCGAACTGGGACGACATGCTCGGCGGCTCGACCGAGACGATGGCCGACGACCCGGTCCTGAAGAAGATGAACCAGCAGGTGAAGGCCGAGTTCGAAGAGACCTTCATGTTCTACCTGCCGCGGATCTGCGAGCACTGCCTCAACCCCTCGTGCGTCGCCTCCTGCCCCTCCGGGGCGATGTACAAGCGGGTGGAGGACGGCATCGTCCTCGTCGACCAGGAGCAGTGCCGCGGCTGGCGGATGTGCGTCACCGGCTGCCCGTACAAGAAGGTCTACTTCAACCACCAGACCGGCAAGGCCGAGAAGTGCACGATGTGCTACCCGCGTATCGAGGCCGGGCTGCCCACGGTGTGCGCCGAGACCTGCGTGGGCCGCCTGCGCTACATCGGGCTGGTGCTCTACGACGCCGACCGCGTCGCGCAGGCCGCCGCGACCCCGGACGAGCACGACCTCCTCGACGCCCAGCGCGGCGTCTTCCTCGACCCCTTCGACCCGGAGGTGGTCGAGGCCGCCCGCCGCGAGGGGATGCCGGAGGACTGGATCGAGGCCGCGCAGAGCTCCCCGATCTGGCGGCTCATCACCGACTACGAGGTCGCGCTGCCCCTCCACCCGGAGTACCGCACCCTGCCGATGGTCTGGTACATCCCGCCGCTGAGCCCCGTCGTCGACGCCGTCACGCGGTCGGGGAACGACGGCGAGGACGGCCGCACGCTCCTCACCGCGCTGTCGACGATGCGCATCCCGCTGGAGTACCTCGCCGAGCTCTTCACCGCCGGGGACACCGCGCCCGTGGAGCGGGTGCTGCGCCGGCTGGCGGCGATGCGGTCCTACATGCGCGACATCAACCTCGGCGAGGAGCCCCAGGAGGAGACCGCCGCCGCCGTCGGCATGACCGGCGAGGAGATCCAGGAGATGTACCGGCTGCTGGCCATCGCCAAGTACGAGGACCGCTACGTCATCCCGCAGACCCACGCCGAGATCGCCCGCGAGCTGGAGGAGATGGCCTGCTCCCTGGACGTCCACGGCGGGCCGGGGATGGGCGGGATGGGCCCCTTCGGCACCGGCTCCGGACACGACGTCCCCGCCTCGGTGGAGACCTTCCACGCCCTCAAGGACCGCCAGACCTCGCCCTACACGCCCTCGACGCCGGGCCGGACCAACCTGCTCAACTGGGACGGGCGCGGCTCGACCGGGCTCTTCCCGCCCGCCCCGGACGAGCGGGACGACGAGCCGGACGTGACCACCACCACCACCGTCGCCGTCGACACCGCCCCCTCCGAGGGCGGGGAGGACCTGCACTCGGGGGACATCGACTCCGGCCCCGCCGTCCACGAGGAGGACCCCTACCCGGCGGGCGACCCCGGGCCGGAGGCCGGCGGCACCGACCGCGTGCGGGAGCGGTCACCCGGTGACGAGCCCCATGTGGGGGAGGACCGACGATGAGCGGCTTCGTCCGCGCGCCCCAGCTGGTGCCGCTCGCCCCGGTGCGGGTCTCCGGGCAGCAGCGGGCGGTCGCCCACATGGCCGCCTCGGTGCTCCTCGACTACCCGACGCCGGAGCGCAGGTGCGCCTACGGCACCGTCCGCGAGGCCGTCGCGGGGCTGCCCGCCCCTGTGCGCGTACGGCTGTGGGGCTTCCTCGACCACGCCGCCGCGGCCGGTGAGGACGCGCTCGCGGAGCACTACGTCGAGACCTTCGACCAGAAGCGCCGGTGCTCGATGTACCTGTCCTACTTCCTCACCGGCGACACCCGCAAGCGCGGCACCGCCCTCGTCCGCTTCGTCGAGGCCTACCGGGCCGCCGGCTGGGAGCTCGACCGGCCCGAGCTGCCCGACTTCCTGCCCATCGTGCTGGAGTTCTCCGCCCGCGGGGACGCCGAGATCGCCGCCGGGCTGCTCGGCAGCCACCGGCAGGGCATCGAGGTCCTGCGCTCGGCGCTCACGGCGCTGGGCAGCCCCTACGCGGGGGTGGTCGAGGCGGTGTGCCTCACCCTGCCGCCGGTCACCGACGAGGTCCGCGACCGCTACCTCGAGCTCATCACGTCCGGCCCGCCGACCGAGATGGTCGGCCTGAACGCCCTGGGACCGCTGGAGCCCTACGCACCCGGCGGCACGGCACCGACGGAGGTCCGCAGATGAACACCATCGACACCCTGGCGTGGGTGGTCTTCCCGTACGTGTCACTGGCGGTGTTCGTCGTCGGCCTCCTCTGGCGCTACCGCTACGACAAGTTCGGCTGGACCACCCGCTCCTCCGAGCTGTA
>NZ_CALGNQ010000266.1 GCF_937958535.1 uncultured Georgenia sp. | reverse complement strand
CGGTCGAGGCGTGGGAGTTCTCCACGATGTCGTGCTCGGACTCGGCCCGGCTCGGATAACCCGAGATGCCGTCCTGCTTGCGCAGCCTGCTGAAGTCCTTCCGCCCGGTGAGGAGCTTGTGGACGTAGGCCTGGTGACCGGTGTCGAAGACGATCCGGTCACGGGGTGAGGTGAAGACCCGGTGGATCGCCAGGGTGAGCTCCACGACCCCGAGGTTGGGGCCGAGATGACCGCCGGTCTTGGAGACGGAGTCCACGAGGTAGTCGCGCAGCTCCTTGGCGAGCACCTCGAGCTCCGCGCTCGTCAGCGAGCGCAGGTCCGACGGCCGGCGCACCCGTCCCAGCTGGCTCATCGCGCACCTTCCCGCTCGACGAACAACATGCGCGCTCACCTTACGCTGCGCCGCGCGACGACGCGAGAACGGCCGCCGTGGCGTGCCGCGTCTCCGCCCGGTCTCACGCCCCGGTGCGCTGGAGGTCGGTGAGGAGGAACACCTCGGCGCCGTGGTGGATGAGCTCACGGTTCATGTGCAGCACGAGGTGGCCGAACGGGGAGGCGGCGTCGACCTCGGTCGCCTGGCTCAGCCCGACGGTCATGAACTCCTCGTCCGGGACACCCGCGACGCCGGTGCGCCACGCCTCCACCCAGCGGGCCAGCTCGCCCCGGGCGGCGTCGACCTCCCCGTGGACGACGGCGTCGCCGCGGCGCCTGCGCCGCTCGCCGAAGGTCCACTCCCAGCGCTCGAAGTAGGTCTCGGTGAGGTGGGCGACGAGCCAGGCGATGGTGCGCGGCCCGGGGTGGTCGTATCCCTCGGGCCACTCGGCGACCCACTCCCCCACCCCGAGGGTGCGCGGCGTGCGTTCCGCACCCCGGCGGACGACGCCGAGCGTGCCGGGCCGCGCCTCCCAGGTGAACTCCTCCTGGGTGACGGTCGCCAGCCGCTCCCACAGCTCACCCCAGGAGAAACCGAGCTGCCCGAGCGCCATCGCCTTGGCGGTGGGCACGGTCAGGATCGACCAGTCGAACTCCGCCGGCCCGTAGTCGCCCTCGACAACCATGCCGCTCTCCCTCCCGGATGCCAGGACGCCGACAGTACAGTCCCCACCCCACAGGAGGCGAGGAACCGTACTGCCGGCGTCGTGGACCGGAGGCCGGGTCAGGCGGTCTGTTTGGCCAGGCTCCGCAGGACGTACTGGAGGATGCCGCCGTGGCGGTAGTAGTCCGCCTCACCGGGGGTGTCGATGCGGACCACGGCGTCGAACTCGACGGTGGAGCCGTCCTCCTTGGTGGCCGTCACCTTCACGGTGCGCGGCGTGCGGCCCTCGTTGAGCTCGGTGATGCCGGAGATCGCGTAGGTCTCCGTGCCGTCGAGGCCGAGGGAGTCGGCGCTCTGGCCGGCCGGGAACTCCAGCGGGAGCACGCCCATGCCGATGAGGTTCGAGCGGTGGATCCGCTCGAAGCTCTCGGCGATGACGGCCTTGATGCCGAGCAGGGTCGTGCCCTTGGCGGCCCAGTCGCGCGAGGAGCCGGAGCCGTACTCCTTACCGCCCAGGACGACGAGCGGGATGCCGGCCTCCTGGTAGGCCATCGAGGCGTCGTAGATCGTGTCCTGCTCACCGGTGAGGAAGTTCTTGGTGAAGCCTCCCTCGACGCCGTCGAGCAGCTGGTTGCGCAGCCGGATGTTGGCGAAGGTGCCGCGGATCATGACCTCGTGGTTGCCGCGGCGCGAGCCGTAGGAGTTGAAGTCCTTGCGCGCGACGCCGTGCTCCAGGAGGTACTGGCCCGCCGGGCTGTCCGGCTTGATCGCACCGGCCGGGGAGATGTGGTCGGTGGTCACCGAGTCGCCCAGCTTGGCCAGGACGCGGGCCCCGCTGATGTCGGTGACCGGCTCCGGCTCGGCGCTCATGCCCTCGAAGTACGGGGCCTTGCGCACGTAGGTGGACTCCGGGTCCCACTCGAAGATGTCGCCCTCGGGGGTGGGCAGCGACTGCCAGCGCTCGTCGCCGGTGAAGACGTCGGCGTAGTCCTCCTTGAACATGTCCTGGCTCACGGCGCCGGCGATGACCGCGTCGATCTCGGCCGGGCTGGGCCAGATGTCGCGCAGGTAGACGTCGTTGCCGTCCTTGTCCTTGCCCAGCGGCTCGTTCTCGAAGTCGAAGTCCATCGTTCCGGCCAAACCGTAGGCGATGACGAGCGGCGGGGAGGCCAGGTAGTTCATCTTCGTGTCCGGGTGGATCCGGCCCTCGAAGTTACGGTTGCCCGAGAGCACCGAGGCGACGGCGAGGTCGTTGTCGTTGATCGCCTGGGAGATCTCCTCCGGCAGCGGCCCGGAGTTGCCGATGCACGTCGTGCAGCCGAAGCCGACGAGGTGGTAGCCGAGCTTCTCCAGGTAGGGCCACACCCCGGCCTTGTCGTAGTAGTTCGCCACGACCTGCGACCCGGGGGCCATGGAGGTCTTGACCCAGGGCTTGGTCTCCAGCCCCTTCTCCACGGCGTTCTTCGCCAGCAGGGCGGCGCCGAGCATGACGGAGGGGTTGGAGGTGTTGGTGCAGGAGGTGATCGCGGCGATGACGACGGCGCCGTGGTCCAGCTCGACGTCGGTGCCGTCCTCGAGCGTCACACGGACCGGGTTGCTCGGGCGCTCGAAGTCGTTCGGCGGGGCGGCCGAGTGCACGGGGCGGCCCAGGTGCGAGGACTCCTCGGTCGGGTCCGGGGAGACCGGGTCGGAGGCCGGGAAGGTGTCGGCCAGCTCCTTGTCCAGCGGGCTGGCCACGGCCGGCTTGCCGTTGACGACGTAGTTCTTGATGTCCGCACGCCACTGCTGCTTGGCCTCGCTCAGCGCGATGCGGTCCTGGGGACGCTTCGGGCCGGCGATGGAGGGCACCACGGTGGACAGGTCGAGCTCGACGTACTCGGAGTAGCGGACCTCGCGCGACGGGTCGTGCCACAGGCCCTGCTCCTTGGCGTAGGCCTCGACGAGCGCGATCTGGTCCTCCGGGCGGCCGGTGAGGCGCAGGTAGTCCAGGGTGACCTGGTCGATCGGGAAGATCGACACGGTCGAGCCGAACTCCGGGCTCATGTTGCCGATGGTGGCGCGGTTGGCCAGCGGCACCGCGCCGACGCCCTCGCCGTAGAACTCGACGAACTTGCCGACGACGCCGTGCTCGCGCAGCTTCTCGGCGATCGTGAGGACGACGTCGGTGGCGGTCGCGCCGTCCGGGATCTCCCCGGTGAGCTTGAAGCCGACGACCTTGGGGATGAGCATGCTGATCGGCTGGCCGAGCATGGCTGCCTCGGCCTCGATGCCCCCGACGCCCCAGCCCAGCACGCCCAGGCCGTTGACCATCGGGGTGTGGGAGTCGGTGCCGACGCAGCTGTCCGGGTAGGCCTGGACGACGCCGTCCTGCTCGCGGGTCATGACGGTGCGCGCCAGGTACTCGAGGTTGACCTGGTGGACGATGCCGGTGCCCGGCGGGACGACCTTGAAGTTCTCGAAGGCGTTCTGGCCCCAGCGCAGGAACTGGTAGCGCTCGCCGTTGCGCTCGTACTCGATCTCGACGTTGCGCTGGAAGGCCTGCGGGTTGCCGAAGACGTCGACGATGACCGAGTGGTCGATGACGAGCTCGGCCGGCGCCAGCGGGTTGATCTTCGTCGGGTCGCCGCCGAGCTCGGCCATGGCCTCGCGCATGACGGCGAGGTCGACGATGCACGGCACGCCGGTGAAGTCCTGCATGACGACGCGGCCGGGGGTGAACTGGATCTCGACGTCAGGCTCCGCGTCCGGGTCCCACGACGCGAGTGCGCGGACGTGGTCGGCGGTGACGTTCGCGCCGTCCTCGGTGCGCAGCAGGTTCTCGGCGAGGATCTTCAGGCTGTAGGGCAGCCGGTCCAGACCCTCGACCGCGTCCAGTCGGTAGATCTCGTAGTCCTGTTCGCCCACCGTGAGGGTGGCGCGGGCTCCAAAGCTGTCGACGCTCACATCTGCTCCTCAATGCCGCTTCGCTGCTGCTTGCCGGCTCGTCTGTCATGGTCCCACGCGGGTGGCACCGACGCAGCAGCCCACCCACAAGTTATCTCGACATCAAGATACTTACCGCGGCGGGCGATGTCACGCCGGCGGCGCGGCGCGCCGCACGGTCATCACGCCGCCGGCTCGAGCACCGCCACGCACTCCACGTGGTGGGTGTGGGGGAAGAGGTCGTACCCGGTGAGGGCGGTGACCGCGTAGCCGTGGTCCACCGCGCTGCGCAGGTCGCGGGCGAGCGCCGCCGGGTCGCAGGCCACGTAGACCATCCGCCCCGGACGCAGCCGGGCGAGGGCCGCCATCACCGCGGTACCGGCGCCGGAGCGCGGCGGGTCGAGCACGACCGTGTCGACAGCGCCCTGCCCGGCGAGCCCGTCGACCACCGGGGCGGTGACGGCCGCCGCGTGGAGCACCGCCTGGGGCGCGGCGTGGAGGTTGCGCTTGGCGTCCTTGACGGCCCGCTCGTCGACCTCGACGGCGTCCACCCGGCCCTGCTCCCCGACGGCGAGCGCGAGCGGCAGGGTCAGCAGCCCGGCACCGGCGTAGAGGTCGACGACGCGCTGCCCGGGCTCGGGGGCGGCCGCCGCCAGCACCTCGCGCACCAGCGTGGCCGGGGCGTCACGGTGCACCTGCCAGAAGCCGGCGGCGTCCACCCGGTAGGTCAGCTCGCCGTGGGGTGAGGGCACCCGCTCCCGCACCCCCACCCGCGCCGCCGGTGCGGCGTCGCGCCGCCCCTTCGTGCCGCGCCTGGCGGCCGGGGCCGGGCCGAGGAGGCGGGTGGGGTGGTCCGGGTCCACCGGGCGGCCGTCCACCAGCACCACCGGGCGTCCCACGCTCGGGGCGACGACGTCGACCCGGGTGCCCGGCCGCAGACCCGCCCAGCGGTCGGGGGCGAAGAGGTCGAGGTCGGTGATCGCCGGGACGGCGAGCGGCATCTGGCGCAGTGCCCGCACCTCGTGGCTGCGGTGGCGGAACATCCCGGCCCGTGAGTCCGCGTCGAGGACGAGGTCGATGCGGGTGCGGGTGCCCAGGCCGTCCCGGTCGTCGTCGTCCCCGAGCGGGTGGACGACGAGCGGGCCGAGGTGGTCGAGCTCGAGGTGACCGATGCGCCGCAGCGCGTCGCGGACGACGTCGGCCTTCCAGCGCCGCTGCGCGGGCAGCGTGAGGTGGGCCAGCTCGCCGCCGCCCACCCCGCCGGGACCGGCCTCCGGCCAGCGGCTCGGCACCCGGTCCGGGGAGGCCTCGTGGACGTGGACGGCCTCACCGCGCCAGAACCGGCGGCCCTCCCCCGCGTCGGTGAGGCGGACGTCGACGACCTCGCCTGGTGCCGTGTGGCGGACGAAGACGACGCGACCGTCCACCCGCGCGACGCAGTGGCCGCCGTGGGCGGGCGGACCGACGGTGACCCTGGTCAGGACGTCCATGCTTCAGCTCTCCTCGACGTGCCACGGCACGGTGGTGACGACGGTTCCCGGGAGCGCCAGCAGGCGGTCCCGGAGCCGGTGCGGTGTGCGCCGCAGCAGCGCGCGCCGCCACCGCTGGGGGGCGGTCGGTTCCGGCAGGTAGACGACGGCCAGGCCGTCCGGGTCGCGCTCGGTGTCGACGTGGGCGACGATCGCGTCCGCCGCCCGGCCGGGCGGTGCGGCGAGCTCGACGAGCGGCACCGGCAGGTCGAGCGCGGACCACTGCTCGCGCAGCGCCGCCGCGGCGGCGTCGTCGGTCGGCACAGTGAGGGCTTCGAGCGACGTGGCGCGCAGCGCGCGGGCGTAGGCGACCGCACGGACCGTGGGCCGGTCGAGCGCGGGGACGACGACGAAGGCACGCACCACGGTGGGCAGCGGCCGGTCCTCGGCGGCGTGCGCGAGGGCCAGCCGGGCCCGCTGCTCGCGGTCGTGTCGGCTCACGCCCCACATCATCACCCACCCGGCACCGAGCGCGAGCGCGGCCGGCCACCCGGGCACCGCGGCCGTGGCCAGCATCACGGCGGCGACGACCGCGGCCACCGTCGTGACGAGCCGACCGCGGATCGCCTGCCGGCGGGCCACCGGCTGGTACTGCGTCTCCAGGGTCTGCTGCCAGCACCGCCGGGCGGCGAGCAGGGTGAGCAGTGCGTGCGCGAGCACGGCGACCGCCACCCCGGCCAGGAGCCGGAGGAGGTCACCGGAGGCCAGGAGGAGCGCGCCGCCGGCGACGGCCACGGCGAGGACACGCGACACCCGGTCGGGGTGCGCCGGCACGCCGGTGTGCCACGGTCGTAGGGGCGGCAGCCCGGACAGCGTCGCGGTGGCCGCGGCGAGCAGGACCAGGGCGAGGACGAGCGCGAGCGCCGCCGTCCCCGGACGGCCCACCGGGGCGAACGCGACGAGGACGCTGGGCGCGGCCCCGTGGGCCGCACCGGTGCCGGCGGCCGGGAGGGCGACGCCGCCGCCGGTCGCTGCGACCGTGCCGAGGACGTCGCGCCGCTCCCGGGGCGCGGACCAGGGGGCGGGAAGGAGCGGTCGGACGAGCACGCCCCCCACGGCCGCAACGAGGACGGCGGCGCGCAGGACGGGGGCGTCGCCGGCGCCGTCGACGCCGCCGGACGCGGACACGGCCCCGACGACCACGACGAGGGCCACCGCCACCGCACCGCACCACGCCGCCCCGCGCAGCACCCGCGGGGCGAGCGGCCGCAGCGAGGCGAGCACGACGGCAGCGAGCATGCCGAGGCCGAGGAGCACCTCCCCGCCGCTGCGCTCGGGCAGGGCGACCCCCACCACCGCCGAGGCACCCGTGACGCAGGCGGCGAGCAGGAGGCCGCGCTGGAGCAGCACGGCCACCGGCAGCAGCGTGGGTGCGCGCAGGAGGTCGGTGACAGCACGCCGGTCGGGCAGGCGCCACAGGCCGAGGAGGACGACACCGACCCCGACGAGGAGCCCGGCCACGACCCAGGGGACGAGGCGCAGACCGCGCGGCCCGAGCGCACCCAGCGCCGCCTCGGCACACAGCAGCGAGACCGCGGCGGCGGGCAGCGGCAGGCGCGGCGGCCGCGGCCGGCGCGGCCCGACGAGCAGGCCCCGGTGGACGACCGTGCGGTCCGGGCTCACGGCGCACATGCTAGGGCGGCGGGCGGTAGCGTGCCGATGTGCACTTCGTGATCATGGGCTGCGGGCGGGTGGGTGCCTCGCTGGCCACGCAGCTGGAGGCACACGGCCACTCGGTGGCGGTGCTCGACCAGAACCCCGAGGCGTTCCGGCGCCTGCCCGAGGACTTCTCCGGGCGGCGGGTCACCGGACTGGGCTTCGACCGTGACGCGCTCTCCCAGGCCGGCGTGGAGGACGCCTACGGCTTTGCCGCCGTCTCCAGCGGGGACAACTCCAACGTCCTGGCCGCGCGGGTCGCCCGGGAGACGTTCGGGGTGGACAACGTCGTCGCACGCATCTACGACCCACGCCGGGCGGAGGTGTACGAGCGGCTCGGCATCCCCACCGTGGCCACGGTGCGGTGGACCGCGGACCAGGTGCTGCGGCGGCTGCTGCCCACCCGGGCGGTGGCCGACTTCACCGACGCCTCCGGCCGGGTGTCGCTGGTCCAGGTGGACGTGCACCCCGGCTGGGCGGGCCACGCGCTCACCGCGCTGGAGGCCGCCTCGGGCGTCCGCGCCGCCTTCGTCACCCGGCGTGGGACGGCGTTCCTCCCCGACGCGGACACCGTGCTGCAGGACGGCGACGTCCTCCACGTGCTGCTGCACACCGCCGAGGTGGGTGTGGTCCACCGCGTGCTCGGCGACCCTCCGCCGGAGGTGGGCTGATGCGGGTGGTCATCGCCGGAGCCGGCAGCGTCGGGCGCTCGATCGCCCGCGAGCTGCTCGCCCACGGCCACGAGGTCACGCTCATCGACCGGCACCCGGCGGCGATGCGGATCGCCTCGGTGCCCGACGCCGAGTGGCAGCTGGCCGACGCCTGCGAGATCTCCACCCTCACCGAGGCGGACCTGGCCACGTGCGACGTCGTCGTCGCCGCCACCGGGGACGACAAGGCGAACCTCGTCGTCTCGCTCCTCGCCAAGACGGAGTTCGGCGTGCCCCGGGTGGTGGCACGGGTGAACAACCCGAAGAACGAGTGGATGTTCGACGCCGCGTGGGGTGTGGACGTGCCCGTCTCGACCCCGCGGATCATGACGGCGCTGGTGGAGGAGGCGGTCAGCGTCGGGGACCTCGTGCGCATCTTCACCTTCCACGGCTCCGCGACGAGCCTGCACGAGGTCACGCTCGCCCCGGGCTCGCCCGTGGCGGGGCGAACGGTGCGCGAGGTCGACTGGGGGCCGGGGTGCTTCCTGGCCGCGCTCATCCGGGCCGGGGAGGCGGTCCCGCCGGAGGGGGACGAGCGGATGGTCGCCGGTGACCGGCTGGTGCTCGTCCTCAGTGAGCGGGCGGACCCGGCTGCCCTGCAGGAGCTCCTCGCTCCCGCACGAGGAGCCACGTGAGCCACAGGGTCAGCGCCCACAGCGGCACCCCCATGACGAGCCGGGCGGTGCCCAGCCACGCGGTCGACGCGTCGAGGTAGAGCGGCACCTGGACGGCGAGCCGGGCGCAGAACAGGGCGATCCACAGCCAGGTCGCGGCCGTGTAGCGGCGCAGCCGGGGGCGCAGGGCCGGGTCGGTGCGCCAGCCGAAGCCCTCCTGGCGCAGCAGCGCGGTCACGACGCCGACCGCCGGCCAGCGCACGAGCACGCTGAGGAGCAGCGCGGCCGCGTAGGCGGCGTTGGTCCACAGCCCGAAGACGAAGTAGTCCTGCGCCTGGCCGGAGCGCCACGCCCACACCACGCCGATGAGCACGCCGACGACGCCGCCGAGCGCCTGGGTCACCGGGGTGCCGCCGATGAGGCGGGCGACGACGAGGACGACCGCGACGGCGAGCGAGGCGAGGAGCGGGGGCAGCAGCTGCTGCCCGGTCGCGAGGTAGACGACGATGAACACGAGACCGGGGGCCACGGACTCCACGAGCCCGCGCACCCCGCCGATGGCCTCGGCCAGGGAGAAGTCCTCCCCGGCGAGCTGGCCCATCCGGGACCGCGCAACGGCCTCGGGGACGGCGTCCGCAGCGGCGTCCGGGTCGCTCGAGCCTGTGGTCATGGGGTGTCCTCCCGCAGCAGCCGGTAGGCCGGGTTGAAGATGGTGGGACGCTGTCGCCCCGAGTACACCATGCCCTCGGCGACGAGCCGGCGGCCGGGGTCGATGCCGGGGATGTGCCGGCGGCCCAGCCACACGAGGTCGAGCTCGCCGGTCCCGTCCGACAGTCGCGCGACCACGCCGGGCGGGCCGCCGCTCGGCCGGGAGGTCACGGAGAGGAGGACCCCCTCGACCTCGGCGCGCTCCCGGGGACGGACCCGGGCGACGGGTTCGGGCACCGTGCTCAGCGGATCTCGGTGATCTCCGGCCCGCGGCTGAGCGGGTCGAAGGCCGCGCCCGGCGTGCCGGGCGCCGCCGGTGCGGCCCCGCCGGGCTTGCCGGGCATGTGCAGGGTGAGCACGTCCCGCGGCGGGCGGGCCTCCTGCCCGCGCACGACGACGACGTCGGCGAAGAGCTCCTCCAGCGGCTTGGCCGCGTCGGGGTCGATCGCGGCCTGGCCGCTGAGCACCCCGCGCAGGAACCACCGTGAGCCGTCGACGCCGATGAACCGGGCGGGACGGTGCCCCATCCGGCCGTCCTGCGTGGTCACCGGGAGCCGGGCGAGCAGCTCGCGGCCGAAGGGGCCGTCGACCTCGTCGGCGGTGCCACCCTGCTTCTCCACCGAGGCGACGATCTCCGGCCGCAGCTCGTCCCACAGCCCACCGGACCGGGGGGCGGCGAAGGCCTGTAGCTGGAGCGCCGACCCGGACATCTGGACGCTCACCCCGACGATCTGCCGGGTGCGCTTCTCCAGCTCCATGCGGACCTTGAGCCCGGGGCGGGCGGGCACCCGCAGCGCGCCGAGGTCGAGCCGCTGGCCGAGCTCGGGCATGTGGGACACGTCCCAGGGGCCGCGCTCCGGTCGCTCCGGCTCCGGCGCCGGCTCGGTGACGACCTCGGGGGTCGTCTCCGGCTCCTCCTGCTTCCTGCGCCGTCGTGAGAACAGCCTCATCAGCCTTCGCCTCCTGCTCCGGCGGCCTGCCAGCCGCCCGTCGACCCGAGACCTCCCGTGCCGCGGGCGGACACGGTGAGGTCCTCCACCTCGGTGAACCGTGCCTGTGCGACCCGTTGGACCACCAGCTGGGCGATGCGGTCGCCGCGGGCGATCCGCACCGGCTGCCGGAGATCGGTGTTGAGCAGGATCACGTGGATCTCACCGCGGAACCCGGCATCCACGGTACCCGGGGCGTTGACGACCGTGACGCCGTGCCGGGCCGCGAGCCCCGAGCGCGGGTGGACGAAGGCCGCCCAGCCCGTCGGCAGGGCGATGGCCACCCCGGTCGGGACGACGGCCCGCTCCCCCGGCCCGAGCTCGACGTCGTGCCGGGCGTGCAGGTCGGCCCCGGCGTCGCCCGGGTGGGCGTACGCGGGGGTGGGCAGGTCGGGGTCGAGCTTGCGCAGCGGCACGTCGACGACGTCGTAGTCACTCACGCCCGAGACTGTACTGACTCGGTCGTGGACGGCCCTAACCCGGCCGAGCGGCTCGGTAGGTTTGGGGGGTGGACACCGTCATCTTCCGGGAGCGGCTGCACCCCCGGGCCACGAACATCGCCCTGGGGGTCGTCGCGGGCCTGGCGGCCGGGACCGTCGTCTGGCCCTTCCACGAGGTGGCCGGCTACGTCCTCGCCGCGGTCGCGGCCCTCACGATCGACGTCCTCCTCTGGGTGACGTCACCGGTGGTCGTCGTCGACCTCGGCGCCGCCGAGCTGGGTGAGACGCCCGTGCTGCACGCCGGTTCGGCACACATCGGCGTCGAGCACCTGGGAGAGCCCGAGGTGCTCGACGTCGACGGTTTGCGGGCGGCCATGGGGCCGGAGGCCGATGCCCGCGCCTTCGTCTGCCACCGCCCGTGGGTGCGGCAGGGTGTGCGCGTGGCGGTCGTCGACCCCCGTGACCCGGCACCGTACTGGCTCGTGGCCAGCCGGCGCCCGGCGGAGCTCGCCGCTGCCCTGCGCAGGGCAGGTCAGGCGGCGCACTCCGAGCAGACGAGCTGGCCGCCGTCCTCATAGGCCAGCTGGCTGCGGTGGTGCACCAGGAAGCACCGCGAGCAGGTGAACTCGTCAGCCTGACGCGGCAGCACGCGGACGGAGAGCTCCTCGTTGCTGAGGTCGGCGCCGGGCAGCTCGAAGCCCTCGGCCGCCTCCGCCTCGTCCTCGTCGACCACGGGGGAGGCCTTCTCCGCCCGCCGAGCCTTCAGCTCCTCGATCGAGTCCTCGGAGAGGTCCTCCTCGTTCTTGCGTGGCGCGTCGTAGTCGGTCGCCATGTAGACGTCACGCTCCGGTTCGTCTCGTCGTGTCACCGGCACTGGCTGTGCCGTACCCCAGGAACGCAACGGTCGGCTCGTTGTTCCCGCGGCAGGCAGATTGTGCACCATGCGGACCCGGAAAGTCGCCACCG
Source organism: uncultured Georgenia sp. (assembly GCF_937958535.1). GTDB lineage: Bacteria > Actinomycetota > Actinomycetes > Actinomycetales > Actinomycetaceae > Oceanitalea. Next base: position 2,036 of record NZ_CALGNQ010000266.1, on the reverse strand, counting down.
TTCCGCCTGTTTCCAGGGTGGGATCCGCCACCTTCGCCCGGTTTCGCCCTGAGCGGAGCACCGCCCGGGCGCCGGCGTCATGCCGCGGGGGTGTCGACCAGCGGTCCGAGCACGTCGACGAGCGCGGCGACCAGCGGCTGTGGCCCGGCGACGGTGACGCCCTCCACCCCGTCCTTGCCGAGCCGCCGGACGACCCCGCCGGCCTCGGTGACGACGAGGACGCCGGCCGCCATGTCCCAGGGGTTGAGGTACTGCTCGTAGTAGAGGTCGAGCCGGCCCTCGGCGACGAGGCACAGGTCGACGGCGGCCGAGCCCAGGCGTCGGATGTCGCGCACCCGCGGCAGCACCTCGTGCAGGATCCGGGCCTGGTCGCGGCGTCGCTCCTCGGTGTAGGCGAAGCCGGTGCCCACGAGCGCGGTGGCCAGCTCGGGCACGGGGGGCGGCGTGAGGCGTTCGCCGTCAGCGAACGCACCGTGGCCGCGGGCGGCGGTCCACGTGCGGTCCATCGCCGGGGCGTGCACGGCGCCGGCGAGCAGCTCCCAGCCGAAGGGGTCGGGGCCGGTGGCACGGGCGACCGCGATGCTCACCGAGAAACTGGGCAGGCCGTAGACGAAGTTCGTCGTGCCGTCGATCGGGTCGACCACCCACACCAGCCCGGAGCTGCCCTCGAGCCGGCCCTCCTCCTCGCCGAGGACCCCGTCGGTGGGCCGCAGCTCCGCCAGCCGGCGCCGGATCAGCGCCTCGGCGGCCTGGTCCACCTCGGTGACGAGGTCGACCCCCGAGCTCTTCGTCGACGCGACGGCGACCGAGCCGCGCAGCGCCTCCCGGACGAGGTCCCCCGCCTCCCGGGCGACCATCTCGGCCGTGCGGGCCAGCTCGGCGGGCTCCGGGGTCTCCTGTGCGGCGTGCGTCATGGTGGTGTGCGTCCTCTCCTGGCAGGTCACGTACTCCTCACCACGCCGCGGCGCCTGCCCGCCGGGGCGGTGAGCGTGGTCCATCCTGGCAGGGGCGGGCAAACACACCGACCGCAATCCGGCATCCGAGCCGCGAGCGGTGGCACCCTCGACACAGACCTCGAAGGGGGACGACCATGCTAGAGCTCGAACTCGTCGGGCTGCACAGCGACGGCGAGCACCTCACGCTCGCCGGTCCGGACGGCCAGCGCTACCGGCTGCTGGTCGACGACGCGCTGCGGGCTGCCGTCCGGCGTGACCGACCCCAGCTCGAGCAGATCCGGGCCGGAGAGGGGCTGCGCCCCAAGGAGATCCAGGCCCGCATCCGGGCCGGGGCCACGGCGCAGGAGGTGGCCGAGGCCGCCGGCCTGCCGGTGGAGCACGTCCAGCGCTACGAGGGCCCGGTGCTCGCCGAACGCAGCTGGGTGGTGGAGCAGGCCCGCCGCTTCACCGTCGGCCGCGCGGAGGACTCCCCGGAGCTGGGCGACCTCGTGCTGGACCGCCTGGCCGTCCGCGATGTCGCGGATGTCACGTGGGACGCCGTGCGCGAGCCGGAGCGTCCGTGGGAGCTGGTCGCCCGTTTCACCGCCGGGGGACGGCCGCGTGAGGCGCGCTGGGAGGTCGACATGGCGGCGCGGTCCACCCGCGCGCTGGACGACGAGGCGCGCTGGCTCTCGGAGACCGACGTCGCGCCGGGACCGCCGTCCCGTCGGCACCTCATGCCGGTACGGCTCTACGACGTCGAGGCGGACGGTGACCTCGGCCCGGCGATCGCCGCCGTCGACGCCGACCTCACCGACACCTCGCCGGAGGACCTCGGCTTCGGCGACCTCCCGGCCGCCAGCACCGACGACCTCCTCGCCGAGCTGCGCGCCACGCGCGGCACCCGCCCCGAGCTCGAGACCGGGCTGGAGGACGAGCTGCCCCCGCCGGCCCATCCGCCGGCGTCCCGGCCGCACGAGGCCGTCGACGCCCAGGTGCTGCCGCTGCCCCGCGACGCCCGCCCGGCCGGCGACGTCCCCGCCGCTCCCCCGTCCGCCCTGTCGCCGGAGCGGCCGGTCCCGCCGCCCGAGCGCACCGGCA
>NZ_CALGNQ010000265.1 GCF_937958535.1 uncultured Georgenia sp. | reverse complement strand
GGTGCGGCCGGGCGGGTGGAGACGGCACGGGTCGCGCCCTGCGGCTGGGCGCGAGGACCCCGCGCTCGCCTACGCTGACGCCATGACAGTCGTCTACTACCTTCTCCTCTTCCTCCACTTCGTCGGCTGGGCCATCGTGCTCGGTGGCACGGTGACCAACATCCGCACCCCGCGGCTCGCCAACGGTGTGCTCCACGGTGCGCTCACCGCGCTCGTCTCCGGGATCCTCATGACCGGCATCGCGGAGATGGCCGACGGGCTGCCCGAGCTCAACCACATGAAGATCGGCATCAAGCTCGTCGTGGCCGCCGTCATCACCGCGCTCGTCATCGTGGCCGGCCGCCGCAAGGACGGTCCGAGCAGCGGGCTCGTCGGCGCCATCGCGGCGCTGACCACCCTCAACATCGCCATCGCCGCCCTGTGGCGCTGACCTGATGGGGGCGCTCGGCGAGGCCGTCGTCCTGCTCGTCGTCGTCGTCGGGCTCGTCGGGGCGGTCGTCCAGGTCGTCCCGGGCGGCGGGTTCCTCGTCGGGGCGGCCGTCGTCGTCTGGGCGGCCGTCACCGGTGGCGGCGTGGGCTGGACCGTCGGTGCCGTCGCGGTGGTCGCCGTCGTGGCCGCCGAGATCGGCAAGTACCTCCTCGCCGGGCGCTACCTCAGCCGGGGCGGGGTGCCGAGCCGCACCCTGCTCATCGGGGGCGCCGCCGGTGTCGTCGGCTTCTTCGTCGTCCCCGTCATCGGCCTGCCGCTCGGGTTCGTCCTCGGGGTCTACGCCGCCGAGAGCCTGCGGTTGCGGGACCAGGGCGACGCCTGGCGCGCCACCTGGCGGGCGATGAAGGCCGCCGGGCTCGCGATCCTCGTCGAGCTGTCCGGCGCGCTCGTCGCCACGGCCGCGCTCCTCGTCGGCATGTGGCAGACGTGAGGACCGGTCCGTCGGTGGGAGCGCCTACCCTGGAGGGGTCATGACCTCCCTCTTCGACAACCTGCCCGGGCTCCTCGGCCCGGACCGTCCGCCGTTGCCCGCCGCCGTCCCGCCGCGAGACGACGACGCCGGGTCGGGCGACGCCGCCCAGCGCCGCACCGACCTCCTGGACGGCCTCAACCCCCAGCAGCGCGCCGCCGTCCTCCACGAGGGAGGTCCGCTCCTCATCGTCGCGGGCGCCGGGTCGGGCAAGACCCGTGTCCTCACCCACCGGATCGCCCACCTGCTGGCCACCAGGCGTGCCCGGGCGGGGGAGATCCTGGCGATCACCTTCACCAACAAGGCCGCCGCGGAGATGCGCGAGCGGGTCACCGACCTCGTCGGGCCGGTGGCCCGGCACATGTGGGTGTCCACCTTCCACTCCGCGTGCGTGCGGATCCTGCGCCGCGAGCACGCCACGCTCGGGCTGCGGTCGAACTTCTCCATCTACGACGCCGCCGACTCCCAGCGGCTCATGACGCTGGTCGTGCGTCAGCTCGACCTCGACCCCAAGCGCTTCCCGCCCAAGGCGTTCTCCCGGCAGGTCTCCGACCTGAAGAACGAGCTCGTCGACCCGGACACCTTCGCCGCGGGCATCGACGAGGGCAACGCCTACGACGCCGCGCTCGCGCAGGCCTACCGCGAGTACGACGCGCGGCTGCGGCAGGCCCACGCGCTGGACTTCGACGACCTCATCATGCAGACGGTCAACCTGCTCCAGGCCTTCCCGCACGTGGCCGAGCACTACCGGCGCCGCTTCCGCCACGTCCTCGTCGACGAGTACCAGGACACCAACCACGCCCAGTACGTCCTCGTCCGCGAGCTCGCCGGGGTCCTGGACGAGGAGTCGGAGCTACCGCCCGCCGAGCTCACCGTCGTGGGTGACGCGGACCAGTCGATCTACGCCTTCCGGGGCGCCACGATCCGCAACATCCTGGAGTTCGAGGCGGACTACCCCGAGGCGACGACGATCCTCCTCGAGCAGAACTACCGCTCCACCCAGAACATCCTCAGCGCCGCGAACGCCGTCATCTCCCGCAACCCCAACCGGCGCGCGAAGAACCTGTGGACCAGCAGCGGCGCCGGCCCCAAGGTGGTCGGCTACGTCGCGGACTCCGAGCACCAGGAGGCCCGCTTCATCGCCGAGGAGATCGACCGGCTCGCCGACTCCGCGGGCGTGCGTCCCGGCGACGTCGCCGTCTTCTACCGCACCAACGCCCAGTCCCGGGCGCTGGAGGAGGTCCTCATCCGTGCGGGGATCCCCTACAAGGTGGTCGGCGGCACCCGCTTCTACGAGCGCCGGGAGATCAAGGACGCGCTGGCCTACCTGCGTGCGGTGGCCAACCCGGACGACACCGTCAACCTGCGCCGCATCCTCAACGTGCCCAAGCGGGGCCTGGGAGAGCGGGCCGAGGCGATGCTCGCGGCCCACGCCGAGCGGGAGCGGGTGTCCTTCGGGCAGGCGATCGAGCATGCCGCCGCCCCCGCCGGCACGGCACCGGAGGTGCTCGGCCTGGCCACCCGCAGCCGCACCCAGGTGCGCGCCTTCCACGAGCTCATGGCCGGGCTGCGCGACATGCTCGCCGCCGGTGCGAGCCCTGCCGAGATCCTCGACGCCGCGCTGGACCGCTCCGGCTACCTCGCCGAGCTGCGCGCGAGCGACGACCCGCAGGACGCCTCCCGGGTGGAGAACCTCGCCGAGCTGCACGCGGTGGCCACCGAGTTCAGCGAGCTCGACCCGGACGGCGACCTCGGCGACTTCCTCGAGCGGGTCGCCCTCGTCGCCGACTCCGACCAGATCCCCGACGACGACGCCGCCGACCAGGGCCAGGTCACCCTCATGACCGTCCACACCGCCAAGGGGCTGGAGTTCCCGGTGGTCTTCGTCACCGGCCTGGAGGACGGCACCTTCCCCCACCAGCGCTCGCTGAGCGACGAGGAGGAGCTCGCCGAGGAACGCCGCCTGGCCTACGTCGCGCTCACCCGCGCCCGCACGTGGCTCTACGTCTCCCGGGCGGCCGTGCGCACCGCCTTCGGCATGCCCCAGCAGCTGCCGCCGAGCCGGTTCCTCGCCGACATCCCCGAGGAGCTGCTCGACTGGCGCCGGGCCGAGTCCTCGATGGACTCCCTGCGGAGCGCCGGCGGCGGATGGGGCAGCGGCCACGGCCGCGGCACCGGCGCGGGCTACGGCACCGGCCGCAGCGGCCCCGTGCGCACCCGCCGGTCCGAGCCGCCGACCTTCGGCGGCCCCACCCCGCGCCCGGCCGGCGACATCCCGGGCTTCGACATCGGCGACAAGGTGACGCACGACTCCTACGGTCTGGGCACCGTCGTCGGTCTCGAGGGCTCCGGCTCCAGCGCCGTCGCCCAGGTCGACTTCGGTGGGGGCGAGGTCAAGCGCCTGCTCCTGCGGTACGCCCCGATCACCAAGCTCTGAGCCCGGCCCGGAGGCGCCCCGGCCCCCGTCCGGGTGCGTGCGGGCTGCCCGGCCGTCCTCGCGCGGGCCCCCGCCACCGCCCGACGGCGCGACACAGATCACCGGCGCGGCTCCCGCGACGTCGTCCCACCCCGCCCTAACCTGGTCTCCGACACAACTGTCGAGGAGGCGCGGATGGCGCAGACCACCGCACCGGCGCGCACCGCGCGCCCCCGGGGCGCGGGACGCCGCCCGTCCGGCACCGACCCCAGGACCGGGCACATCCACGGCCTCGACGGGCTGCGGGCGCTCGCCGTCGGGGCCGTCCTCGTCTACCACCTGCGGCCCACGTCGCTGCCCGGCGGCTTCCTCGGCGTCGACGTCTTCTTCGTCATCTCCGGCTTCCTCATCACCACCCTGCTCCTGCGCGAGCTGGGCAGCCGGGGGCGGCTCGACCTGCCGCGGTTCTGGCTGCGCCGGGCGCGCCGGCTGCTCCCCGCGCTCGTCAGCGTGGTCCTGGTGAGCGTGAGCCTGGCCGCCGTGGTCGGCGGCGACCTGCTCGTCGACATCGGCCGGCAGGTTCTCGGGGTGCTCACCTTCTCCAACAACTGGCTGGAGATCGGGGCCGGGTCGAGCTACTTCGCCCAGACCGCCCCCCAGCTCTTCGTCAACTTCTGGTCCCTCGCGGTGGAGGAGCAGTTCTACCTGCTCTGGCCGGTCCTGCTCGTCCTTCTCCTGGCGCTGACGCGGACGAGCCGGCAGCGGGTGCAGGTGGCGCTGGCCGTCGCGGGGGTGTCGGCCGTCCTCATGGCGGTGCTCCACACGCCGGGGGAGGACGCCACCCGCGTCTACTACGGCACCGACACCCACCTCTTCGGCCTCATGATCGGCGTCGCCCTCGCCTTCTCCTGGGCCGCGCCCCGCAGTCCGCTCCACACCCCGGCGTGGCAGCGGCTGCGCCAAGGGGCGGCGCTCGCCGCCGCGCTCGGGCTCGGGTGGCTCATGACGGTGCTCGACGCCGACTCCGCCGTCACCTTCCGCGGCGGGATCCTCGCCGCCTCGCTGCTCACCGCCGTGCTCGTCGCCGCCCTCCTCGGGCCGGGCTCGCTCTACCAGCGCGTCCTGGACCTGCCGCCCATGGTCTGGCTCGGGCAGCGCTCCTACGGCATCTACCTGTGGCACTGGCCGGTCATCCTCATCCTCACCGAGCTGTTCCCGGCCACCACCTACGACTCCGCCGTCAGCTGGACCACCCGCGGCCTGGCGCTGGGCCTGACGCTCACCGCGGCAGCGGTGTCCTACCGCTGGCTGGAGCAGCCCGTCCGCCGCGAGGGCTTCCGCGGGGTGTGGCGCCGCTGGCGTGCCGCGCTGCACGGCAGCGGGCGGCGCGCGGCCTGGCTCGTCGCGGGGACGACGGCGGTGCTCGCCGTGACCACGGCGGTGGCCGTGGCCACCGCCCCCGAGGAGTCGCGCACCCAGCAGCAGATCGAGGCGAACGAGGAGCTCGTCGCCGCCACCGCGCCCGACGGCGCCGAGGCGGACGCCGCGACGACCGCCCAGCCCGCGGCCCAGCAGACCGGCGACCCCCAGGAGGCACCCGCCGCCATCGACCGGAGCGTCCCGAGCGGTGAGGAGATCACCGGGTTCGGCGACTCGATCATGGTGACCAGCGCCCACGGCCTCACCCACCGGTGGCCCGAGATCGCCCTCGACGCCAAGTCGAACCGGCAGTGGCCCGACGGGCTGGCCGCGATCGAGCAGGCGCTGGCCCATGGCACGGTGCGCCGCGGCGTCGTCCTCGACTTCGGCACGAACGCCGGCGTGGACGAGGCGGTGGTGCGGTCGGCGCTGGACGCCCTGGGGCCGGAGCGGATGGTCGTGGTCGTCAACCTCTACGGCGGCTCGTACTGGGTGCCCGAGGCGAACGAGACGCTCGCGCGTGTCGTGGCGGACTACCCGAACGCCATCATCGCGGACTGGTACGCGGCCATCGACGCCGCTCCGGAGCAGCTGCAGTCCGACGGCATCCACCCGGACATCGCCGGCGGACACCTGTACACGGAGGTGGTCGCCGACGCCTTCGTCGAGCTGTCCGAGCGGCTGCAGCAGGAGTAGCGCCGGGCTCACCCGGCCCGCACGACCTCCTCCGGCCGGCGCCCGCAGGCGTCGGTCCACGACGCGGTGTGCGGGAGCGCCGCGCGGGGCGGCATCCGCTCACCGGGCGGCGGTCCGCCGATGAGAAGGTGGTACCCGTGGACCAGGCAGACCTCATCGTCGGCGAGGACGGGCTGGCCCGACCTGCGTGGGCGGCCCGCGACCCCCTCCTGCGTGAGTACTACGACACCGAGTGGGGCATGCCGGTGCGGGACGAGCGCGGGCTGTTCGAGCGGCTCAGCCTCGAGGTCTTCCAGTCGGGCCTGGCCTGGGTGACGATCCTGCGCAAACGCCCCGCGTTCCGGGACGCCTTCGCCGACTTCGACCCCGACGCCGTGGCGGCCTTCGACGAGGACGACGTCGCCCGGCTGCTCGCCGACGCCCGGATCGTGCGCAACCGCCGCAAGATCGAGGCGACCGTCGCCAACGCGCGGGCGACCGTCGCGCTGCGCCCCGAGGGCGGGCTGCCCGCGCTCATCTGGTCCTTCCGGCCCGCCCGGACGCCGCGGCCCCGCACCCTCGCCGAGGTGCCCACGACCTCCCCCGAGTCCGTCGCCCTCGCCGAGGCGCTGCGGGCGCGCGGCTTCCGGCACGTCGGCCCGACGACGATGTTCGCCCTCATGGAGGCCGTCGGCATCGTCGACACCCACCTCCTCGGCAGCCATCGACGCGCCCGCTCCGGGATCTGGCCGGACTGACGCCCCGGACCTCCCGCACGCCTCAGTGCGACCCGGACCCTGACCACGCCGCGGCGGCCGGCACGGATCCGGCCGGGCAGGAGCAGGCAGACTGGACCCATGACCGAACCGAGCAAGTGGGTCCAGATCACCAGGTCCAACCCCGACCACTCGACCTGGTACGTCCAGCGCTTCCGCCAGATGGCGGCTGCCGGCGCGGACCTCGTCGGGGAGGCCCGGCTGGTCGACGCCCTCGTCCCGCGAGGAGCGCGGATCCTCGACGCCGGGTGCGGCCCGGGCCGCCACGGCGGCTACCTGGCCGAGGCCGGGCACGAGGTCGTCGGCGTGGACGTCGACCCCGTGCTCATCGAGGCGGCTCAGGAGGACTTCCCCGGCGCGACCTGGCTGGTCGGCGACCTCGCCGAGCTCGACCTGCCCGCCCGCGGCATCACCGAGCCGTTCGACGCCATCCTGTGCGCCGGCAACGTCATGACCTTCCTCGCCGAGAGCACCCGGGTCGAGGTGCTGCGGCGCATGGCGCGCCACCTGCGGGCCGACGGGCGTGCCGCGATCGGGTTCGGGGCCGGGCGGGGCTACGCCTTCGACGACTTCCTCGCCGACGCCCGGGAGGGCGGCCTGGTCCCCGACCTCCTGCTCTCCACGTGGGACCTGCGACCGCTGGAGGAAACCTCCGACTTCCTCGTAGCCGTCCTCCGGCGCGGCTGACCGGCCGGAGCGTCGTACGGTGGGGCGCAGGACCACGCCAGAACGGAGCACGATGACGACCACGACCCACGACTTCACCGCGACGCGGGCCGACGGGACGAGCGTCCCGCTCGCCGAGTACGCCGGCCGGCTCCTGCTCATCGTCAACGTCGCGAGCAAGTGCGGGCTCACCCCGCAGTACGAGGGCCTCGAGGCGCTGTACCGGGAGCTGCGCGACCAGGGTCTGGAGATCCTCGCCTTCCCCTGCAACCAGTTCCGCGGCCAGGAGCCCGGCACCGACGAGGAGATCGTGGAGTTCTGCCGGCTCACCTACGACGTCACCTTCCCGGTGTTCCGCAAGATCGACGTCAACGGGCCGGACGCCCACCCGCTCTACGCCCACCTGCGCGCCGCGGACCCGGGCGACTGGGGGCCGCGCCACGGGGCGTTCTACGAGCGGCTCAAGGACGTCACGCCGGCCCGCGAGCCCGGTGACATCGCATGGAACTTCACCAAGTTCCTCGTCGGCCGGGACGGCCGGGTGCTCGCGCGCTACGAACCGCCGGTCCCACCGGAGCAGATCCGTGCCGACATCCTCGAGATCCTCGCGCAGGAGTCCGCCTCGGCGACGGCCGGACACTGACGCCGGGCGGCCGCCGGGGGCAGGTCGCCGCCCTCGACGAGGTGTCCGTCCCCTTCCGCCGAGGTGACGACGGTCACGCACCCGGGGCCGCGCCTCTCCGCCCCCAGGGGCTCATTTGCGCCGTCCGACGGCGGAACGTGCGGCTCCGGCCCGTCCGCGGCCGGAGGCCTGGGAAGGCCCCTGCGCCCGCTGGGCGGTACAGTGGACGCCGATGTCTCGATGTCGAGGCAATCCGAGAGCAGTCGATGAGAGGACTCACCTGGTGGACCTTTTCGAGTACCAGGCGCGGGACGTGTTCGAGAAGCACGGCGTGCCCGTCCTGGGCGGAATCGTGGCGACCACGCCGGCGGAGGCTCGGGCCGCCGCCGAGCAGCTGGGCGGCGGGACCGTCGTCGTCAAGGCGCAGGTCAAGACCGGCGGCCGCGGCAAGGCGGGCGGCGTCAAGCTCGCCCACAGCCCGGAGGAGGCCGAGGCGCGTGCGCGCGAGATCCTCGGCATGGACATCAAGGGTCACACCGTCCACCGCGTGATGGTCGCCGAGGGCGCCAAGATCGCCGAGGAGTACTACTTCTCCGTGCTCCTCGACCGGGCCGAGCGCCGCTACCTGGCGATGGCCAGCGTCGAGGGCGGCATGGAGATCGAGCAGCTCGCCGTCGAGCGGCCGGAAGCGCTGGCGCGCGTGCCGGTCGACCCGATCGTGGGCATCGACGAGGCCAAGGCGCAGGAGATCGTCACCGCGGCGGGTTTCGCGCCCGAGGTGGCCGACACGGTGGCCGACGTCATCCTCAAGCTGTGGCAGGTGTACAAGCAGGAGGACGCGACGCTCGTCGAGGTCAACCCGCTCGTGCGCACCGAGGACGGCCAGGTCATCGCCCTCGACGGCAAGGTCACCCTCGACGACAACGCCGCCTTCCGTCACCCCGAGCACGCCGAGCTCGAGGACAAGGACGAGGCCAACCCGCTGGAGGCCCAGGCCAAGGAGCTCGGCCTCAACTACGTCAAGCTCGACGGCCAGGTCGGCATCATCGGCAACGGCGCGGGC
>NZ_CALGNQ010000264.1 GCF_937958535.1 uncultured Georgenia sp. | reverse complement strand
CGGTCCAGGTCCTCCGGCGGCAGCCAGGGGGTGATGTCGTCCGAGGCCAGTCCGCTCATTGGTGTCTCCGTGGTGGGTCGGTCGCGCGTGTGCACCGCGCCGCGGCGGGGCTCGGGACAGTGTAGTCGGGAGCGCGCGAACCGTTGGTAAAGCGAGGAAAACCCCGCGTGGGCAGACCCCTGCCGTGCCTCGGGAGGACCTCCTGCGGCCACAACCCGACGAAGGGAGGAGGGCCGCCGACTGGTGTGTCCTCCCGCCCGGTTGGAGACTGGTGTCGTCGACATCGGGCGGTGTCGACGACGGGCGGAGGGGGTCACCCATGTCCAGCGGGGAGCGGACGACCACCACATCGGTCAGGGACGCCGGAGCGGATCGCCGTGTGGCGCGAGGGACGACGGAGCATCGTCCCACGTGGCGCAACGAGCTGGCGGCGGACTACGAGCTCATGCGGGCACGGCTCGAGGTACGCCTGGAGTTCTCCGGCGACGACGCCGAGGAGTACCTCTAGCCGGACGCCGAGAAGGTTCGCGGTCGTCTCGTGCGCGAGGCGGGACTCGAACCCGCACGTCCGAAGGACACCAGGACCTAAACCTGGCGCGGCTGCCAGTTACGCCACTCGCGCGTCGGTCACCAGCCTAGAGGGCCGGGTGACCGGTGCTCGTCAGTCGACACCCAGCTCCCGGCGCAGCCGGGCGACGTGTCCCGTCGCCTTGACGTTGTACCGGGCGAGGGTGACCGTGCCCTGTGGGTCGACGACCACGGTGGACCGGATGAGGCCGGTGTACGTCCGGCCGTAGTTCTTCTTCTCGCCCCAGGCGCCCCAGGCCTCGCTCACCGCGTGGTCGACGTCCGAGGCGAGCGGGAAGGTCAGCGACTCCTTCTGCGCGAACGTCGCGAGCTTGGCCGGCTCGTCCGGTGAGACGCCCACGACGGCGTACCCGCGGGCCTGCAGCGCGGCCAGGCTGTCGCGGAAGTCGCAGGCCTGGGTGGTGCAGCCGGGTGTGGAGGCGGCGGGGTAGAAGTAGACGATGACGCCCTTCTCCGCCGAGGCGCGCAGGCCGGCGAGGCTGACCGGGGAGCCGTCGGCCGTCGGCAGGGTGAAGTCGGGCGCGGTGTCGCCGGGGGCGAGCTGGGGCACGGGGTCCTCCTCGTCGGTGGTTCGGCGCCCAGCATGGCACCTCCCGCCGAGGACACGAAAAAGCCGCCTCCACACGTGGAGGCGGCTGGTGGTGCGCCATCTAGGACTCGAACCTAGAACCCACTGATTAAGAGTCAGTTGCTCTGCCAATTGAGCTAATGGCGCGTGCGGCAGTCCCCAACGTTACCACCGCCGAAGGGCTCGCAGCACCATGGAGGCCCCATCGTGACGAGTGTCACCGGCGGTCCGAGCCGGCCGGGAAGGCTCGCCCTTTCGGATAAGTTGGGGAACGTGTCGAAGCCACGTGTGACTCTCGCAACCTGCCTGGACCACCCGGGCCTGCACCCCGGTGAGGAAGGACTCCCGGACGCCCTGGCAGACCGCGGCATCGACCCACGCGTCGCGGCGTGGGACGACGAGTCGGTGGACTGGTCCGAGGCCGGCATCGTCGTGCTGCGGGCGGTGCACAACTACGCCGCGCGCCGCGACGACTTCCTGCGGTGGACCCGCCAGATCCCCAAGCTGCTCAACAACGCCGACGTCGTGGAGTGGAACACCGACAAGCACTACCTCCGCGAGCTCGGCGAGCGCGGCATGCCGACGATCGAGACGGTGTGGCTCGAGCCGGACGCCGGCCTGACCAAGCACCAGGTCCACACCCGTTTCCCCTCGCTCGGCGACTTCGTCGTCAAGCCGGCGGTCTCCTCCGGTGCCCGTGACACCGGCCGCTTCACGGCGCGTGACGCCAAGTCGCGCATGGAGGCCATCCAGCACGCCTACCGCCTGCTCCAGGACGGCCGGGCCGTCATGGTGCAGCGGTACGTCCAGTCGGTCGACGAGCGCGGCGAGACCGCCCTCATCTACCTCAACGGGGTGCTCTCGCACACCGTGGAGAAGAAGGCGATGCTCCACGGCCCCCTCGCCTCACCGGGGACCGTGTCGGAGGAGCTCGTGGGCGCCCGGGAGGCCACCGAGCAGGAGCTGCGGCTCGGGGAGCTGGCACGGGCCGCGATCCACGGGTACATCAAGTCGCGCATGGGCCGCGACGCCCAGCTGCTGTTCTGCCGCATCGACATGGTCGACGGCGACAACGGTCACCCGCGGGTCATGGAGGTCTCGCTCGTCGACGCCTCCCTCTACCTGGGGACCACCGAGAACGGACTGGAGAACTTCGCCGACGCCATCGCCTCCCGCGCCTTCTGGTGAGGATGAGAGCCCGCTGAGACGGTCGTGAGAGTCCTCCCATGAAGGGCTCTGCGATGTGGTCATCACCCGGTCCCGGGGTGAGGATCGGGGGTATGCGTACCTCGACCCGCACCGCGGCCACCGCCCTCGCCCTGCTCGCGCTCGGCCTCCCGCTGGCCGCGTGCGGCGAGGATGCCCCGCCGGAGAGCCGGCCCGCGATCACCAGCGGCACCGACAGCACCGACGTCGCCACGGACGCCGCCACCGACGCTGCCACGGACGCCGCGGCGACGAACGGCCCGTCCGCTTCGCCGGACACCGCCGGCGACGTCTACGCCGCGATCGGGCTCGCCGAGGCCGAGGCCGGGGGCACCGCCTTCGAGGTGGACCGCGAGGACGACCACGGCGGGGGCTGGGAGGTCTCGGTCGCCGTGGGCGAGGAGGAGGTCGACGTCCGCGTCGACCTCGCCGGTACCGAGGTGCTCGGCACGGACCGCGACGACGACCTCGACCCCGACGAGCGTGCCGCGCTCGCCGCCGCGGGCATCACCCTCGCCGACGCGATCCGCACGGCGCTGGCCGAGGTCGACGGCGTGCTCGAGGACGTCGACCTCGACGCGGAGGACGGCACCCCGGTCTGGGAGGTCAGCATCGAGCACGATGCCGAGGTGCACGTCGAGGTCGCCACCGGAGAGGTCCGGCGCGTCGAGCGCGACTGACATCGGCGCCCCGCCGGCGGCGCCGTCGTCCCCTCGGCGGCCGTCGCCCCGGCGGGCCCGGGCCGTCGACGCAAACAGGCCTGGCCCGGCTGTCGACCCGGGAGGCCCGGCCCGGCCGTCGCCCCTGCGGGGTCCGACCGTCGACCGGCGGTCCCGGTCGACGGACGCCGTCCACCCACCGGACACCCCGCTGTGGTCCGTCTCACGCAGCGGACGGTGCTGGACCGGCCCCGTCCGGCTCCCTAGCGTCGTCGCTCGTCGTCCGACCGGACCAGGGGGGAACCATGACGCGACGCTCGACGCACCTGCCGCGCCCGACCGCCGACCACCTGTGTACCGGCGAGTGTCGGTGATGCTCGCCTGACGGCTCGAGCAACCGACCCCGGTGGTGCGCCGGCCCATCGCACCTCGCCACCTCTCGTCCGTCCCCGGGTATCCCGGGCGATGCCTGCCCGCGTGCGCTGCCGCACCGGGCCCGATCTGTCGAACCTGAGCACAGGGGTACACCTCATGGTCCTCACCGGACTTGCCGTCGGCGGAGCACTCGGCTTCGCCATGCAACGGGGACGCTTCTGCGTCACCGGTGCCTTCCGAGACGTGTGGATCGGGCGCAACACGCGCTGGATCACCGCGTTCCTCATCGTCATCGCCGTCCAGAGCATCGGCGTCTTCGCCCTCGACGCCCTCGGCGTCATCGAGCTCGGTGCTCGCGAGCTCGCGCCCGTCGCGACCATCGTCGGCGCCTTCGTCTTCGGCTTCGCGATCGTCCTCGCCGGCGGGTGCGCGACCGGCACCTTCTACCGCTCGAGCGAGGGCCTCATCGGCTCGTGGTTCGCGCTCGTCTGCTACGCCGGCTCCGCCGCCGTGATGAAGTACGGAGCCTTCGCCGAGCTCACCGCCGCAGCCCGCTCCCACACCGTCGGGCTCACGTCGATCCACGAGACGCTCGGCATCTCGCCGTGGTGGCTGGTCGCGGTGCTCGTGCTCGCCGTCGGGTACGCCGCGTCACGGCACATCGCGGCCGAGCCGAAGCTCGCCACCCTGCCCCCGCGCCGCCGCGGGCTCGCCCACCTGCTCTTCGACAAGCCCTGGCACGCCTTCACGGCAGCCGTCGTCATCGGCGTCATCGCGATCGCTGCCTGGCCGCTGAGCACGGCCGCCGGACGACCCGCCGGGCTCGGGATCACCACCCCCTCGGCCAACCTGGTGACCTTCCTCGTCACCGGCGACGTCGAGCTCGTCGACTGGGGCGTCTACCTCATCCTCGGCATCCTCCTCGGGGCCTACGTCGCCGCCAAGGGCTCGGGCGAGTTCCGCCTGCGCGTCCCCGACGCGACGACGATGGTCCGCTCGATCGCCGGCGGCACGCTCATGGGCGTCGGCGCCGCCCTGGCCGGCGGCTGCACCATCGGCAACGCCATGGTCAACACCGCCCAGTTCTCCTACCAGGGCTGGCTGTCGTTCGGCTTCATGGTGCTCGGCACCGGCGCCGCCACCCACATCTTCATCCTGCGCCACCGCCCGACCGCGCAGCGCACCGCCACCCCGTCCCTCGTGGACGCCTGATGAAAGGAGCACCCGTGCCGATCACCCTGGAGACCTCCGGACAGGTCTGCCCCTTCCCCCTCGTCGAGGCGAAGGACGCCATCGCCTCCCTTCCCGAGGGGGACTACCTCACCATCAACTTCGACTGCACCCAGGCCACCGACGCCATCCCCCGGTGGGCGGCGCAGGAGGGTTACCCGGTGACCGACTACCGCCGCATCGGCGACGCGGAGTGGTCCATCACGGTGCAGAAGAAGTGACCCCGGCGAGGACGACGACGGCGCTCACCCGGTGCCGTCGTCGTCCTGACGCCGGTGGTCGCCGGGCACCCGATGCTCGCCGGGGGAGCGTTGGCCCCCGCCGAGCTCGACCTCACCGACGTGCGGGCGTTCCCGAGCGGGAACCTCGTCCTCACCTACGACCGCCGCTGACCGCCGTCCCACACGACGAGGCCGTCGCTCAGCCGGGCACCCTCCGCGGGCTCGTGGAGGCGCTCGCGGCCGTCGTGCATGAGGTGGTGGACGGGCAGGTCCAGCACCAGTGTCGCGACATCGGCGACAATCCGGCGGTGGCAGCGCCACCACACCGACTCCGAGCACATGACCGCCACCCGGGTGTCCGCCGCCTCCGCGGCGACCTGGTCGAGCGCGTCACCGAACTCCGGCGTGCGGGTGTGGGCCGCGTAGGCACGGAAGGCCTCGACCTGCCACCACGTGTCGGGTGAGTCGGCGGGCAGCCGGCGCCGGCCGCCCAGGCGCTCCTCCCAGCGGTAGCGCACGCCCTCCTCGGGCAGCCACTGCGCCAGCGCCTCCCGCTTGACGTCCGGGTTGCGGCGGCTGCCCGGGAAGCGGCGGACGTCGACGACGAGGCCGATGCGGGCCGCGGTGAGCAGGGCGGCGAGCCCGGCGCGGTCGAGCGGGCCGTGGCCCACGGTGAGGAGCGGCATCGGGCCATTGTCGGCCGACGGCGGCGGGGCGTGCAGGCCGGCCGCCGACCCTCACCCGCGGTCGAGGTCCGCGAGCAGCTCGACCGCGGCACGGGCGTACTGGCCGATCCACCTGTCGTGGATGCGCTTGATGGGCAGCGGGGCGAGCGCGAGGTGCCGCTCCCGTCCCACCTTCCGGCCCGTGACGAGCTCGGCCCGCTCGAGCACGCGCAGGTGCTGCAGGACGGTCGTGCGGTCGAGCTCGGGGAAGTGGGCGCAGACCTCACCGGTGGTGCGGGTGCCGGACTTGAGCAGGTCGAGGATGCGCCGGCGCGTGGGGGAGGCCAGCGCCTTGAAGACACGGTCGTCGTCGTCCGACCCGTTGACCCGCCCGACAGACATGTTGTAAAAATATCACATGAAAGCCACCGACCTGTCCGAGCTCACGTTCACCGTCTCGGGGCGCATCGCGCGTCCGGTCGCCGAGGTCTACGAGGCCATCGCCGATCCAGCACAGATCTCCCGGTACTTCACCACCGGTGGCGCCGAAGGACGCCTGGAGTCCGGCACCGAGGTCACCTGGGAGTTCCACGACTTCCCCGGTCCGTTCCCCGTCCGTGTCGTCGAGGCGGACAAGCCGCGCCGCATCGTCATCGAGTGGGACAGCCAGGCCACCACCGACGAGCGCGGGATGACCCGGGTGACCTTCGAGCTCGAGCCGCTCGACGGCGACACCCGCACCCTGGTGACGATCACCGAGTCCTCGTGGCAGGTGACGCCGGACGGAGCGCGCAACGCCTTCGGCAACTGTGAGGGCTGGACCGGGATGCTCGCCGCGCTCAAGGTGTGGGTCGAGCACGGCATCAACCTGCGCGAGGGCTTCTACGCCTGAGCCCGCCGCTCAGCCCCGGCCGCACCGGCGGCGGCGCGCAGGATGTTGCGCGCCATCGACGGGAAGATGAGTACGTGGAAGGGCAGCACGGCCGCCCAGTAGAGCCGCCCGGGCACCCCGCGCGGGAAGAAGACCGCCCGCTGCCGGTAGCGTGACCCGCCACCCGGCTGCGGCTCCACCGACAGCTCCAGCCAGGCGCGCCCGGACGTGCGCATCTCCGAGCGCAGGGTGAGCCGCCGGCCGGGCTCGACCGCCTCCACCCGCCAGAAGTCGACGTGGTCACCCACCTCGAGGGTGTCGGGCCGGCGGCGCCCACGCGCCAGCCCGTAGCCGCCGACGGCCTGGTCCAGCAGCCCGCGCACCCGCCAGAGCAGGGGAGCGGAGTACCAGCCGTTGCTCCCGCCGATGCCCTCGATGACCCGCCACACCGCGCTCGGTGGTGCTGCCCCCTCCCGCTCGCGCACGTCGGTGTAGACGGTGTGTCCGGCCCACTGCGGGTCGGAGGGGAGCGGGTCGGCCGGGTCCGCCGTCGTCGTGACGTCGTCGTCCCAGGTGTGGGCGACGTCGCCGGAGAGCTGGCGGCCGACGGCGCGCCGGCAGGCCTCGGGGTAGGGCGTCAGGCCGCCGGGTGGGTCGGGCACCAGGGCGGCGATGTCGTGCTCGCGCGCGACCGCGTCCTCGGCCATCGAGGCGGCGAGCGGCATCGCCAGCCCGCGGGGGATCGGGGTGGTCATCCCGATCCAGAAGCCGGACAGCCGGGGTGCCGGGACGGGCAGGGCGTAGATCCGGCGCCGGCGCAGCCCGGCCACCTCGGCGTAGTCGGAGAGCAGCTCGCGGAAGCGCTGGGGGCGGCCGCAGCCGATGTCGAAGGTGCGGTCGACCGGCTCGTCCAGCGCGCACGCGTGGGCGAGGTAGTACAGGACGTCGCGGATCGCGATCGGCTCGACGAGGTTGTCCAGCCAGCGCGGGCCGGGCATGACGGGCAGCCGTTCGGTGAGGTGACGGATCATCTCGAAGGACGCCGAGCCCGAGCCGATGACGACGCCGGCGCGCAGCACGACCGTCGGGACCCGGGAGTCGAGGAGGATCCGCGCCACCTGCTCGCGCGAGCGCATGTGGTCCGACAGCTCGGCGAGCGACTTGTCCGGGTGGAGCCCACCGAGGTAGACGACCTGCCGCACGCCGGCGCCCACGGCGGCCTCGGCCACCGTCCGGGCGATCCCGGCCTCCTGCTCGACGAACCCCGGGCCGCCGCCCATCGAGTGGACGAGGTAGAGCACGGTGTGGACGTCGCGCATCGCGTCCCGCACCTGCTCGGGCGACTGCAGGTCCGCCTCGACGACCTCGACGTCGCGCGCCCACGGCCGGGAGGCGAGCCGGCTCGGGTCGCGGGCCCCCGCCCGCACCGTGAAGCCGGCCGCCACGAGCTCGGGGACGAGGCGCCCGCCCACGTACCCGGTGGCGCCGGTGACGAGCACACGGCGGCCCCGCCCGTGGGGCAGGGCGATGTCGAGCGGGGACGCGGGTGGCGTGGCCATCCGCCCACGGTAGGCGGGCCCGCCGCCCGCCGCAGGGTCAGGGCTGCAGGCGGCGGGCGGACCAGCCGTCGGCCGTCCGCGTGTAGGCCAGGCGGCGGTGCAGGCGCCCGGTGCTGCCCACCCAGAACTCCACCGTCTGCGCGGTGACGAGCCAGGCCCGCCAGTGGGCCGGCCGGACCAGCTCCTCGGTGCCGCGCTCCAGCTCCGCCGCCTGCTGTGCCAGGGCGGGCTCGGAGGTGAGCGGCTCGCTCTGCCGGGAGACGATCGTCGCGGCCTGGGCTGCCCGGACGCGGGCGTGGAAGAGGCGGTCGGACGCCTCGTCGTCGAGCGGGCGCGCCCGTCCGGTCAGGCGGACCTGCTGCATGGTGTCGCGCCAGTACACCGCCAGCGCCACACGCGGGTCGCGGCTCATGTCCCGCCCCTTGGGGCTCTCGGTGCTCGTGCCGAAGACGACGCCGGCCTCGGTCACCTCCTTGAGCGCGACGAAGCGGACGGAGGGGGCGCCGTCGACCCCGACCGTCGCCAGGGCGGCCGCGAGCGTGTCCGGGATCCCGGCGGTCTCGGCGGCCGCGACCCACTCCCGCAGCAGCCCGAACGGGTCCGCGGGTGGGTCGTCGAGCTCGGGGTGGGCGCCGGGAGTCCCGCTGAGCGTCCCCGTCACGCAGCACCTCCTGTGTGGTCACTGGCGGCTGCCGTGCCGCCGCCCCCGCCAGATTAGCGACCGGCCGTGCCCCCGGCAGGACTGCGGCGGTCCCCACCACTAGATTGAGCGGAATGACGGACAAGCAGCTCCAGTCGCAGATCATCGCCGCCCTCGAGGTCGTCGACCCCGACACGTTCGACGCCGCCGCCGAGGCGGAACGGCGCATCGACTTCCTCGCCCGCTACCTCCAGGACACCGGCGCCAAGGGGCTCGTCCTGGGGATCAGCGGCGGGGTCGACTCGACCGTCGCCGGGCGGCTGTGCCAGCTCGCCTGCGAACGTGTCCGCGCGGCCGGCGGCGAGGCCCGCTTCGTGGCCGTCCGGCTGCCCTACCGGGTGCAGAAGGACGAGGAGGACGCCGCCGCCGCGGTGGAGTTCATCGCCCCCGACGTCGTCGAGACGGTCGACATCGGCCCGGCCACCGACGAGCTGTGGGACCAGATCCTCGCCTCGGCCACCCCGGTCACCGACGCCCGGGACGCCTACCACAAGGGCAATGTCAAGGCGCGGCTGCGGATGACCGCCCAGTACGCCATCGCCGGCGCCCGCGGGATGCTCGTCGTGGGGACGGACCAGGCCGCCGAGGCAGCGGTCGGCTTCTTCACCAAGTACGGCGACGGCGCCGCGGACGTCACCCCGCTGTTCGGGCTGCCCAAGCGCCGGGTGCGGGAGATCGGGGTGCACCTCGGTACCCCGGAGGCGCTGGTGAACAAGGTCCCCACGGCCGACCTCGAGTCCGACAAGCCGATGCTGCCCGACGAGGAGGCGCTGGGCGTGCGCTACGACGTCGTCGACGACTACCTCGAGGGCAGGGACGTCCCCGCGGAGGACGAGGCCACGATCGTCGGCTGGTACCGGCGCACGGCGCACAAGCGCGCCCTGCCCGTGACGCCCGACGGGTACCTCGGCAGGCGCTGACCCCGCGTGACCCGCGGGCTCACGCGTCGTCCCGGCACCGGCACACCGCCGTCGGTGCGGCGGGGCCTCAGTGGCCCGCGCCGGACGTCTTCCGGCGCGGGACGAGGTGCATGACGCCGACCGCCGCAGCGCCGACGAGGAGCCCGACCACCGCCGAGGCGAGCGTGTCGACCAGCCAGGTGACGAACCCGCTCAGCGCGCCCAGGGAGCCGGTGACGGCCTCCTGGAGGCGGTGGACGAGGTCGTACGGCGAGTGCCACCCGAGCGTGTCCACACCGGCGAGCAGGATGTGGCCGCCCACCCAGAGCATCGCGATGACCCCGACGACGGAGAGCACGGCGAGCACCTTCGGCATCGCCTGGACGAGCATGCGCCCCACCCGCTGCGACAGGGGCGACTCCCGCTCGGCGAGCCGCAGGCCGATGTCGTCCATCTTGACGATGAGCGCGACGACGCCGTAGACGAGCGCGGTGATGGCCAGGGCGACGACGATGAGGATGAGCGCCCGGTTGAGCAGCGGCTCCGCGGCGACCTCGTTGAGCGCGATCACCATGATCTCGGCGGAGAGGATGAAGTCGGTGCGGATCGCGCCGCTGACCATCGTCCGTTCGTGGTCGGCGCCACGGGCCGCGGCCGGCGCCGCCGTCTGCTCCCTGTGGTGCCCGGTGACGTACTCGTAGAGCTTCTCCGCCCCCTCGTAGCTGAGGTACAGGCCGCCGAGCATGAGGATCGGCGTGAGCAGCCACGGGAGGAACTGGCTCAGCAGCAGGATCGCCGGGAGGATGAAGAGGAGCTTGTTGCGCACCGACCCGGTGGCGATCCGCCGGATGATGGGCAGCTCACGGTCGGCGGTGAAGCCGTGGACGTAGCGCGGCGTCACCGCGGTGTCGTCGATGACGACGCCCGCCGCCTTCGCGCTCGCCCGTCCCGCTGCGGCACCGATGTCGTCCACCGACGCGGCGGCGAGCTTGGCCAGTGCGGCGATGTCGTCCAGCAGCGCGGCGAGGCCACCGGCCATGGCATCCGCCTTCCGTTCCTGCGGGCGCCGTGCGCCCGTGCCGCCGAGGTCCCAGCGAGCATAGGACGACCGGCCCGTCGCGGCGCGTCCGACGCACGACGTCCCGGCCCGGCGTGTCCTCCCGCCCGCGGCCTACACGTGCGCCGCCGGGACCGGGGTGCGCTCCGCCTGCGGGCCGGCGGTGACGGGAGGTGCGGGCGCCGGCAGGGCCGCGGGCTCCGGCGGCGAGGAGGTCGTCGGCCTCGCGGCCGAGCTCGAGCGCTCCGGTCGTGCGGCCCGTCGGTGTCTCGCCCGCCTCGTCCGTCGCGACGGCCAGGCGCGGGTCAGCTGCTCGCGCCGGTAGGCGCCCTCGGCGTCGAGGAACTCGGGGGAGTAGACGTACATGGTGGTCCTTCCTGGACCGTCGGCGACGGTCCTGGGTGTGTACCCCTCCGGCGTTCAGGACCGGTGCACGTCGGTCAACGTCGACGGTCGGCGGTGTTTCGTCCCGGCTCCCCACCCGGCCTAGACTCGCTGCATCCCCCACGACCGGCTGCGCACCCCTGCCGGGGGAGACGGCCGCCGCCCGAGCGTGGACACCTCCACCTCCGCGCGGGCCCGTGCCGGCCGTTCTCGACCGTGCGCCGACGAACGATTGGAGCCCCCATGACCAGCGCTGCCCGTGGCACGGCGGTGGACGAGCACGCCCCGGCGACCGACATCGCCGTGGACGCGCACTACGACCTCGTCATCATCGGCACCGGCTCGGGGAACTCGATCCCCGGACCCGAGCTCGACGACCGGTCGATCGCCATCGTCGAGAAGGGCACCTTCGGCGGGACGTGCCTCAACGTCGGCTGCATCCCCACGAAGATGTTCGTCTACGCCGCCGACGTCGCGCTGGAGGCCCGCCAGGCCGGCCGGCTGGGCCTGGACGCGCAGGTCTGCGTCGACTGGCCGAGCATCGTGGACCGCGTCTTCGCCCAGCGGGTGGACCCGATCGCCCGCAGCGGCGAGGAGTACCGGCGCGGGCCGCAGACCCCGAACATCGACGTCTACGACCAGCACGCCGTCTTCGTCGGGGAGCGTACCCTGCGCACCGGCCAGGGGGCCGAGCAGAAGATCATCTCCGGTGACCAGGTGGTCATCGCCGCCGGCTCACGGCCCTTCATCCCCGAGGCGATCGCCGCCTCGGGCGTGCGCTACCACACCAACGAGGACATCATGCGGCTGCCCGAGCTGCCCAGGTCCCTCGTCATCATCGGTGGCGGGTACATCGCCATGGAGTTCGCCCACGTCTTCGAGGCGTTCGGCACCGAGGTCACCATCGTCTCCCGCTCCCCGCTGCTGCGGCGTCTGGACGCCGACCTGCGCGACCGGTTCAACGAGCTCGCCGCCCAGCGCTACGAGGTGGTCTCCGGGCGCACCGCGATCGGGGCCGAGGAGACCGACGACGGGGTGCGCGTGCGGCTCGACGACGGCTCCACCGTCACCGGGGAGGTCCTGCTCGTCGCCACCGGACGCGTCCCCAACGCCGACCAGCTCGACCTCGCCTCCGCCGGCATCGAGATGACCCCGGACGGCCGGGTCGCCGTCGACGAGTACGGCCGCTCCACCTCCGCCGAGGGCGTGTGGGCGCTGGGCGACGTCTCCTCCCCGTACATGCTCAAGCACGTCGCCAACGCCGAGATGCGCACCGTGCGCCACAACCTGCTCCACCCGGACGACCTGCGCCGGCTGCCGCACGAGCACGTGCCGTCGGCGACCTTCACCAACCCGCAGGTCGCCTGCGTCGGGCTCACCGAGGAGGAGGCCCGGGAGCAGGGCTACGACGTCACCGTCAAGGTGCAGCGGTACGGGGACGTCGCCTACGGCTGGGCGATGGAGGACACCACCGGCCTTGCCAAGCTCATCGCCGACCGCGCGACCGGCCGGCTCCTCGGCGCCCACTACATGGGCCCGCAGGCCGCCACACTGATCCAGCAGATGATCACCGTCATGGCCTTCGACCTCGACGTGCGTGAGGTCGCGACCGGGCAGTACTGGATCCACCCGGCGCTGCCGGAGGTCACCGAGAACGCCCTGCTCGGTCTCGACTTCGCCTGAGATGTCGCCGTTCCCGTCACGTGGGCGGGTGAGGCGGGCCGTCTCCGGCGGAGGGGCCCGCCGCCTCGTCCGCGGCGGGGGGACCATGCCCGGCCCGGGCGGGCCGGAGAACGGACGAGGCCCGGACCAGAAGCCCGGGCCTCGTTCTCCCTGGGTGAGTGACGGGACTTGAACCCGCGACACCCGCGACCACAACGCGGTGCTCTACCAACTGAGCTACACCCACCATGCGCGCCGCAATGACGCAGCAGTCCCACACTCTAGCCCGTCCGGGCCGGTGGTGGGGAACCAGGAGGCCTCAGGAGGCGGTGATGCGTGTCTCACCTTCGCTGGTGCTGCCCTCCGGCGTACTCGCCGCGCTGCCCTCCGCCGCCAGCCTGGCGATCGTCAGCGCCGTCGAGGTCGCCTGCACCGCCTCGGCCGCGGCCTTGACGGTGGCGGTGTCCGGGCCCTCGCCCTGCGGCCACAGCGCCGCCCGGTAGTAGCGCAGCTCGTCGATGCTCTCGAGGATGTCCGCCAGCGCGCGGTGCCCCCCCTGCTTCGCCGGGGAGTGGAAGTAGGCCCGGGGGTACCACCGCCGGGCGAGCTCCTTGATCGAGGAGACATCGATGATCCGGTAGTGGAGGTGCGCGACGAGCTCGGGCATGTCCCGCTCGAGAAACGCCCGGTCGGTGCCCACCGAGTTGCCGGCCAGCGGCGCCTTGCGCTCCTCCGGGACCCACCTGCGGACGTACTCCAGCACCCGCCGCTGTGCCTCCTCCAGCGACAGGCCCGAGTCCAGCTCCTCGAGCAGTCCCGAGGTGGTGTGCATCTCGCGCACGACGTCGACCATCTGCTCCACCGCGCCCGGCGGCGGCGCGATGACGAGGTCGAGCCCGGCGTCGACCGGCTGCAGCTCGGAGTCCGTGACGACGACCGCGACCTCGATGAGCGCGTCCCGGGTGAGGTCCAGGCCGGTCATCTCGCAGTCGATCCAGACGATCGCATCTTTCACTGGTTGGGCAGTCACCGCTCCACTGTAGACGGCACCCCGACCGGAGCCGTCGTCAGCCGTTACCAAAAGGTGACTTGCCAGGGAAGAAATCATCCTTGGGGACGACTCCGGGTCGGCGCTGAGTCAATAGTCTCGGCGCAGCGGGCCGGAGACAGGAGCGGGCCCCTGTCCGAGGAGCCGAGATGCGCCGTCCCCTGCCCGTAGCCGCCGCCGCGCTGGCCGTCGCCGTCCTTGCCGCCTGTGGCCAGGACGCCGCCCCGGCCGAGGACCTCTCGTGGGAGGACAGCCCGCTGAGCAAGGCGCTCGCCGACCTCTACGGCGGTGACCTCAGCCCCGAGGAGCAGGAGCGGGAGATGGCCGAGCGGGAGCGGGAGGTCCAGGAGATCATCGCCACCTGCATGGCCGAGCAGGGCTTCGAGTACATCCCGGTGACGTTCGACGACTCCTTCGTCGTGTGGGACGAGGACGACGACTGGGGCAGCCCGGAGTGGGCCGAGCAGTACGGCTACGGCATCACCACCGACCCCTGGGCCGACGAGCAGCCGCAGGAGCCGGTCGAGGAGTGGGCCGACCCGAACGACGACTACGTCATGGCGATGTCGCCCGCCGAGCAGGAGGCGTACTTCGAGGCCCTCCACGGCCCCATGGAGGAGTTCGAGGACGACGGCGAGTGGGTCGAGGACGTCGACGTGGAGTACAGCTGGGAGGACGCCGGGTGCTACGGCCTCGCCCAGCACGAGGTCTACGACCAGGGCAACGAGCAGGACATGTGGGAGGACCCGGCCTTCAGCGAGCTCTTCGCCGCCGCCGAGCGGCTCTACGACGACGTCCAGCGTGACCCGGAGGTCGCCGAGATCAACGACGAGTGGGCCGCGTGCATGGCCGACGCCGGCTTCGACGGGATGACCGCCCCGGAGGATGCCGCCGCCCCGCTCTACGAGGAGTGGGAGCGGCTCTACACCGAGGCCGAGACGCAGATCGACTGGGAGAACCTCGACTGGGACGCGATGGGCCCGAACACCGACCCGGTCCGTGACCTCATCGGCGAGGACGTCATCGCCGAGCTGCGTGAGCGGGAGATCGCCACGGCGGTGGCCGACAGCACCTGCCAGGCGGAGCTCGGCACCCAGTCCCGGTACCTCGCGGTCCAGTTCGAGCACGAGGAGAAGTTCCTCGAGACGTGGCAGAGCGACATCGAGGCGCTGGTCGCGACCTACGGGCAGGAGTCGTGACCCGACGCGTCACCTGGCGCGCCGTCCGCGCCGCCCGCCCCCGCCGGGACGACGACGCGCTGGGGGTCGCGGGCCTGGCCGCTCCGGACGACCTCGACGACGTCCCGCCGGACGTCCGCCCGCCCCGCGCCAACCGGACCATCGTGGCCATCGCCGCGACCGCCGTCGTGAGCCTCGGTGCGGGGGTCGCGCTCAGCCACCTCGTCATCTCACCCGCCCAGCGGGCCGCCGAGGCCGCCCCGCCCGAGGCCGGGCTCATCACCGTCCCGGTCGAGCAACGCGAGCTCACCACCGACCTCACGCTGCGCGGCGACGCGCT
Source organism: uncultured Georgenia sp. (assembly GCF_937958535.1). GTDB lineage: Bacteria > Actinomycetota > Actinomycetes > Actinomycetales > Actinomycetaceae > Oceanitalea. The sequence continues at coordinate 3,271 of NZ_CALGNQ010000264.1, read as the reverse complement.
GTACGACGACCCGGTGCCGGTGAGCGTCGAGACCGCCGACCTCGGCGCGCCTCCCGTCGTCACCGGGCAGGTCCCGGAGGTGGGCGACGTCGTCGACGCCGGTGACGTCGTGCTCGAGGTCGCCGGCCGGCCGGTCATCGTGCTGCCCGGTGAGCTGCCCGTCTACCGCACCCTGCGGGTCGGCAGCTCCGGCCCGGACGTCCTGCAGCTCAAGGAGGCGCTCGCCTCCCTCCACCTCGACCCCGGCGACGTCGGCTCCGACGTCTTCGACGCCGACACCGCCTCCGCCGTCGCCGCGCTCTACGCGCAGAGCGGCTACCCGGCACCCACCGCCGAGGAGGGCGCTGAGGAGATGCTCCAGGCCGCGCGGGACAACCTGCGCGCCGCCGAGGAGGGCTTGACGCAGGCGCAGGCCGAGCTCGACCGGGCCCGCGGCGGGCCGCCGCGGTCCGAGCGGCTGCGGCTGGACACCGCGGTCGCCCGGGCCGAGCGGGCCGTCCAGGCCGCCATCGACAGCGGCGAGGGCGCCGAGGCGGTCACCCAGGCCCGAGAGGAGCTCGCCCTCGTCCGGGCCGAGCGCGAGGAGGCCCTGTCCGCGCCGGACGTGTCCGCCGAGACCGCGGCGCGCGACGCCGCGGCACAGGCCGTCGACGAGGCCCGCCGCGCCGTGGAGGAGGCCCGGCGGGCGGCAAGCACACCGCTGCCCGCCGCCGAGGTCGTCTACGTCGACACCCTGCCCCGCCGGGTGGACTCCGTGCTCGTCAGCCGGGGTGCCACCGTCACCGGGGAGGCCCTGACGATCTCCGGCGCCAACCTCCAGGTGCTGGCGAGCGTGTCGGCATCGGACGCCGCGCTCGTCTCCGAGGGGATGGCCGCCTCCTTCACCGTCGGGGACACCGAGGTCGCGGCCACCGTCACCGAGATCACCACCGGCCCGGCACGCTCCGAGGACGACGGCGGCGGCTCCGGCGGCGGGGACCGGCGTCGGCTCGTGCTCGAGCCGGTCGAGATCACCGAGGAGCAGCGGGCCGCCATCGTGGGCTCCAACGTGCGGGTGACGATCCCGCTGGAGTCCACGGGTGGTGAGGTGCTCGCCGTCCCGGTCGCGGCGCTCACCGCCGGCCCGGGCGGCGAGAGCCGGGTGGAAGTGGACCGCGGCGAGGGACGCACCCAGATCGTCGTCGTCGAGACCGGCCTCACCGCCGGCGGCTACGTCGAGGTCCGCTCCGCCGAGCTCGGCGTCGGCGACCTCGTGGTGGTGGGCGGGTGAACGGGCCGCCCCTGCCGGTGACGGACCTGCACGACACCGCCGCACCGGACGACGCGCACGCCGACCGCCCCGTGGTCGACCTGCGCGCGGTGACCCGCTCCTTCCCCGGGCCACCCGTCGTCCACGCCCTCCACCCCACGACGCTGCGGGTCGAGCGCGGGGAGTACCTCTCCATCGTCGGGCCCTCGGGCTCGGGCAAGTCGACCCTGCTCAACCTCCTCGGGCTGCTCGACCGCCCGACGAGCGGGGAGTACTGGCTCGACGGCATCCCCACCCACACCGCCGAGGAGCGGGAGCGCACAGCCCTGCGGGGCGGGCTGATCGGCTTCGTCTTCCAGGCATTCCACCTGCTCCCGCACCGTACGGTGCTGGAGAACGTCCTGCTCGCCACCATGTACTCGGGCACCCCGCGCAGCGAGCGGCTGCGCCGGTCCTACCAGGCTTTGCGCCGGGTCGGGCTGGAGCACCGCATCGACTTCCGGCCCACCACGCTCTCCGGCGGCGAGCGGCAGCGGGTGGCCGTGGCGCGCGCGGTCGCCACCTCGCCACGGTTGCTGCTCGCCGACGAGCCCACCGGCAACCTCGACAGCGCCACCTCCCGCGAGGTGCTCGACCTCTTCGACGAGCTCCACGCCGACGGCCTCACCCTCCTCGTCATCACCCACGACGACGCCGTCGCCGCCCGCGCCCAACGCCGGGTGCGCATCACCGACGGCGTCCTGCGGGAGGTCGCGTGAAGGGCTTCGGGTTGCGCGACCTCCTCCGGGAGTCGGGGCACGGCATCGGGGCGCGGCCGGGCAAGCTCGCCCTGACGATCCTCGGCACGGTGCTCGGCATCGCCGCACTCGTCGTGACGATCGGGATGGCCCAGACCGGCGGGGGGCAGATCGCCCGCCAGTTCGACGCCGTCGCCGCCACCCAGGCCGTGGTCGAGCCGGGCACGACACAGGGGGCGGACGGGTCGAGCCGGGCCCGGGTCGCCCTGCCGTGGGACACCCCGGAGCGGCTCGGGCGTCTCAACGGGGTCGAGGCCGCGGTGCTCCTCGCCGACGTCGACGCCGGGGACCGCCGGGTGACCTCCGTGCCGCTCGTCGACCCGGCCGCGGCGGCGCAGGTGCAGCCGCACATCGTCGCGAGCTCGGAGCAGCTGCTGCCGGCCCTGCGCGGCACCCTGGCCACCGGCCGGATGTTCGACTCGGGCCACGACACCCGCGCCGACCGGGTGGCCGTGCTCGGCGCCGCGGCCGCGGAGCGGCTCGGGATCAACCGGGTGGACTCCCAGCCGTCGATCTTCATCGGCGAGGAGGCCTACACCGTCATCGGCATCGTCGAGGACGTGGCCCGACGGCGCGACGTGCTCGACGCCGTGGTCATCCCGCTCGGCACCGCCCGCGCCGACTTCGGCCTCACCGCACCGTCCCAGGCGCAGGTGCGGATCGCCGTCGGCGCCGGTCCGCTGCTCAGCGAGCAGGCGCCCGTGGCGCTGGCGCCGAACAACCCGGAGAACATCAGCGTCCAGGCGCCCAGCCTGGGCAACCGGCTGCGCGAGAACGTCCAGGCGGACATCAACGCGATCTTCCTCGCGCTCGGTGGGGTGGCGCTCCTCGTGGGCGGTCTGGGCATCGCCAACGTCACCCTGCTCGGCGTCATCGAGCGGGTGGGGGAGATCGGCCTGCGGCGCGCGCTCGGGGCAAGCCGCCGGCAGATCGCCGCCCAGTTCATCCTCGAGTCCGTGACGATCGGCCTGCTCGGCGGGCTCATCGGTGCTGCGCTGGGTTCCTTCGCCGTCGTCGGGATCAGCATCGCGCAGGCGTGGACCCCGATCCTCGACCTGCGTCTCGTCGGGGGCGCGGCGCTGCTCGGCGGCGTCATCGGCCTGGTCGCCGGCACCTATCCGGCGCTCAAGGCGGCCTCCCTCGAGCCCGTCGCCGCCCTCCGCGGCGGCCTCTGACGGCGCCCCAGCCCACTTCCCGCCGAGAGCCCACTTTCCACCGAGCGCTC
>NZ_CALGNQ010000263.1 GCF_937958535.1 uncultured Georgenia sp. | reverse complement strand
GTGCCGCCCTCGCCGTCGCCGACGCGCTGTTCCTGCTCCGCGCGCCACGGCGCCTGGTCCAGCTCGGCGTCGCCGGCGCGCTCGCGCTCCTCGCCCCGCTCGTCCCCGAGCTGCCCACCCTGGTCACGGTGCTCCTCGTCGTCACCGGCGCCTGGCTCGCCGCCCTCGCCGGCGCGCAGGGGGCGCGCGCGGCCGAGGCCGTCCCCGCCCTCGACGCCCTGCTGCCGGTGGGGGCGCGCACGGTGCGGGCCTGGCGGCTCGCCGTCCCCGGGCTCGCCGTGCTCGTGTGGTCGGTGCCGGTGTTCGGGGTGCTCGGCCTCGTCCACGGCGACGTCGGCGGCTGGCTCACGCTCGGGCTGCTCGCCGCGCCGGTGTGGGCCGGTGGGGCGGTGCGCTCCGCCTACCGCCCGCCGCCGGACTTCTCCGGACCGCTCATCATCACCCCGATGGGCGCCTACCCGTCCGGCCTGGCGAGCGTCGTCAGCACCGGCCCCGACGTCGCGATCGTCGGCGCCGTCCCGTTCGCCGTCGCCGTGCTCACCGGTAGCGTCGGGCCCGTGCTCCTCGTCCTGCAGGTCCTCGCCGCGGCGCTCGCCGTCGCGCTGGCGGTGCGCCCCACGACCCCGCGGCGGTCACGGTGAACCGCCGGCCGCAGTGGTGGCTGTGGGCGGTCGGCGTCGTCCTCGCCCTCATGGTCGTCGTGGTCGTCCTCCTCGTCATCGCCGTCGTCGACCTCCAGGTGCCCACCGGCCTCCTCGGCGACCCGGGGGCAGGACCGTGACCCGGATCGTGGCCGGCACCGCGGGCGGGCGGACGCTCACCGTCCCGCGCGGGGCCACGCGCCCCACGAGCGAGCGGGTCCGGGAGGCCCTCTTCTCCCGGCTCGAGCACCGGGGCGTGGTCGCCGGGGCCCGCGTGCTCGACCTCTACGCCGGCTCCGGCGCGCTCGGCCTGGAGGCCGCCAGCCGCGGCGCCGTGGCGGTCACCCTCGTCGACTCCGCCCGCCCCGCCGTCGCCGCCTGCCGGCGCAACGTCTCCGCGCTCGGGCTGCGCCAGGTCACCGTCGTCCCGGCGACGGTGCGCAGCTACCTCAGCGGGGAGCCGACGACCGCCTACGACCTGGTCCTGGTCGACCCGCCCTACGACGTCGCCGAGGACGACCTCGCCGACGTCCTGGCCCAGGTGACGCGCTGGCTCGCCCCGGACGCCGTCGTCGTCGTCGAGCGCTCCCGCCGCAGCCCGGAACCGACGTGGCCGGCCGGGCTGGAGCCGACCGACGAGCGCCGCTACGGCGACACGGTGCTGTGGTTCGCCGGCGCCGAGGAGGCCTGACCGCACCGGGCACCGAGTGGCGACACCACCGCCCGCCTCCCGCGACCGCCCCGCGGCGACCGCTACCGTGAGCGCCATGGCCGAGCGACCCACGGGACGGACGACGAGGCTGGCCGTCTGCCCCGGCTCCTTCGACCCGATCACCCTCGGACACGTCGACATCGTCCGCCGTGCCCGCGACATCTTCGACGAGGTCGTCGTCGCGGTCGCCCACAACCCGGCCAAGCGCTACCTCTTCGACCTCGACCGGCGGGTCGAGCTGGCCCGCGCCGCCGTCGAGGGGCTGGACGTGCGGGTCGAGGCCGTCCCCGGCCTGCTCGCCGACTACTGCCGCGACGCGGGCGCCACCGCCATCGTCAAGGGGCTGCGCGGCGGCGCGGACTTCGACGCCGAGCACCCGATGGCCCTGATGAACCGGCACCTGGCCGGTGTCGAGACGGTGTTCGTCGTCGGGGACGGCGCCCTCGCCCACATCGCCTCCTCCCTCGTCAAGGACATCGCCGGCCACGACGGCGACGTCTCCGGCCTCGTCCCGCCCGCCGTCGCCCAGGCGCTGCGTGACGCCTTCGCCCACTCTGGAGGAACGAGATGACCGCCCACAGCGACACCCGCCCGGGGACCGAGCACGACGGCGCCTCGCTCGTCGCCATCCTCGAGGAGCTCGCCGACCTCGTCACCCAGGCCAAGTCCATGCCGATGTCTGCCTCCGCCCTGGTCAACCGGGCCGAGGCGCTGGACCTCATCGCCGCCGCCAAGGCCGTGGTCCCCGGTGAGATCCGCGCCGCCGACGACGTCCTCACCGGGGCGGAGGAGGTGCTCGCCGAGGCCCGGGAGCGCGCCGCCCGCATCCTGCAGGAGGCGGAGGAGCAGGCCGAGCGCCTGGTGAGCGAGGAGAACGTCGTGGCGCTCGCCAACCAGCGTGCCGAGCAGATCATCGCCGCCGCCGAGGAGCGGGCGGCCCAGCTCGCCCGGGACGCCAACGACTACTGCGACCGGCAGCTGGCCCAGTTCGAGATCGACCTCGAGGCGATCGCCAAGCAGGTCCGCGCCGGCCGTGACCGGCTCGCCACCCTGCAGCAGCCCGCCGCCGGCTGAGGGCCCCGGTCCGCCCCTCCGCGCGGCGCCGGCGGTGAGGTAACGTGGAGCGGCTGCGAGCGCATGACTGCACCCCCACGAGCCAGGAGCGGAGACATGGACCCCCGATCGCCCTTCGTGCTCAACACGTTCGAGCTCGGCCGCCGGCCCGGCGCGATGCGCCCGGTCGAGCGCTCGATCCCCGCCCCGGGTGACTACGGCACCGCCGTCATCGGCGTCGTGCCCGCCTCCCCGGTGCAGCTCCACCTGCGCCTGGAGGCCGTCATGGAGGGGGTGCTGGTCTCCGGCGACGTCGACGTCCAGGTCCACGGCGAGTGCGTGCGCTGCCTGCGCGACATCGACGAGGCCCGCACCGTGGCGGTGAGCGAGCTCTTCTTCTACCCCGGCGCCCGGGAGTCCGCCCTCGCCGAGGGCGACGAGGAGGCGGAGGACATGCTCGAGCTCGAGGGCGACCTCATCGACCTGGAGCCCGTGCTGCGCGACGCCGTCGTCACCTCCCTGCCGCTGCACCCGCTGTGCGAGGAGGGCTGCCGCGGGCTGTGTCCCGGCTGCGGTGAGCGGATGGCCGACCTGCCGGCCGACCACGAGCACGTCGTCGTCGACCCCCGCTGGGCCGCCCTCGCCGGGCTCGCCGGCTCCCTCGGCCAGGACGCCGCCGCCGACGGCGAGACCGAGCAGGGCCGGGTCGACGACGGGGAGCGGTGAGATGGCCCGCAAGGCCGCCGCCGGAGCCGCCCGGGACGACGTCGAGGTGCTCCTCGAGCGGCTCGGCGTCCCCATCGACCCCGAGCTGCTCGTCCTGGCCCTGACCCACCGCTCCTTCGCCCACGAGGCCGGCGGCATCCCCACCAACGAACGGCTGGAGTTCCTCGGCGACACGGTGCTCGGGCTCGTGGTCACCGAGCGGCTCTTCCGCAACAACGCCGGCACACCCGAAGGCGACCTGGCCCGGATGCGTGCCGCCGTGGTGAGCCAGCGTGCGCTCGCCGGGGTGGCGCGGGCGCTGGACCTGGGGGAGTTCATCCTCCTCGGCCGGGGAGAGCTCGTCACCGGCGGGCGGGACAAGGACTCCATCCTCTCCGACACCCTCGAGGCGCTCATCGGCGCGGCCTACCTGTGCAACGGTCTCGAGCCGACCCGGGCGATGATCGAGCGGCTCGTCGGCGACCTGCTCGACGAGGCCGCCACCCTGGGGGCCGGGCTCGACTGGAAGACCAGCCTGCAGGAGCTCGTCGCCGCGCGCGGCCTGCCCGCCCCGACCTACCAGGTGGTGGGCGCCGGCCCGGACCACGCCCGCACCTTCAGCGCCACCGTCGTCATCGGGGACCGCGACTTCGGCACCGGCAGCGGCACCGCGAAGAAGGTGGCCGAGCAGCAGGCGGCGCAGGACGCCTACGCCCGGCTCTCCGCCGAGGAGCCGGTCGAGCAGCCCGCGGACGGTTCCTGAGCTGTGCCCGAGCTGCCCGAGGTCGAGACCGTCCGTGACGGCCTCGCCCGTCACGTGCTGGGCCGGCGCGTCGAGGCCGTCCTCGTCCACCACCCGCGGGCGGTGCGCCGCCACGTCGGCGGCGGGCTCGACCTGCCCGCCCGGCTCGTCGGCCGCACGCTGACGGCGGCGGTCCGGCGCGGCAAGTACCTGTGGCTGCTCCTCGACGACGAGCCGGACGAGGCGCTCCTCGTCCACCTCGGCATGAGCGGTCAGCTCCTCGTGCGCCACCCCACCCAGCCCCCACGTCCCACCGAGGGCTCACTTCTCACCGAGGGCTCACTTC